>NZ_JALLPL010000001.1:633068-949602 GCF_023276355.1 Haloplanus sp. XH21
ACGTACAGCGGGACGGTGTCGAGTAGTCCGTCTTGTCGTACCGACAACGAATCGTCGATACTTGTGTTGTCCGACGACATCGAGTGACTAGATCGACTGGATCGTCTCGTAGTCGGACTCCCACCGCTCCGCGAACAGCTCCTCGATGGCGGACGCGGCGGCGTCGACTATCGACCCCCGATCGATCTCTTCGCGGGGCACGATTTCGATACCCTGCTCCTCGAAGAAGTCGTAGTGGGTCTGTTCCTCTTCCATCGCCATTTCGGTGCCGTATTCCGAGGCGCTGAGCGCCAGCTCGTCGACGAGGTCCTGATAGGTCTCGTCGAGGCCCTGATAGAACTCCTCTCTGACGAACATGCTCCCGACGGTCGTGAGGTTGTCCGTCTGGCTCAGGTAGTCGACGACCTCGTAGATTGACGCCGAGCGGAGCGACTCGGGCGGCGCTTCGGCGGCGTCGGCGGTGCCCGTCTCCAGTGCGGTGTACACTTCTGGCCAGTCGATTGCGACGGGGTCGACGCCAGTCGCTCGCCAGGTGCGCTGCCACGTCTCCCACGGCGTGATCCGCGGCTGCAGCCCCTCCAGATCGTCGACGCTCCGAATCGGACCCCAGCCCTCCTTGGTGACGGTCTGGCGCGTCCCGCGGTAGATGACGTTCCCGACCTGTCGCTGGTTTCCTTCCGACCGCAGTTTCTCGTATGCGGGCTGGAAGAGGTCGTGGTCCATGATGCGAAGGATGTGGTCGTAGTCCTTCGGAACGAAGGGGTTCTGGAAGAAGAAGTAGCCGGGCGTGTACTGGTCGAACGGCGCCGTTCCCTGCACGGAGCCGTCGACGCCGCCGTCGCGTGTCAGTTCCGTGATCTCGGACGCCGACCCGTACGCGCCGCCAGGCGAAATCTCCACCGAGAACCGGCCGTCGGTCTCGCTTTCGATGTCCTCTTTGAACTTCTGTGCGGACTGGACCAGGACGTGGTCCTCCACGAAGTTGCTGGCGATCGTCATGCTGACGTCACCGCTACCGCTACTACCGCCGCTGCCGTCTCCGCCCCCGCTGAGACAACCAGTCAATCCGACAACCGATGCTGCGCCTGCTGCCTTGACGAACTGCCGCCGATTTGCACTAGTCATGTGACTCTACCTCACGTATTACGATAGTTTATTATAAATGTTGAGGGTAGAGACCGGGGCTCTCGACGGCGAGATAGGCGACGGGGCCGGGGCCGTGGACGGGAGCCTCGAAGGCGCCGATGTCGGTGATCCGTGCCTCGAACGCGGGCGTGGGCGAGAGCGCACGCCGGAGGCGCTCGCGGAGGTGGTCGTACTCGTGTTCCTCGGCCTCGAACCGCTTGCAGACGAGGGTGTGGCGGTCCCGGATCCGGTCGAACGGAACGAGTTGCGGGTGGAGCTCGGCCGCGAGGCGTTCGACGGCCGGGGGAACAGGGACGTTGAGGCTGTACACGCTAGATTCTGTCGAGCAGCCAGAGGATGATGACGATGGCGATAAGCAGGCCGATGAGTGGCTGGAGGAAGCCGAACAGGCCGAAGACGATGTCGAACGCCTGTTCGACGACGCTGAGCGCGAGCCAAACGACGACCAGGATGAGCACGAGCTTCAGCAGGTCTTCCACGTCGATGGAGCCACGGTTCATGGGGCGAACTGGGGGCGGTTCGGGGATAAGGATAGCGGCCGCTCAGAACTCGGAGTCGAGTTCGGGTTCGACGCCTTCGTCGGCGGTGTCGAAGTCGAACTCCTCCCGGAGTTCGCGGATGCGGTCGCGGATGTCCGCTGCGAGTTCGAACTCCAGGTTGTCGGCGGCGGTCTGCATGCGCTCTTCGAGCGCCTCGATGCGGGCGCGGGCCTCGTCGTCGCTGTCGGGTGCGTCACCGGTGACACTGGAGGTGTCCGTCTCGCTCCCGGGAAGGTTCGTCTCGCCGACGGCCTTCTCGATGGTCGTCGGCTCGTGGCCGTGTTCCTCGTTGAACGCCCGCTGAATCTGTCGGCGACGGCGGGTCTCGTCGATGGCCGCCTGCATCGAGTCGGTCACCTCATCGGCGTACAGCACCACCTCGCCGTTGACGTTTCGCGCCGCGCGTCCCATCGTCTGGACGAGCGTCGTCTCGGATCGAAGGAACCCTTCCTGGTCGGCGTCGAGGATGGCGACCAGCGACACCTCGGGGATGTCCAGCCCCTCGCGGAGGAGATTGATGCCGACGAGGACGTCGAACTCGCCGAGACGCAGGCCGCGGATGAGTTCGTGACGCTCCAGGGTGTCGGTCTCGTCGTGCATATACTCCACCGCGACGCCAGCCTCCGAGAGATACTCGGTGAGGTCCTCGGCCATGCGCTTGGTGAGCGTCGTGACGAGGACGCGCTCGTCGCGTTGGATGCGTTCGTCGATGCGATCCATGAGGTCGTCGACCTGACCGGTGGCGTCGGCCACCTCGATTTCGGGGTCGACCAGGTAGGTCGGGCGAACGATCTGTTCGACCACCTGGTCGGAGTGGTCACGTTCGTAATCGCCAGGGGTGGCACTGACGTAGAGCGAACGGCTCGTCTTCTCCTGGAACTCCTCGAAAGTGAGCGGGCGGTTGTCGTAGGCGGTGGGGAGACGGAAGCCGTTCTCGACGAGCGAGTCCTTCCGCGATTTATCGCCCTCGTACTGCCCCTTGATCTGGGGGAGCGTCTGGTGGGACTCGTCGATGACGGTGAGGAAGTCATCGGGGAAGTAGTCGAGCAGGGTGTAGGGTGCCTCGCCGGAGTCGCGGTCCGAGAGGTGGACCGAGTAGTTCTCGATGCCGGAGCAGTAGCCCGTCTCGCGCAACATCTCGATGTCGAAGGTGGTGCGCTCCTCGATGCGCTGAGCAGCGACGAGGTCGCCCTGGCGCTCGAAGTACGCCACCCGGTCTTCCATCAGCGCCTCGATTTCGTCGATGGCGTTTTCGAGGCGTTCCTCGGGGATGGAGTAGTGTTCCGCGGGGTGGATCAGCACCGCCGGCTCCTGGCTTTTCACCTCGCCTTCGAGCGGATCGAGTTTCGTCAGGCGGTCAATTTCGTCGCCCCAGAACTCCACGCGGACGGCGTAGCGGCCGTACATGGGGAACACCTCGACAGTGTCGCCGCGCACCCGGAAGGTGCCCTGGGTGAAGTCCACGTCGTTGCGGTCGTAGTTGAGGTCGACCAGCCGAGCCAGCAGGTCGTCGCGACCGATGTCCTGGCCGGGTTCGAGGCGAAGGGACATGTCGACGTAGTTGGCGGGGTCGCCGAGGCCGTAGATGGCCGAGACGCTCGCGACGACGATGACGTCGTCCCGAGTGAGGAGCGAGCGGGTGGCGGAATGTCGCAGGCGGTCGATTTCGTCGTTGATCGAGGCGTCCTTGTCGATGAACGTGTCCGTCTGTTCGACGTACGCCTCGGGCTGGTAGTAGTCGTAGTAGGAGACGAAGTATTCGACGGCGTTGTCGGGAAAGAGGGTGCGAAACTCCTCGTACAGCTGTGCCGCGAGGGTCTTGTTGTGGGCGATGACCAGCGTCGGCTGCTGGAGTTCCTCGATGACCCACGAGACGGTGTTCGTCTTGCCGGACCCGGTGACGCCGAGTAGCGTCTGGCGGTCCATCCCGGACTCGTAGCCGTCAACGAGTTGCTCGATGGCGTCGGGTTGATCGCCGGCGGGATCGAAGGGGGCGTCGACCCGGAAGGGGCGGTCGGCGTCGGGACGGTCCGGCTGAAGGGGACCGGAGTTCGCGTCGCTCACGTGGGTTGCTGAGCGCTCCGAGCACTTGACGGATTCGCTTGGGGTGGCATCCGTTGGGATCACGCACCCCCCGACGGCCGTTCCCAAACCGTGCGCGGAGGGACAGGAACTTAATCCCCGACTCTCGTAGCGCCGCGTATGGCAATCGACGAACTCGAACGAGCGAGCGAGGAACTGCGCGCCGCGGCCGATCTGACCGACGGCGACGAACGCGACCGACTCGAACAGCAGGCCGAGCACCTGGCGAACTTGGCGGAGTCGGGCGCGGACCACGGTCGCCTCGCCCGTCACGCCAACACGCTCCACGAACTCAAATCCGCGACGGGTGCGGACGCGGGCGAGCATATCGACGCCGCGATGGAGGCCATCAGCGCCTACCGCGAAACCATCGAAGGCGTGTAGCGACGACGGCCGCGGCTTCCCATGTGAACCGTTCACGAACCCCTTTCCTTCGGGTGGAGGTGCGTCAGCAGACGTTTTTCGGTTTGACGCCCATCGATTCGAGCGTTTCGACGTAGTCGTCGTAAGCCGCCTCGATGGCTTCGGTGGCGGCCGCCTCGGCCCGCACCCAGTCGTCGTCGGACGCACAGATCGCGTCGAGCGTCTCGACGATGTGGTCGTGAGCGTCGTCGATGTCGTCACGGAGCGACCGGAACGTGTTGGCGGTGGAGGGGTCGGCGTCGCCGACGAAGAAGCCGACCATCTGTCCCGCCGTCCGGTCGGTGACGAGGGAGTGGCCGAGGGCGGCGCCGACGCGTTCGACGGGGTCGTCGAAGTCCGCGAGCGTCCCGTAGATGCGCCGGTCCGCGGCGTCGGCGTCGGCGTCGGCGTCGAGCGTCTCGTGGCGGTTCCGGGCGGTGGTCGCGAGGTGGTCGAAACAGGATTCAGCGTCGGGGTCGTCGGCGTCGGCCGCCCACGACTCGAAGCGGTCGGCCGCGGCGGCGGCGTCGGCGGCCGCGGCGGTGCGGACGGCGTCGCCCGACATCTCGCCGTCGGTCAGGGCGTACAGCCATTTCGACGAACCGAGTCGGGACAGTTCGGTCTCCAGGTCGTCGGTTACGGTGTCGACGAGCGTGGTGGCGTCCATAGGTGGGGTAGAACAGCCCATCGTTTGTAAGCATCGCCACGGGACGGTGCGGTGTCGACTGAAAAAGAAGGGGTCGGTTGGGGGGTCGCGACTCGCGACGGGAGCGGCGTTACTCGGCCTCGCCCTTCTCGATCGGGACGCCCACGAGGTTGCCCCACTCGGTCCAGGAGCCGTCGTAGTTGATGGTGTCCTCGTAGCCGAGGAGTTCGTGGAGCGCGAACCAGGCGACCGACGAGCGCTCGCCGATGCGGCAGTAGGCGACGGTCGTGCCCTCGCCGTCGATGCCTTCCTCGGCGTAGAGCTGCGCGATCTCGTCGCGGCTCTTGAACGTGCCGTCGTCGTTGGTGACCGCGGCCCACGAGATGTTCTTCGCGCCGGGGATGTGGCCGCCGCGCTGGGCGGTCTCCTGCAGGCCCGGCGGGGCGAGGATCTCGCCACTGAACTCCTCGGGCGAGCGAACGTCCACGAGCGGAAGCCCGCGGTCGATGGCGTTCTCGACGTCCTCGCGGTAGGCACGGATGCTCTCGCGGGGACCCGAGGCCTCGTAGTCGACGACCGAGAAGTCCGGCACGTCCTCGGTGAGCGGGTAGTCGTTCTCGAGCCAGTAGTCGCGGCCGCCGTCCATCAGACGGACGTCGTCGTGACCGTAGTACTTGAACTGCCAGTAGGTGTAGGCCGCGAACCAGTTGGAGTTGTCACCGTAGAGGACGACCGTGGAGTCCTCAGTGATGCCGTGACTGCCCAGCAGCGCTTCGAAGTCCTCCTTCGAGAGGATGTCGCGCGTGGTCTGGTCCTGCAGGTCCGTCTCCCAGTTGAAGCCGATGGCGCCGGGGGCGTGACCCTCGTCGTAGGCCTCGGTGTCGACGTCGACTTCCACCAGACGATAGTCCGGATCGTCGCTCTGGAAGTCGTCCAGGTGGTCTTCCACCCAGTCCGCCGAAACGAGGACGTCTTTTGCGTACGCTGAATCTGACATAGCAGTAGCCGATACGACACCCTCCCCTATAATCCCCACACCAGCGGCAGACACAGCCAACCCTCGCCCGATCAGGAAAGTATTGCCACATCTGCCCAGGCTGAACGGTCCGGGGTGGCTGCTGACCGTAGCTGAACGGACCACGGGGGCGATCATCCGGCAAATACTGTCACGGAATGAGACGGACGCGCAGCGGCGACGCGTCGAAACGCCGTTCCTAAATCCGACGGGGTACGTACACCGACCATGACCGAAGATATCGTCGTCTCGATGGAGTGGCTTGCCACCCACCGCGGCGAGGTGCAGGTGGTCGACGTCCGCGACGCCTGGGAGTTCGACGGCATCGGCCATATTCCGGGCGCGGTCAACGTGCCCTTCGACGAGTTTCGGAGCCAGAAGGGCGACGAGGGGATGCTCCCCGGTGAGGAACGATGGACCGACCTGATGGCGTCGGCGGGCATCGGGACCGACGACTGCCTGGTGGCCTACGACGACGAACACGGCGTGTTCGCCGCCCGATTCCTCGTGACGGCGCTGCTGTACGGCCACCGTGATGTCCACCTCCTCGACGGCGACTTCAGCGCGTGGAGTCTGTCCTACGAGACGACGACGGAAACGCCAGAAGTGGAGCCCGCATCCTACGAGGTGCGGGAACCTGCGGCGTCGCCGCTGGTGGGATTCGAGACGGTTCGGGCGGCGCTCGACACCGACGCGGTGGTCGTCGACACCCGCAAACAGTGGGAGTACGAGGAGGGCCACCTGCCGGGCGCGGTGCAACTGGACTGGCGCGAGCTCGTCGACGAGGAGACGCGAGGGCTGAAACCCGACGCCGAACTGGAGTCGCTACTGACCGACCGGGGGATTACTCCCGACGAGCGGATCATCCTCTACTGCAACACCGCGCGCCGCATCAGCCACACGTACGTCGTACTCAAACATCTCGGCTACGAGCAGGTCGACTTCTACGAGGGGAGTCTCACGGAGTGGAAAGAGCGGGGGGGACCGCTCGAACAGGGAAGCGGGCAGGGGAGCGAGGAGGGGCGTGACGAGAGCGGCGACGGCGACAGCGACTGAGCGTCACTCCTCCGAGATGGGGACATCGTTGAGTTCGGCCGACAGGAGACTCCCCGCCTCGACGACGAGGGCGACGGCCAGCGGGCCGACGATGACGCCGATAGGACCGATCGTCAGCAACCCGCCGACGAAGCCGACGAAGTAGAGACTCCCCGGGAGTCCCGCGGTTTCCCGCGCGAGGCGGGGGCGGATCAACACGTCCGGTAGCCACGCCACGAGGATGCTCCCGACGACGGCGACGATGGCGGCGCGGGCGGGATCCTCCGCGAGCAAGTGGACGACCACGAGCACCGCGAGCAACACCGACGGGCCGACGACGGGGATGAACTGCAGGACGGCCGCGAGCACCGCCAGCGTGAGGTAGTAGGGGTAGCCCAGGAGGAAGAAAAACGGGAGCGCGATGAGGAAGGTGCCGACGGCCGTCGCCGCCTGCAACACGTAGATGGCAAAGAGCGTCGCCCGGCTCCGGCGCCCCAGCGCGTGAACCACGTCCCGGTAGGCCCGCGGCACG
This sequence comes from Haloplanus sp. XH21, assembly GCF_023276355.1. Lineage (NCBI taxonomy): Archaea > Methanobacteriati > Methanobacteriota > Halobacteria > Halobacteriales > Haloferacaceae > Haloplanus > Haloplanus halobius. The sequence goes on from NZ_JALLPL010000001.1 coordinate 640,466, forward strand.
ACGGCGATGATCGCCCGGTGTGTCTCCGTCGTCCGCGTGAGCAACGCGAAGACGACCATCACGAACACGGTCAGTTTGAGCGCGAGTACGGGGACTGCGACGGCGAACGACCGGGCGAGTTGGCGGCCGAACGAGACGGCGATCGCCCGGACCTCCGCGAGGGTTACAGTCGTGGCGAACCCGTAGTATTCGACGGTGACCGTCGTCGGCAGCGCCGCGAGGAAGGTGATGACGGCGTCGAGGCGGAGCGCCACGACGACGACGAGAGGCAAGGAGAGGACGACGACGGCGAGGAGGGCGGCCGTCGTCACGGCGAGGCTGGCGCGCCAGTGTGAGAGCCCGCGACGAGTCAGTTCCTCGCGAAGCGGGACGAGCAGGTAGGCAACGGTGAGGGCGAAAAAGACCGTCCCGAGAATGTTCGCGAGGAAGGCGGCCGCACCGAGGGTCAGGACGGCGAAGAGGCCACCGAGCACGTACCGGCGCTGGAGAGTCACGACGGTACCTGCGACGGGTGGGGCAAAAATCGTTTCCCGATCGGCGGGGCCTCGGTCGCAAGGCGAGCGTCCAGGAACAGGAGACTCGGCAAAACCGAACACCGCGGCTTTACTGTCACGGCGACCGAGCGACACCCATGGTCGGAACGAGTCGCCGGTACCGGGTGGCGGACACCGCCCAGCAGGTCGTCGGCGGATTCCTGCTCGCGGGACCGTTCGTGGTCACCGAGGAAGTGTGGACGCTGGCCGCCGGCATGTCGTGGCTCCAGACGCTCGCGACGGTCGTCATCGTGATGGGAATCGGCTACGGCGCGCTCTACAAGGCCGACGACCGGGATCCGGAGCGGGAGAGCGAGGTCGGCGGGGTGCCCGTCCGGTTCGTCTCGCTCGTGCTCGTCTCGTATGGGTCGGTGCTCGTCCTGGCGCTGACGTTCGGCGCCCCGTCGACGTTTCTGTCCGAGCTGGGTGGGCAACCGCTGACCGTCGGCGGGCTGATAATTCCGATCGAACGCGTTGGCGTGACGCTCAGAGCCGTGAGCGTCGGCGCCGTGTTCAGCGTCGTTGGCGCCGCAACGGCCGACTCGTTGTTCTAGCGATCCGCGCCGTTGCGCGATCACCCGCAGTCTTAAGTCCGTCCGGTCGGAGGGACGGATATGGATTACACGCTCGCCATCGACGGTGCGCCGGAAACGATACCCGGTGGGACGGGTGTTCTCCTGCTTCACCCGAGCATCGGCGAGACCGACCGGATCGATACCGATTTCCTCAAGACGGACACCGACAACTTCCTCGTCGTCTCGACCCGCACCACCGCACGCGAGGTCGAACAGAAACTCGAACATTACGACGTCGACGAGTCGCGGGCCGATATCCTAGATACGCTCTCGGTCGAACGCGGCTACTCCCGGCGGCCGTCGGATCGGGTTCACTACGTCGCCTCCCCCGACGATCTGGATGGCGTCGTCGCCAAGACCCGGACGTTCCTGCAGACCCACGAGGGGAAACGCCGCGTGAGCGTCGACTCGCTCACGGAGATGGCGTACTACGCCGACGAGGAACAGGTGTACGAGGCGACGAAACGACTGCTCGACCTGCTGGAGGAATACGACGCCGTCGGGCTGTTCCATCTCTCGAAAGAGGTGCACGACGAAGCGACACTGGAGCGGTTCCGGAACCTGTTCGACGGGGTCCTCGACCTCGACGTCGACGGAAACGTCACCGCGACGTTCGAGACGGAGTAGGGGTCACGCCGACTCGGCTTCGTCCTCAGTCAGATTCGTCCGCATCCAGCGTTTCGAACGTCGTCGCCGCCCAGCGAACGGCGTACTCGGGGCCGTAGTCGACGTACGCGGACGTATCGAGGGCGGCGAAGGGCGCCGGGAGGTCGAGACCGTGTTTGATCGCGGCGCAGGCGAGTTCGGTCGCCGCCGCGAAGTCGGTCTCGCCGCGTGCGACGGCTTCGGGGAGTTCCTCGACGCGACCCCGAAGGCGGTCGCCGGCGTCGTCCCAGGCGTCGTAGAGAGGCGGGATGTCGTCCTCCCAGCCCGTGAAGATGGGCCTGGTTTGGCGTCCCACCCAGCCATCGTAGAGCGCGGCCGCGATCTGGAAGACTGATGCGGGGTCGAGCGGCACCGCCGCGTCGAGGTCGGTGTACTGCTCGCCGAAGAAGGGGAGGAACGACTCGGGAATATCGAGACCGACCTCGACGAGGGCCTCCGCGATGAGGAAGTCGAGAAACGGATCGGGCGTTCCCTCCGCGCGCGCCTTGACGAAGACGGTCGGCGGGGCGGTCTGACGCGTCCACGTCACCGTCCCGTCGCCGGGGAGACCGATCGTAAAATCCGATCCCGCGTACCGATGCAGGAGCGTCGGCGCGTCGTCGGGGACCCACTCGGGCGGATAGGTCGCGGGGTCCAGCGCGTCGACCAGCAGGCCGAGGTCCTCCGCGGTCGCGGGCGGGAGCGTCTCGAAGTCGGTCTCGACGTCGAGGACGATCGAATCCGGGGCGTGACGGGACCGAACGGTCTCCAGATCGTCCGAGAGCGATCGGCGTTCGAACATCAGCCGAGAAGGATCCCGATGACGAGGGCGGCCGCGAGAACGGCCGAGATACCGACAGTTCCGAGAACGATCTTGGTCGCCTGGCTCATGTCAACATCCTCGGCGCCCCGCCGCATAAACATTGCAGTCTCCGCGTTCGTCCTCTCTCGAGTCATAGAGACGGTTGATCCACCGTTTCGAATCCGGCGATATAGGAGGTTACGTCCGTACTGTGGGCGGAATATCGGATATTTGCAGTAGAAACAAAGGGGTGTGGATGTCCGAACCACCATGTCGAACGTGGTGAGGAACGAGAACGGGAACGATTGCTGCCAGCAGTCACCCGTCGTCGCGCCAAGCGTCGGCGACTTCGATGACGTAATGACCGTCCTCCTGGAGTGAGATGATGCACTCCTGTCGGTCGTACAGCTCCATCAAGTTGAGTTCGTACTGCCCCGGTTCGAGTATTTTGATGCTCTCGAACTGGTCGTTGAGTTCCTCTCGAAGGTCTTCGATCCCGGGCGCGTCGGCCGAGGCGGGTGATTGAGCAGGTGCCCCGTCCTCGGTCGGCACGTCGGCGGGATCGGCCACGTCGTCGAGTTCGTCACGGGTGACGACGCTCCGGCGCGCGTCGGCCTGTGCGGTATCCTCGCCGAACACGCTCGGATCCGACTCCGCCTCGATGAAATCCTCGTCGTCCGTCGAGTCGGGAGGCGGGGACGACGCGGCGCTGTCGGCTGCCGAAGACGCTGCCGACGAATCCGTCGCCGAGGGTGTCGGGGATGAACTGGTTGTCGAGGCTGAGGTCGAGGGGGATGTGTCGGCCGTCGACGACGAGGGTGTGTCGGCCGTCGACGAATCGTCCTCGCCCAGCGTCGGCGTCTCGGTCGCCGAGTCGGGCTTGAACTGGAACTTGTTCCCGCCGCAGTCGGGACAACCGGAGAGCATCTCCTTGGACCCGTCGGCGAACACCCGTTCGCAGTTCGTGCACTGGTGGGGCATCGATTTATTTGCGCGAGACGAGCGCGCTGATGAGGTTCTCGTCCTTGTGGAGCGTCTGGATCTGGTTCGCCGGCCCGATGACGGTGAGTTTCTTCGTCGACTCCCGTCCCATCAACCGGTCGAGGAAGCTCCGATCCGCGGTCTCGGAGCGGGGGTACGTCTCGATTTCGATGCCGTTGAACTCGTCGGGGCTGATCTCGGTCATCGTCACCTCGATCAGTTTCGACTCCTCGTCGGGGGAGAGCCCATCCTCGAGGATGACGATGTTGCCGTCGCGGACCCCATCGAGGATGAGGCGGATCTTCTCCATGCTCGCGAGCCCCTCCATCCGTGCGCCGCTGATGAGGTCGATCTGCACGCCGTCGATGTCGGGAGTGGCTTCCGGCATACCCATCACCCGAAGTACTCCGCGATTTTGTCATACACTTCGTCCATGTTGTCTCCTTCAAGCGCCGACAGCGGAACCGTCTCGTGCTGGGGGAACGCGTCCCCGATGCGCTTGACGTTCGAATCGTCGAGGTCGGTCTTGTTCGCGAAGATGAGCACCGGGAGGTCCTGACTCTCGATGATCCCGATGAGCATCGTGTTCACCTGCGTGAAGGGGTCCTCCGTGCTGTCGAGGACGTAGATGACGCCGTCGACGTCCTCCCGGAGCCAGTGCATGGCCTCGGCGACTCCCTCGGTGGCTTCGCGGGACCGACGAACTGCGTCCTCTTTCTCGATGTCGTGTTCGAGGAATTCCTTGTAGTCGACTTTCGTCGTGACCCCCGGTGTGTCGACGATGTCGATGGTGACGGTGCGCCCGTTGCGTTCGATTTCGACGTTCTCCTTGCGCCGCGCGCGTCGCGTCTCGTGTGGAACGTGGCTCTCCGGGCCGATGGCGTCGCCCGTCCAGTCCCGTGCGATCCGATTCGCGAGCGTCGTCTTGCCGGCGTTCGGCGGGCCATAGATCCCGATCCGTTTGGGATCGCTGGCCGAGAACAGTCGATCCGTAACGCGTGTGATGCTGTCTCTGAGTCCTGTGAGCAGTCCCATCCTATCCTCCCGCACCTCCCGTTTGTCGTCCGTGAGAGGGCGTATGCGGGATAAAGGTCGCCCCGTTCACTTAACTGTGCGTCAGACAACCATAACCGACCTGTCAGTAGATGAACGCGGACAGCAGGGGGCAGTCGAGTCACAAACGGATCGTTCGGGACAACGAGTACGTTCGGGACAGCGGGCACGTGCAGCACAGTGGAGACACGGGGTGGTGAGCCAACGGTCGGAATCCACAGGAGAGACGGCGGTCGGTGCCCCCCACCCCTTCGTTTCGGGTGGAACCGGAATCCGCGACGGGTGGCCGGACGAATTCACGGGCAGCCTAGGCTAGTATACAGCTACCCCCCACTGTAGAAAAAAGTCGTTTAGTGGAGTACGGAAACAATTATTCTGCTATTGACTTATAGATTGCCCTTACTACAGAGCCGCTTCTCCCCCACCCACCCCTTCGCAGCGTTCCACCCGAAACGAAGGGGTGGGGGGTTCCCCGGTCACATCGATGACTGATGCGACGGCGGCGTGGTTCCGGAGCGGCTGCTCCTGTCTATCACCCGGTAATACGGCCTGTAATGGCAGATCACTGCCGAATCGGTCGCGGTTACCACGTCCCGTTCGGCGAGGGGAACATTTTTCTACCACGTGTCCCTCTGTTTCCTCTGGATCATCTGGGCGCACCGGGGGGTTCACGGATCGTCGAACCGAGCGGATTTCCCCGTTCCGTCGGTGTCTTCCAGTTGAAACAGCGGGGTCACACGCCATGAATCCGAACGACTCACCTCCTGACGACCGTTCCGACGCCGACGCCAGCGAGGAGCGAAATATCCGTGACGCACCCGCACGCGACCGCACGACTGACATCTCTCGCGATGTCGACATCGACGACGTTCTCGAGGACGAGGAGACCGACAACCAGGGACTGTTCGATGACCTCCTCTCCGGGGAGCCCATCTTCGAGAACAAGGAGGTACTTCGCCCCTCCTATACCCCCCGCGAACTCCCCCACCGGAACGAGCAGATCAACCAGATGGCGACCATCCTCGTCTCGGCGCTCCGGGGCGATACGCCATCGAACATCCTCATCTACGGCAAGACTGGGACCGGCAAGACGGCGAGCGCGAAATACGTCAGCAAGGAGCTCGAATCCACGTCACAGAAATACGACGTTCCCTGCGAAGTCGAATACATCAACTGTGAGGTGACTGACACGCAGTATCGTGTCCTCGCCCAGCTAGCCAACACGTTCATCGAGAAGAACCAGGCCGTTATCGAGGAGCGAGTCGACGAACTCACCGAGCTCAGAACGGCCGTCGAAGACGGCGAAACCACGCTCGACGACCCGCCGGTCGATTCGTTCGATGACATCGACGGCTTCGAGTCGATCGACGATGTCGACGACCGGATCGAGGTACTGGAATCCGATCACGAGGAGATGGAACCGGTTCCGATGACGGGGTGGCCGACCGACCGAGTCTACAACTCCTTTTTCGAAGCCGTCGACTACCACGAACGCGTCGCCGTCATCATGCTCGACGAAATCGACAAACTCGTCGAGAAATCGGGCGACGACACGCTCTATAACCTCTCGCGGATGAACTCCGAACTCGACAACTCCCGTATCTCGATCATAGGCATCTCGAACGATCTGAAGTTCACCGACTTCCTCGATCCACGCGTCAAGTCGAGTCTCGGCGAGGAGGAGATCGTCTTCCCGCCCTACGACGCCAACCAGTTGCGCGACATCCTCCAGCACCGCGCCGATGTCGCGTTCAAGGGCGGCGCGCTCACCGAGGATGTCATCCCCCTCTGTGCCGCGTTCGCGGCCCAGGAACACGGCGACGCCCGTCGGGCGCTCGACCTCCTCCGGACCGCCGGCGAACTCGCCGAACGCGGGCAGGCGAACACTGTCGAGGAGGACCACGTCCGCCAGGCCCAGGACAAGATCGAACTCGATCGAGTGGTCGAAGTCGTCCGCACCCTTCCCACACAGTCCAAGATCGTCCTCTTTGCGATCATCCTCCTCGAGAAAAACGGCGTCCACAACATCAACACGGGCGAGGTGTACAACATCTACAAGCGGCTCTGTGAGGAGATCGACGCCGACGTACTCACCCAGCGTCGCGTCACCGACCTCATCTCCGAACTCGACATGCTCGGCATCGTCAACGCCGTCGTCGTGAGCAAGGGTCGGTACGGCCGCACCAAGGAGATCAGCCTCTCGGTTCCCGTCGACGAGACCGAGGCCGTCCTCCTCTCGGACTCCCGTCTGGGCGATATCGAGAACGTCCAACCGTTCGTGCAGGCCCGCTTCGACAACTAATTTCTAGCGGAGACGGAGTGACTCACGCGCACACTCTCAGCCGTCTCCACGCTCCGCTCGGTAACGATTTCGGGCGTCGTGTCCAGGACGACCCCCGAGACGCCGAGGCGCACCCATCCGAGATACGGGATGCGGACGCGCGCGACGCCGACGATCCAGCCGGGTTTGATCGGGCCGCTTCGGCTGATGCCATTCACTTGGTCGTACTGTCCGTTGGCGTCGCCTTTCGTCACGAACCCCGCGTGTGGCGCCGGGCAGTTCGGCATCTCTCCGCAGCTGCTCGCGCTGATGTGATCCGGATCGGCGCGGTCGTACCAGTTCTCCCCCCTGTCGACCCAGAAATGAGCCCGGTGGATGACGGGCGGACCCCCATCGCCCGGTTCGTCGTAGACGATCACCGATCCGTAGCCGCCGAACTTCTGGTAGTCGGCCGCACGAGCGGCCTCTCGCGTGACGACGCCCGTCCCGTCGTGGGCGGCGTCGGGTGCGAACCGGCCGGAGTCAGTGATAACCACCAGGTCACCCTTGTGCATGTGTGGCTCCATGCTCCCGCTCTCGACGGCCACCATCGGCGGCCAGACGCCGCTGATAGCAAAGAGCAGGAGGCCGATGGCGGCGACACAGCCGATGCTGATCGCCGCTTCGCGAACCACTAGCAACGGCCCGCCGGTCGCTTTCGTGATCCGCTGGAGTCCTGACGGCTCGTCGTCTCCGTCACTTCCTCGAGCGCCGCGATCGTCGGGCGGTCGAGGACCGTCGTCGGCACTCATCGGTTTCCGTTGATCGTCGGCCGAGTTGAAGGTTCTGGACTCACCCCCTGGCCCCGCGTGCCGGCGTCGGTTCTGCGCTTCCGGCACCCTTTTGCCGTCACCGATCCTGGCTTCCCTGTGCCTCTGGAGACCCCCGCACGCATCGTTCGCGAACTCGCTCGCCGCGGGTACAACGCGGAGCGCGAGGCTGTGACCCTCCTCGCGGGTGCTCCAGACCCGGCGGCGGCCCTCGACGCTGCTGTCGAAACCGCCCCCGACGACGCGCTCCGACTCACCACCGCACACGTCCGTACGATGCTCGACGCCGACCAGTCGTGCGACGACCCCGCCTCGTCGGCGGATTCGGCTGCGTCGACGGACGCCACTACGACGGACGACATCACCACAGACACCACCGCGACAGAAACAGGGTCCTCGACGGATGCCACTCTCACGCCGACCGACTCTCCTCCCTCCACGACCGACTCTCCTCCCTCCACGACCGACTCTCCTCCCTCCACGACCGACTCCCCCACCTCATCTGACGCCGAGACGACGAGTCCCGAGGACGACGAGTCGTCTCCTACTGACGCTGCCTCTCCGACGGCCCCCTCGGTTTCCACTCCGGCATCCACGACCCCGTCTGCGACGCAAGACACTGGTTCTCCAGTTGAAACAAAGGGGTCTACTCACACCGCCGAATCGTCGTCAGATACGGAGATAACCGTCACCGGCGACATCACTGGCCGCAGCACCGGCACCGGCGAGTACGACGACTTCGTCTCGGTGTTTCGGGACCGCTACGAGAAGCTCTCGGGCCAACTCCGTGGGCGGGTCAACCACCGACCTGCGTCGGCCATCGCGGACATGCCCGGCGGCAGCGACGTGGCGATGATCGGTCTCGTGAACGACGTGCGCTCCTCGGCCAACGGTCACTGGATCATCGAACTCGAAGACACCACGGGCACCTTCCCCTGTCTGATCACGAAGGACCGCGACATCGCCGCCGTGGTCGACGAGATCCTCCTCGACGAGTGCCTCGCCATCGAGGGAACCCTCTCGGACGACGCGGGCATCGCCTTCGTCGACTCCCTCCATTTCCCCGACGTTCCCCGCACCTACCGCCCGAACACCGCCGACCGTCACGTGCAGGCGGCGCTCATCTCCGACGTCCACGTCGGCAGCCAGGAGTTCATGGCCGACGCCTGGCACCGCTTCACCGACTGGCTGCACACCGACGAGGCCGACCCCGTGGAGTATCTCCTTCTCGCGGGCGACATGGTCGAGGGCGTCGGCGTCTACCCCGATCAGGACGAGGAACTCGACATCGTCGACATCTACGACCAGTACGAGCAGTTCTCGGAGTATCTCAAGGAGGTCCCCGGCGACATGGAGATCGTGATGATTCCGGGGAACCACGACGCCGTCCGACTCGCGGAGCCCCAGCCCGCCTTCGACGAGGAACTCCGCGACATCATGTCGGCCCACGACGCCCGCATCGTGGGCAACCCCTCCACGGTGACCGTCGAGGGCGTCTCCGTGCTGATGTACCACGGCGTCTCCCTCGACGAAGTGATCGCCGAACTCCCCGAGGAGAAAGCCAGTTACGAGCACCCCCACCGCGCGATGTACCATCTCCTGAAAAAGCGCCACGTCGCGCCGAAATACGGCGGCCACATGCGTCTCGCTCCCGAGGAAGCGGACCACCTCGTCATCGAGGACGTCCCCGACGTGTTCCACACCGGCCACGTCCACAAACTCGGCTACGGCAAGTACCACAACGTCCTCGCGGTCAACAGCGGGTGCTGGCAGGCCCAGACCGCGTTCCAGAAGAGCGTCAACATCGACCCCGACGCCGGGTTCGCCCCGATTCTCGACCTCGATACGCTGGATCTAACGGTTCGAAAGTTCGCCTGATCCGGGCTGCTTCGGCCTGTCCCGTCGACTTCGGCCGCCTACCCGTCCTCGACGAGTTCGGCTAGCCGCTAGCCCGTCGGGTCGAACCGATACCGCACCGTGGTCTCCCCGTCGAACGCCGGCCCCGATCCCTGCCGTTCGAATCCGGCGTCTTTCGCCGCCTCGACGGTCGTCTCGTCACCATTGATCGCCAGCAGTTCGACGGTCATCCCTTCGGACTTCGCGAACCGAACCGGTTCGGCGAGCAGTCGCTCGCACGCCGTCTTCGTCCCGGCCAACTGCGTGACGTGGACCGTCGCGTCCCGGACGTCGAAACTGACGAACCCGGCCACGTTCCGCCCTTCGTCGCCCACGTCGGCGTTGGGGCCCGCAGTCGTCGGCTCCCGCTGGGCCACCCGGACCGTCCGGTCGTGGATGAGGTTGCGGATCACGTCCGCCGGGACATCCGCGATGCCCGCGAGCGCGTCCGCGTCGGCCTCGACTGCGTCGCGCACTTCCATATGCCTCCATATCGTGGGACGCGGTTAAATACTCGCGTCGCACGCGGCCTGACCACCCCTATCGACGGCCGTTCCCCCCGCCCGATCGTTCCCATCGACGGCCGTTTCCCCGGTTCACACCAGCCCGCGCGCACCCCGCGCATCGCTCGCCGGGGCAAGTAAACACAGTTATTAGCGTCCATCTCGCTACCACCTGGCATGCTTGACAATCCGTCGGAACCCGTGGAGGCCCCACCATGCGCGTAGTCGCGAAGTTCGGCGGCACGTCGCTCGGCAGCGGTGACCGCATCGAGCGAGCGGCCGACACCGTCGCCAAGGCCGTCGAGGAGGGCCACGAGATCGCCATCGTCGCGAGCGCGATGGGGTCGACGACCGACGAACTCCTCGAAGAGATCACCTTCGACGCCGAGGACGCCGACCGCGCGGAAATCGTCAGCATGGGCGAGCGGACCAGCGTCCGCATGCTCAAGGCGGCGCTCTCCGCCCGCGGCATCAACGCCACGTTCCTCGAACCCGGCAGCGAGGAGTGGCCCATCATCACCGACGAGTTCGGCGAGGTCGACGCCGAGGCGACGATGGCCCGCGCCCGGTCCCTCGCGAACGACCTCGACAACGTCGTCCCCGTCATCACGGGGTTTCTCGCCCAGACCATCGACGGCAAGGTAACCACGCTCGGGCGCGGCGGCAGCGACACCACCGCTGTCATGCTCGGGAAGTTCATGGACGCCGACGAAGTCGTCATCGTCACCGATGTCGAAGGCGTCATGACCGGCGACCCCCGCGTCGTCGAAGGCGCGCGCAACGTCGGCCACATCACCGTCGACGAACTCCGTAACCTCTCCTTCCGCGGCGCCGAGGTGGTCGCGCCGAGCGCGCTCTCCTACAAGGACGAGGATCTGGTGGTCCGGGTCGTCCACTACCAGCACGGCGACCTCCTCACCGGCGGCACGCGCATCGAGGGGCAGTTCCAGAACCTCATCGACATGCAAGACGAACCCCTCGCGTGCATCACCGTCGCCGGGCGCGCCCTGCGAAATCGCCCGGGCATTCTCGCCGACCTCGCCCAGGCGCTCCGCGACGAGAACATCAACATCGACGCCGTCGCCAGCGGGATGGACTCGGTCACGTTCTACGTCAACGACGACCTCTCCGAGGAAGCCGAGTTCGTCCTCCACGAACAGGTCGTCGACGACGAGACGCTCTCCTCGGTCACCGTCGAGAACAAGTTCGCCGTGATCCGTGTCACGGGCGGCGAACTCCCGAACCGCCCCGGCATCATCCTTGACTTCGTCCAGCCCGTCTCCGAGGCCGGCATCAACATTCACGACCTCATCACCTCCGCCACCTCCGTCGCCATCTTCGTCGACTGGTCCGACCGCGAGCGGACGCTCGAAATCGTCCAGCAACAGACGATCTAACGGCCGCGCCGACCGTTTCCGCTCTATCCTCCGCGTTTCGTCACTCCCCGTCGTACAGCCGCTTCCCGATCCGCTCCGGCAATCCCGCCTCCCGCACCGCCTCGACGACGCGGTCGATGTCGTACGCCACGCGGCGCTCCTCGACGCTCACCGCGTCGCCACCCGTTCCATCGCCCAGTTCGACGACAGCGTAACCGGCCCGCGGGTCGCCGTCGCGCGGCTGGCCGACGCTTCCGGGGTTCATCACCACGCCCTCGTCGAAGATGCGGTGGCCCTGGACGTGGGTGTGGCCCGTGACGAGGATGTCCTCTCCCGCCACCATTCGCGGCGAGAACTCCTCGGGGTAGGTGTAGCGGTCCGGATCCTCGGGATGCCCGTGGACGAGTTTCAGCCGGCCGTCGGCGACGGTCCGTTCGGCCGGCAGGTCGCCCAGCCACGCGAGGGCGTCGTCGTCGAGGCGTTCTCGACCGTGATCCACGCCCGCCGCCGCCATCGCGTTGAACCGGAACCCCGTCTCGCGGGCCACCGCACGGTCGTGGTTCCCCATCACCGTCGGTATCCCCCGTTCGCGGACCGCTTCGACGCAGTCGGCCGGCCAGGGGTTGTACCCCACGACGTCGCCCGCACAGACCAGGCGGTCGACGGCCGGCATGTCCTCGAAGACGGCTTCGAGCGCGATCCGATTGCTGTGGATATCGGAGATGACGCCGATGCGCATGGGGCGTCGTAGCGCCCCTGCCTTTTAATCGTCGTCGCCGTTCACGACGGCCGTCCGCACCGCGTCGTCGACGGCGACGCCCGCCGCACAGACGGCGTGTTCGAAGTCGAGGTCGTACGCCTCGCGAGCGGCCTCGTTCGCTCCCGTCGCCGCGAACTCGAACGCGCGCGGGTAGTCCTCCTCGTAGGTGGCGACCAGCGTCGGTTCGTCGACGCGTTCCACGACGAGCGCGTCCCGGCGAACGATCCCGATCGTCGCCCGGTTCGGGCCGACGACGCCCGCGATGCGGGGCGTGTCGTAGTCGTCTTTCTCGTAGTCGAGGGCGAGCAGCGCCGTCGCCAGCGCGTCACGAGCGGGGTAGCCCATGTCCAACTTCTCCGTCACGGGATCGACGTGGGACCCGTTGCCGAGGACGGCCCGCCCGTCGCTCTCCCGGACGCAGTTGTAGGCGATGTAGGGGTTGTCCGTCTCCGGCGCGTCCGGCGTCGGCGCGACGGTCAGCGTGCCGTCACGGTCCACGATCTGTCGGTTCGGGAACGACCGGGACGAAACGCGATAGGCGCCGATCCCCGGGCCGACGACGATGAAGCGGCCGATGTACATGTGCCGCCGTGGACTCCTGTCACACAAGTAGATGCCGGTCGACGGCGTCCGAACTCGCAACCCTTACAAGGGTGCTCGCGGTACGAGAGCATGCAGTCCCATGGGGTAGTGGCCAATCCTGAAGCCTTCTGGGGGCTTCGACCCAGGTTCGAATCCTGGTGGGACTACTCTCCTGCGTTTCGCTACTCCTTTCAGGCCCTCCGCCGAGTCCTAACCGATCCATGCCCGAACGACCCCCCGGCCCGGACGCGGCCGACGGCTTCTTCGACCGCTTCGTCCACCCGTGGCTGGCGCGGGTGGCCGCGCTCGGTCTTGGTCTCTGGGCAATCGCGTTCCTCCTGGCGACCGGCGGCCTCGCCGCCCGCGACCTCCTCGCCGGCCGGATCGCCGTCCAGTTGTTCTTCTACTCCGGCGTGCTCGGCACGCTCGGTATCCTGATCCTCGGCGTCTGTACGGTGATCCTCGCGGGATTTTTCGTGCGGCGCGAACTCGGCGCCGGCTAGCCGACGAACGGTCCGCCGTCACTCCGCGGGGTCGAGAAAGATCGTTCCGCCGCCGACGACGAGGCCGACAATCCCCACGAGCAGCGACCAGTCGCCGAGGACGCCCTCCAGCGCGACCGCGAGCAACGTGAGCCCGACCACCTTGCTCAGCCGGTCGAGCCACCGAAAGCGGCGCGGGGAGAGCGGAACCTGCATCTCATCTACTCGGCGAGTCGTCGCTGTCGCCGCTTGAGCACGGCGTAGACGATCAGCGTGTACAGGATCGGGACGACGAACGTCATCGCGACCAGGTACGGGTACAGCACGCTCGAGGACAGCCCGAGGACCTCCGAGACGGTCCCGCGCATCCCGTCGATGGAGAGGACGATAGTGAGCATGATCGCCCCGACGCCCAGCGCCGTCTGGGCCGGGCGGTCGAGCGGATCGACCGTGAAATGCTTGGGCTCGTCGGTGTTGTCGATCAGCGGCCAGATGATCATGGTGCCGATGATCAGCATCGGGACGAGGATGCCGCCGATGAACTCACCCCAGCCGCCGAGGGAGACGGTCACGCCGGCCAGCGACAGCTCCCCGGGAACCATCTGTAGCGCCCCGAACACCCACATGAAGAACCAGTCGGGGCTGGGGTCGGAGGGCGCTTCGAGGCCGATGGCGGCGATGCGCTGGACGGGGAAGAACGCGGCGAGGAACGAGATGGTCGCCGCCGTCAGCAGGAGGACGACCGTCGAGAGCAGGAACTGCTGGGGGAAGAGGGGCGATCCGACGACGAAGGAGTCGTCGGCGGCGTCGGGCGTCCGGTCGCCGCCCCGGGAACTGGGCGCGTGTTCGGTGTGTTTCTGGCGCATCAGGATCATCATGTGCAGGCCGATGATCCCCGCCAGCAGCGCCGGGAACAGGAAGACGTGCATGAAGTACATCTGGGGGATGACCTGCCCGGCCTGACTCGGGAAGTTCCCGCCGAACGCGAGCGCCTGGAGCCACTCGCCGATCACCGGCACCTCGCCGGTCATGTTGAACCCGATGGTCGTCGCGGCCTGACTGAAGCCGTCCAGCGGGAGCGCGTAGCCGAAGAAGCCCTCCGAGAGCGCGAGCAAGAGGAGGACACTCCCGACGAACCAGTTCGGCTCGTGGGGGTTGCGGTAGGCGCCGCTGAAGAAGACCCGGAACATGTGCAGGGCGATGGCGGCGATGAAGATGTACGCCGCCCAGTGGTGGGCCATCCGCATGAACATGCCAAAGGGCGTATCGTAGGTGATCGAGAGGACGCTCGCGAACGCGCCCGGCACCTCCTGGCCCGACCACTCCGCGGCGTTGCCCTCGTAGGTCACCTCGGTGGCCACCGGCTCGTACATCAAGCCGAGGAACGAACCGGTCAGCACGAGGAAGACGAACGAGAAGAGGGCGATTTCGCCGAGCAGGAACGAGCCGTACTTGTCCTCGGGGAACGCCTTCCCGAGGATCTCGTGGTTCAGTTCGAGACGGTTGTCGAGCCAGGTGAACAGGCGGTTGTTCGGGTATTTCTGGCGGGTCTCGATCTCTCTGCCGTGCACCGGTTTGGCGCCCTCTGGGCCGTCGTAGTCGTCAGTGGCGCCGGCACCGTCGGTACGCGGTGCTGGCGAGGGCTCGTTCGCGCCGTCTGTCTCGGTCGCCGTGTCGTCTGCGGTGTCGCGTGTCATGGTCATTGGGGGCCCACCGGCCCCTCGAACGGGCCGGTCGCCAGGAGCAGTTGTCCGTCATCGTCGGCGACGCCGATGGGGAGCTGGGGCAGCGGACTCGTCGCCGGCCCGCTGGTCACCTCAGCGCCCTGCAGGGGATCGAACTGCGAGCCGTGACACTGGCAGTAGAGCTGGTTGCCCTCCGTTCCGTTGACGGCACACCCCAGATGGGTGCACACCTTCGAGTAGGCGGCGTAGCCGTCGACGGTCCCGTCGAGGTTCGTCGGCTCCTGATAGCTGCCCTCGGGGAACCGGACGAGCAGGACCGCGGCGCGGTCTTCCGTGATCGCCCCACCACCCTCCTGCTCGGGGTAGACGGTTATCGGCTCCAGATTCTCGTTCGGCGGGATGGCGTCGGCAGCCCTGAGGGGGGTGCCCTCGGCGTCGACCAGGCGGACGCCCTCGACGAACAGCGGTTCGGGCTCTTCGATCTTGCCCGACTCGCTGAGCCCGGCGATCGCGGAGACGCTGAAGGCGCTGACGGCGCCGGCGCCGCTGATCGCGGCGAGTATTTTCGCGACTTGGCGGCGCTTGATCTCGATCTCTTCGTGTGGTTCGTCGGGTGGCGTATCTGTCGTCATTGGTGATCCCTCCGTTCGGCGACGGTGATCGAGGGGACGAAGAAGACGGCGTACACCAGCACCGTGGCGGCCAGCGAGAGGAACAGCATGCCGGCGTAGGTGCCGATGAACTGGTTGCGTGCCTCGCCCAGCCCCTCGGACGCCAGGAGTCCGGCGAAGACGACGGTGCACCAGGAGAGGCCGGCGAGCGCGAGCAGCCCCGTCCGGTCCGCGGGGGCCGGCCAGTAGTCGACGATCCAGCGCGTGTCCGTCTGGAGGTACGGTGGCACCTTCACGACGGGCTTGCCGCCGTCCGTCTCCGTCTCGGACTCCACGACCGACTGGCGGGCGTGGCCGATCCGGTCGACGAACCGCGTCACGCTGACGATGCCGGCGACGGCGCCGAGCAGCGCGACCCAGGTGATCACCCCGGACTGGTTCGGGCCGACTTCGACGGGCGTCGGCAGGAACTTCCCGGTCGGGTCGATGTCGGCGTCGGGGTTGACGGCGACGGGATCCTCGCCGACGCCGAGGCCGACGCTGCTGCCCGGAGTGCCGCTCGTGAGCGCGACGTACCACATCGGGAGGAGTACCGAGGCGATCAGCAGGACGATGATCACCGTCTCGCGTCTCATTCGCACTCACCGGCGACGCGCCGACGGACCGTCTGGAACGTGTCAGTGTGTTCTGTGTGACTCATGGGGAGAGAGGGACTACCGTGCCATCGACCAACACAGCGCGGCGACGAGGGCCCGGACGGAGTCGTCGCCGCCCTCGGTGTGGGCCAGACCATTATCAGTTCGAAAACACCCGTGCCTGGTTTATGCCTCTTCCGTTCGCGTCCGGGCACGTGCTCGCCCACCGACCGATTCCGACAGACATACTACTGCGACACCGAAACGTTCGGCCGAACGGTTCGGCCCGCATCATGAATCGACGCACCTACCTCCGACGACTCGGGGCCAGTGGCCTCGCGACGACTGCCATCGCGGCTCCGGCGGCCGCCACGTCACACGAGAACGAATCCAGCGCCGGTAACGGGACCGACTCCGGCGGACAGCCGGCGACCTCCACCGATGGCGAGACCCACGAGGTCGAGATGATCACCGAGGGCGGGAGCTTCTACTTCGACCCCGTCGGCCTGCATATCCAGCCCGGCGACACCGTCACGTTCGTCAACGCGAGCGGTTCTCACAGCGCGACCAGTTACTCGACGGACAACGACCGGGCCGAGACCCGGCGCATCCCCGAAGGCGCGTCGGGCTTCGACAGCGGCGTCTTCGACGAAGCGGGCGCGACCTACAGCCACACCTTCACCGTCGAGGGAACCTACGACTACTACTGTGCGCCCCACAAGACCCTCGGGATGGTCGGCCGCATCGTCTGTGGCGAACCGGGCGGTCCGGCGACCGAGGGATCGATCCCCAACCCGCCGGGCAGCGGCGTGATGCCGTCGAGTCAGACCATCGTCGAGGAGGGACGCATCGCCTACCCGTACATCCCCGGCGGGCTGGAGCCGCTCCCCTGGCAGTTCTGGGCCGGAACCGGCGTGTTCGGTCTCGTCGCCGCCTACCTCTTCTCGAAATACGACCGCGAGTCCGGCCGGTACAGCGCCGAGAACGCGGACAACTAGGTGTAACCGTGGGCCACGCGACGGCAACGGCGCTGTCGAGTCGTTTCAGCTTCACGCGACCCACGCCCGCCCGACTACGCCGTGGGTGAGAGCAGCTCCCGCAGCGCCTGCTGTTCCTCGCGGGTGCCGACGGCGACGAGCAGGTCTCCAGCCGCCAGTTCGAACTCCGCGGCGGGGTTCGGTACCGTCTCCTCGCCGCGCTGAATGGCGATCACCGTCGCGCCCGTCGCCTGCCGGAGATCCGTTTCACCGAGCGTCTTGCCGGCCTGGGTGGCGTCGCGCCCGACTTCCACCCACTCGATGATCGCGTCGCCGAGGGGGACGGTGAGTTCCGCGGTGCTGACGGACTCGAAATACGCGCCTTCGAGGATGGACCCGAGCTTGTTCGCCTGATCGCTGGACAGGTCGAGGATCTTCTCGCCGTCGGCGTCGGCGCTGTCGCGACGGTACAGTTCACAGCGCCCGTCGTGGTGGACGACGGCCGTCACGGTGGTGTCGCCGGACAGATCGAGTTCGAACTTCCGGCCGACGCCGGGGATATCCGTCTCGCGGACAGTCATCGACCGAGATACAGCGAGCGGGGGGAAAAGCGTACTGACGCCGGATCTCGTCCGGGTCACGAGCGCCCCACGGACCCCGCCGGCGTCCGTCGACCGGAGCGTATTCGTGGCCCCCGCCCGTACGCCGACCCGACAGATGGTCTCTCGACGTGGCACCGAGGTGTCGCCCTTCCTCGCGATGGACGTCCTCGAACGCGCGAGCGAGCGGTCGGACGTGATCCACCTGGAGGTTGGCGAACCGGATTTTGCGCCGCCCGACCGAGTCGTCGACACCGCCGTCGAGTCGTTACGGGCGGGCAACACGAACTACACCGCGGCGCGCGGGAAACCGGCGCTCCGGCGCGCCATCGCCGCGCGCTACGACCGCGAGTACGGCGTCACAGTCGACCCCGACCGAATCGTCGTCACGCCCGGGTCCTCGCCCGGCCTGTTGCTCGCGCTGGCGGCCGTCGTCGATCCCGGCGACGGGGTGGTGCTCACCGACCCGCATTACGCCTGCTACCCGAACTTCGTGCGGACGGTCAGCGGGCGCATCGAGACGGTGCCGTTGCGCGCCGCCGACGGCTACCAACCCCGCGTCGACGCCTTCGCGGCGGCCGTCGACGCCTCGACCCGGGCGCTCCTGCTCAACTCGCCCGCGAACCCGACGGGCGCGGTGCTCGACGGCGACACGCTCGACTCCCTGGTTGGTGTCGCCAGCGACGCCGACGCCGTCCCCATCGTCGACGAAATCTACCACGGCCTCTCGTACGACGCCGAAGAACACACCGTCCTCGAATACACGGACGACGCGTTCGTGCTGGACGGCTTCTCGAAGCGCTACGCGATGACGGGGTGGCGGCTCGGATGGCTCGTCGCCCCGCCCGACTACGTGGACGTGATCAACCGCCTCGCCCAGAACCTCCTCATCTGCGCTCCCAATTTCGTCCAGGACGCGGGCGTCGCCGCCCTAGAGACGCCGCCTGCGCGACTCGACGCCATCCGCGACACGTATCGCGAGCGCCGCGACCTGCTCGTCGACGCCGTTTCCGACTGGGGGCTGGACCTTGGATATACGCCTCAGGGCGCGTACTACCTCCTCGCGGACGTGAGCGACCTGCCCGGCGACGCGATGGAGATCGCCGACCTGTTCTTGGAGGAGGCAGGCGTCGCGGTCACGCCGGGCATCGACTTCGGTGACGAGGCGGCCGACTATCTCCGGCTCTCCTACGCCACCGACGCCGCCGCCATCGAAACGGCTATCGAGCGCATCGACCGCCTGCTGGAGACGGTCGACCGTAGCGGTCCTATCCGCTGATACCGCTCTGGAAGCCACGCCGGACGGTCATGGCGTGGGCGTAGTCCGACTCCGTGAGGATGCCGGCGAAGACGCCGTCCTCGTAGACGAGGGCGCTCGAGGCGCCCGACTGGTTCAGCGTGGCCAGCGTATCGAAGGCGTCCGCGCTCGCCTCGACGGTCGGAACGTCGCGCATGATGGCCGAAATCGCGGTCGTGTCGCGTTCCGACTCGCGGACCGTGCGGATGTCGTCGAGGGTGCCGACGCCGAGTGGTGATCCCTCGCTATCGGTGACGAGATGCACCGGCTGGCGGTCACGGAGTAGTTGCGCACCGAACGCGTCGACCGTCGCGTCGGCGCTGATCGTCGCCGGATCGCGCGTCATGATGTCCGCGACGGTGATGCCGTCGAGGAGTTCGTCGAGGAGCACGCTCCGGGATTCGGTCGTCGCCGCGGCGTAGATGAAGAGCGCGAGCAGGAGCAGCATCAACTGAAACTGGAGGACGCCGACGATGGCAAAGAGGAAGGCGAACCCGACGCCCACGCGGGCCGCGGTCCGCGTCGCGGTCCCATAGGGGCGAGAGCGAGCGAGCAGTGCCCGCAGGATGCGGCCGCCATCCATCGGAAACGCGGGCAGGAGGTTGAAGGCGGCGAGGGTCACGTTCGTCACCGCGAGCCAGCCGACGACGAACCGCGACACCTGCAGCGAGGGCGGGGCGACGAGCACCCCCGCGTAACAGACGGCGGCGACGAGGACGCTCGTGACCGGTCCGGCGATGGCGATCCAGAACTCCCGGTTCCACTCCTTGGGGAGCGTCTTCAGCGACGCGATGCCGCCGAGAATCCACAGCGTGATCGATTCGATCTCGATGCCGTAGCGGAGCGCGACCCACGAGTGCCCGAGTTCGTGGAGCGTCACGCTGCCAAACAGGCCGACCGCCGCCGCGATGCCGATGAGCCACGGCGTCGACCCGGCCCGGAGGCGAGCCAGGTCGAATCCGACGCCCGTCAGCCCCTCGATGAACCCGGCGTACAGTTCGATCTGCTGGCCGCTCCCGATGAGCCAGGCCAGGATGGGGAGAAAGATCAGCAGCGACGTGTTGACGCGGATGGGGATGCCCCATACGCGGGTGATGTCGTAACTTCGCACAGCGGTCGTCCGGCGGCGACGGCCTTAAACCATCGTCCGAACCTCGATCACTCCAGTTGCGTCCCGCAGTTCGGGCAGAACTGCGCGGCCTGCAAGACGGGATGGAAGTATCTGATCTCGAACGCCTCGCCGCAGTCGGGACAGCGGTGTGTCGGTGGCTCTCGAACCCAGATGGTGCGCTCGGGTTCGGGCGCTTTCTTTCGGATGCGATCCGCCCCAGCGAGGCGATTCAAGAGGGTTCGGATCACCTGCTTCGGCGCGTCGAGCGCCGACGCGAGTTCGCCCGCCGTGTACGGTTCCAGCGGCTCCATCCGCTCGTAGACGTCGTCGGCGGTCGGGTCGTCATCGGTGTGCTTGGACATGATCAGTCGTCCCTCTCGGGGGGTTCGTCCGGCAACGTCGGGTCGATGCCTCGCCGTCTGGCGTCGAGCGTCGACAGCCCGTACACCAGGCCGACGAGCATGAGGACGCCGATCGGGAGCAGGAGCCACGGACTGACGCGGGTGTAGCCCCACGCGACCAACAGCGTCGCGGCGACGAGGACGACGGTGACGGCGTAGTAGAGTTGGGTACGGACGTGGTCGACGAGGTCCGCGCCGGTGAACGTCGCCGAGAGGACGGTCGTATCGGAGATGGGGGAGGCGTGGTCGCCGAAGATGGCGCCGGAGAAGACGGCCCCGACCAGGGCGGCGACCATCGTATGCGTCCCGGTCAGATCCCACGCCACGGGGACGGCGATGGGCGTCACGATGGCCATCGTGCCCCACGAACTCCCGGTCGAGAAGGCGATGAAGGCGGCGGTAAAGAGCACCACGACGGGCAACAGTGCGGGCGAGAGCACCTGCTGGGCGACGCCGCCGACGTACTCGCCCGTTCCGAGCGCCTCGACGACGTTGCCGATGGCCCACGCGAGGACGAGAATCGTCACCGCGATCAGCATGACCCCGAACCCGTCGATGGTCGTATCGACGCTCTCGCCGAGGCCCATGACACCGGTGGCGGCGCCGATGATGTACGTCGAGACGACCATCGCGAACGATCCGAAGATGAGCGCCACCGCGTAGTCGGCGCCCGTGATGGTGTCGTACAGCGACGCGCCCGGGGTGTAGCCCGTCCAGAGCGCCGTGCCGACCGTGACGGCGATGAGGACGCCGATGGGGAGGAAAAAGGAGAACAGGCGCGGGCGTTCGACGTTGGGTTCGCCGAGTTCGGCCGCGACGTTCTGCATCGGCCGGCCGCCGGGACGCGTCACCTCGCCCGTCTCGGCGGCGCGGCGTTCGGCAGTCAGCATCTCGCCGTAGTCGCGCTCGCTCACCACGACGATGCCGACCATCGCGATGGCGAGGATGGCGTAGACGTTGTACGGGATGGACTGCAGGAACACGCCGAAGGCGTTCGGCACCTCGCTCGCGGCCAGATCCGTCGCTTCGTAGCCCGACTCGATCATGGACAACTGGAACGCGACCCACGACGAGATGGCGAGCGTGGAGACGGGCGCCGCCGTCGAGTCGACGAGATAGGAGAGTTTCTCCCGCGAGATGCCCAGATGATCCGAAACGTCACGCATCGTGCTCCCCACGACGGCGGTGTTGGCGTAGTCGTCGAAAAACAGGAGGAGGCCGAGCAGCCACGTCACGGCCGCCACCTTGCGCCGCGTATCGAGACGGGCAATGGCCCAGTCGCGCACCGCGTGTGATCCGCCAAGCCGCCAGATCATCGCGACGGCGGAGCCGAGCAGGAGCGTGAAGATGAGGATCTGGGCGTGGAACGTGCTCTCGCCGATGGCGGCGGCGATCCAGTCGAAGGTCTGGCGCAAGCCCAGACTCCCCGTGTACACCACGCCGCCGGCCCACACGCCGAGAAAGAGCGACAGCACGGCCTTCCGGGTCACGATAGCCAGCCCGATTGCGAGCAGCGGCGGGACGAGCGACAGCGCGCCGAACTCTGCCATGGGCGTGGTACCGCGCCCCGACAGTTAGGCGTTTCCGGACGTTCGTGGCTGGTTTTATGCCGCCGTGGTGCCTTTCGTCAGGTATGGTATCCGACGGCGACACCGCCCCGACGTTCACCGCGACACTCGGGACCGCGGAGCACGAATCGTTCGACTTCGATGACCACCTCGGGGGCGGCCCGGTCGTCCTCGCCTTCTTCCCCGGCGCCTTCACGCCCCCCTGCCGGAACGAGATGCTCGCCCTGCAGGACCGCCTCGACGACTTCCACGACGCCGGTGCGACGGTGTTCGGCCTGAGCGCCGACTCGCCGTTCGCCCAGGGCGCGTTCAGCGACGAACACGGCCTGGAGTTCGACCTCGTGAGCGACATGGCCGGCGAGGTCATCCGGGCGTACGACCTGGAGATGGACATTCCGGACCTCGGGCTCTACGGTATCGCGAACCGCGCCGTGTTCGTCGTCGACGACGCGGGCGTCGTCACCTACAGTTGGGTGGCCGACGACCCGACCAACGAACCCGACTACGACGCGATCCTCGACGCCGTCGCGGCGGCCTGACCGGTCGCTCACGTCCGAACGGCCACTCACGTCCGAACGGCCACTGTTGGACCACGGCGATACCGCTGCCGACCTCCTCCTCACGCGCTGGCGCGACGGTGGCTTCGAACCGCCGACCGTTGCATGCGAACTCGCCGGTGCGCTTCTCGCCGTCGAGCGCGGTCCGGTGGTGGGTCTCGACTATCCCCTCGAGATTAGGTTGTCACGTGTTGTACCGGCGGGTTCACCGCAGGGCTGCCCGGAGCGCCCCGCGCAGCGTCTGCTCGGTCGGCTCGAACCGGCGGAGCTGGTCGGCGTCCGTGAACGCCGCCCGCGCCAGCAACAGACTGGCCGTCATGCTCGTGAGGCCGCCGGCCGCGAAGATCATGCCCATGATGACGAACTGGTATTCGGCGGCGTAGATGGGATTCGCGCCGCCGAGGATCATCCCCGACATCATCCCCGGAATGTACACCAGTCCCAGCGTCCGCATCGCGTCGACGACGGGGATGAGCGACGCCCGGACCGACTCGGAGACGTACGCCGAGATGGCGCGTTCGGGCGGGACGCCGAGAGCCAGAACCGCTTCGATCTCGTCCCGGTTCGACTCGACTTCCCCTTGGAACCGATCCAGCGTCAGCGAGTTCGTCTTCATCGCGTTCGCGATGATCATGCCGCCGACGGGGACGAGGTTCCGCACCGTCCGCTCGATGGCACCGGCGGCGACCATCGTCACGATGACGACGGTGGCGCCGACCCCCAGCGAGACGAGCGAGATACGGAAGGCGTGGGGGACGCCCGCCCCGCGTTTCCGCGACTCCCACGCCGCGTAGCCCACCATCGCCGCGAGCAGGAGTCCCGAGTACGCCAGCGGGATGGCAAAGAGCGTGCCGATGAGCGCTCCCATCGCGAGCACCTGCACGAACCCGCGGGCGAACGAGCCGCCGAGGTCCCGCTCCAGATCCAGGTTCCGGAGCGACGAGAGACCGATGACGACGGCCGCGAGCGCCGTCGCGGCGGCGACCTGAAACAGCCCCTCGATCACGACGGGGTCGACGAGGCGGTCGGGAACGACCGTCACCGAATCACCTCCTGCGGTGGCCCCACTTCGACGAGCCGACCGTCGTGAAAGCGACCCACCCGGTCGGCCAGGCGCGTGGCCTGTCGCTCGTCGTGTGTCACCAGGATGGCCGTCCGCTCGCCCGTGGCGAGGAGGTCGGTCAGCAGGGTTTCGATCGTCGCCTCCGCCTCGCTGTCGAGGCTCGCCGTCGGCTCGTCGAGCAAGAGCACGTCCGGATCGTTGACGACGGTGCGCGCGATGGCGACGCGCTGGGCCTCGCCGCCCGACAGGTCGCTCGCCTCCCGGTCGGCGTACCCCTTGAGGGCCACGTCGTCGAGCACCGCTCGCAGGCGCGGTTCGGCGACGGACTCCCCGCGGAGGCGCGGACCGATAGTGACGTTCTCCCGGACGGTCCCATCGCGGAGTGACGGGTCCTGTGGCACCAGTCCCACGCGTTTGCGGAGCGTCTCCGGCGGAATCGTCCGATAGTCCGTGCCGTCGAGGTAGACGGTGCCGCCGGTCGGTTCGTCGAGTCGGTTGAGCAAGCGCAGGAACGACGACTTCCCGGCGCCCGATGGACCGACGATGGCCACCGTCTCGCCGCTTCCGACGGCGAGCGAGACGCCGTCGACGATCCGTTCCCCATCGATCGCGTAACACAGTTCTTCGGCGCGTAACGTCGTCATAGGGGCATCGACCGCTCGTCCGGCCGTTCGCCCCCTCCGGTCATGAACGTTCGGCCGTCGTCACCGAAAGACCGAAGGCCCGACACTGTGAACAGTTGCCACATGTCACTCGACAGCGATGTCGATACGGAGGACGCGCCGATCGACGACGCGGTCGTCGTGCGGGTGGCCGAACGGGCCGAGATGGATCCGGCGACCATCGCGACGGCTCTCGTCACGGTCAACGCGGAGTTACTGGGGCGCCACGCCGAGTTCGAGCGGTCGGCCGACTACGTCACCGTCGACAACACGCGCGCCTACCGGATCTCGTACGACCGGTGGGACGATGTCCTCGCAGCGTTCGAGTTCGACAGCGAGACGGGGACAGCAGTCCGGACCGCCCACACCGAACAGGCCCGCCTGCTCTTTGCCACCGCGGTCGGCGTCGACGATCAGTTCGGTGCCGACGAAGCGGGCGCCGTCGTCGGGATCGACACCGCCGAGCAGTTCTGATCGCGCTTTTCCGAGAACCAAACGATAACAACCCCGACGCGCGAGGTGCCTCCGTGCTCGGAATCGACGCCGACCGCGGGCTGGGCCTCGTCCCCTGGCGGTCGAGCACGCTCTATGTCGTGCTCGCGTGCTCGCTGATGGGGGTCATGGGCGTCTCGCTCGTCAGTCCCGTCCTCCCCGACCTCCGCCCCGTGTTCGGCATCAGCGACGCGCAGGTCGGCCTCGTCATCACCGCCTACACGCTCCCCGGCGTCTTCGTCACCCCGTTCGTGGGTCTGGTCGCCGATCGGATCGGGCGCCGACGGGTGATCGTTCCGCTGCTCTTCGTGTTCGCCGCCGCCGGTGCGGGTGTCGCCTTCGCCCGCACCTTCTCCGAGGTGCTGGCGCTTCGCTTCCTGCAGGGCGTGGGCGCGAGCGCGCTCATCACGCTCGCGGTGACGCTCATCGGCGATGTCTACGAGGGCCGGCGCCGTGACGCGGTGATGGGGGTCAACGGGAGCACTGTCGGCACCGGCGCGGCGTTCTACCCCCTGCTCGGCGGAGCGCTCGCCGGGATCCGCTGGAACGCGCCCTTCCTCTTTTTCGGCGTCGGTGCGCTGGTCGGCCTGTTTGCCCTGCTCGCGCTGGCCGAACCCGAAGCCGAGCGCTCGACCGACGTGCGCGCGTACCTCTCCCGTCTCTGGAAAGTCGCCCTGCTCCCCGAGGCGCTGGCCATCTTTCTGGCGCTGTTCGTGGCTTTCTTTCTCTTCTACGGCGCCATCCTCACGGCGCTCCCACTGCTCCTGAGCGACGTGTTCGGTCTCGGCGCCGGCCGCATCGGCGCCACGCTGTCGATGGTCGCCGTCGCGAGCGCCGCCGTCTCCTCGCAGTACGGCCGCCTCTCGTCGCTCCGGTCGGCGGCGGAACTCGTCGCGCTCGGCTTCGTCGCCTACGGCGTGGGACTGTTGGCGGTGCGCCTCGCGCCGTCGCCGGCGACGGTGGCCGTCGCGTTGCTCGTGTTCGGCGTCGGCTTCGGCGTCGTGATGCCCTCTATCGACTCCGCCGTCGTGACGCTCGTCGCCGACGACCTGCGCGCCGGCGCGATGGGGATGCGAACGAGTATGCTCCGCCTCGGACAGACGCTCGGTCCCGTGGGCTTCACCGTCACCGCCGACGCCGCCTTCGCGTCGACTGTCGTCGGCTACCGGAGTCTGCTCGTCGTCTCCGGAGCTGTCGCCGTCGTCGCCGGCGTCGGGAGCTACCTGTGGCTGCGGCGCTAGTCCTCGTTTTCCCGCGTCTGTTCGACCGTCACCACGGGCACGTCCGCGTTGGCCAAGATGAGCTTCGAGACGCTGCCGAGCAGGATCTTCCCCAGGCCCGTCCGCTTGCGCGAGCCGATGACGATGTAGTCCGGTTCGATCTCTTCGGCCACTTGCAGGATGTGGTTCGCGGTCCGTCCCGTGGGCAGGTCGCGCCGCGACTGCTCGGGCATGATCCGCAGGTCCACGCCCTCCAGGTCGCCGATGACCGACGTGACGATCTCCTCGATCTCCTCGCGGGCAGCCTCCTCGTCGCCGTCTTCGGGCACGACGTGGAGTATGACGAGCTGCATGTCCATGCTGGTCGAAAGGTCGTATGCGGTTTCGACGACCCCTTTACAACCGGGGTCTCTGTCGATGGCGGTCAGTATCACCATGCTATCATTAATTCCTCACAATAATTAAAGCGCTTTCGACCGCGTCATTCATTACTACCGTCATCTCGCCGCATTGCCGCCGCTGTGCCGGTGTTCCGGATCGGATCGGACTGCAGTCCCCCGGTTTTTGCGGCTCGCTGTCGGTCGCGTTACGTGTTATATGTCCTTAAGGAATATGGTCTTCATGATAAATAATGCAAAAAGTGCACCTTTCGGCGTTTATACCACCGTCACTATCTTTCACCTGGTTGAACATGCGGCAGAGACCAGCACGACTCATTACCGCGTCGACTCATCTCGACGGGACCGCACGTATCGATCATCGGCACTCCGGAACACGCCGTTCCGGCTTCCCCGGTAGCGGGGCGCGCTCCGGAGGTGTGTCGTCGTGAGCACCGGCGAAATCGAGGCCGGCGAGGCCCGTATCTCGGAGCCGCCGTCGACGCTGAAGGAGTTCCTCAGCTACATGGGACCCGCCTGGGTCTTCACCGCCTCGCAGATCGGCGGCGGTGAAGTCCTGAGCGTCCCGCTCGGTGGTGCGTACCTCGGTATGGAGGGTATCTGGCTCATCCCACTCATCACGTTCACGAAGATCTTCGGCCAGTACTACCTCGTTCGGTACGGCGTCATGACCGGCGACACGTTCCTCGACGCCCTCTACGAGAAGGGCTGGTGGCTGAAGTGGATCTTCTACTACGTGTTCCTGGGCGGAATCATCTACGCCATCGGTCTCTCCGGCCATCTCGGTGAGACCGCGGGCGCGTTCAATCACCTGGTCCCGGCCATCCCGACGAACGTCTGGATGATCGGAACGGTGCTCGCCGGCCTGGGTATCGTCGGCCTGCGCTCGTACGGCCTCATCGAGAAGATCGCCACGTCGCTGCTGTGGATCTTCTTGGTGCTCATCGCCTTCGTCTCGCTCAGCACGGTCGATGTCTGGGGTCCCAACCTCGCGAGTGGCCTCGTCCCTTCGATACCCGGCCGCGTCGAAGGTCTCGGCGTCGGGGGCATGGCGTTCATCCTCACGATGTTCGGCTGGATCGGCGCGGGCTTCGGTCCGACCGTCTCCTACGTCTGGTTCGCCAAGGACAAGGTGATGGGGATGTTCGAACCCCTCGATAAGGGCTACGACATCGACAAGTACGACCTCTCCGACGAGGAGATTCACCGCCTCAAGGGCTGGGGCGACATCGTCCTCTGGCAAAACCTGCTCTCGTCGGCCATCCTGGCGACCTTCTCCTTCTTCATGTGGACGGCCGCGGCCGCGACGCTCCACGTCGAAGGCATCCAGCCCAGCGGCTTCACCGTCATCCCGGAGATGGCCAACATCTTCACGACCCAGTTCGGCGAGTGGTCCGCCACGCTGTTCCTGCTGACCACCGTTGCCGCGCTGTTCTCGACGCTCATCGGCCCGCTCTACGGCATGTCGCGGCTCTGGGAGGACGCCTTCGCGCTCCACGGCGTGTTCGACAACTACAACATCACCCGTGACACCACCTTCCGGCTGACGATCGTCCTCTTCTCGGCGATCCCGCTCGCGCTCAACCTCTTCATCGAGGCGCCGCTGATCCTCTTTGCCCTCTCCGGTGCCCTCTTCGCGCCGGTCATCGGGCTCATGTACCTCGCCGTGATGTACATGTCCTTCGAGATCGACATCGACTCGCTCTCGCCGGTGCGAACCTGGGCGGTCGCGCTCGCCATCTTCGCCGGCGTCGTCATGATCGTCTCCGGGGTCTGGGAAGCCCGCAGTTCGCTCCAGACCATCCAGACGCTGCTCGGCCTGTAGTCGGCGACTCGCGACCCTGCGGTGCGGCCTCGGTTCCGCTTTCTCGCCCGAGACACCGGAGACGGATCTGTGTCCCTCGGTGACTGGCACTCGTCACTCGTCGGAGGTCGACGCGCCCGGAGAGAGTCGTAGCCGTAGCCGTACCTCGGACGGCCGACCTGCCGCCGGCATCGGCGCTTTTCCGACCACACGCCGTGACGCCCCATCCGAGACTGCTATAGTAGCGTTAGGAACTGTTTGCCCATGCTCGCCAGACGGCACGCGATCAGGTGTGCGATGACTTTCAAAGGCTACTATACCACCTTCTCTCGGTGTCCACCCCACACTCCTCGGCACCGCGCCCGCCCTCGACACGCTTCGATTGGCACGCGTGGTCTCACACGATAGCCGCCGCCCGGTCGACCGGACACCGCCGTGTGCCGCCGCTGGTCGCCGCTGAAAACAACGAAGAAAGCGTTGCGCCGTCAGTCGATCTGCGGTTCGGCGTCGTCGAGGTTCTCGCGCGCCGAGTCGAGCAGGAGTTTCCGCTCGGCGCGGGCGACGACGCGGCGCACCTCGGCCACGGCGTCGATGTTCGACGACAGCGAACTGATACCCTTCTCGACGAGGAACTTCGCCATGTCCGGGTGCGATCCGGACTGACCGGTGATGGTGGTGTCCACGTCGTGTTCGTTACACGCCTCGATGACCTCCGCCATCGCCTCCAGGATCGTGGGGTGGAAGTCGTCGAAGCGGTCCGCGACCATCGCGTTGTTGCGGTCGACGGCGAGCATGAACTGGACGATGTCGTTGGTGCCCAGCGCGACGAAGTCGATACCCTCGTCGATGATCTCGTCGATGGATCGGATGCTGGCGGGCGTCTCGATCATGGCGCCCCACTCGCGCTTCTCGGGGTCGATGCCGACCTCTTCCATCAGTTCCCGTGCCCGGCGCACGTCCGACGCGTCGTTGGGGAGCGGGAACATGACTTCGACGTTGTCGTAGCCCATGTCGTGCAGGCGCTTGAACGCGCGCAGTTCGAGCTTGACCATCTCGGGCTCCTTCAGACTGCGGCGGATGCCGCGGTAGCCGAGCATCGGGTTGTGCTCGTGGGGTTCGTTCTCCCCCCCCGTGAGCTCCGCGAGTTCGTCCGTCGGCGCGTCGAGGGTGCGGGCCCGGACCGGTCGCGGGTAGAACGCGTCCGCGACCTTCCGGATCTCCTCGGAAATCTCCTCGACGAACGCCTCCTCGCCGTGATCGGCGACGTAGCGCTCGGGCGTCTTGCCCGTCGAGAGCAGGATGTGTTCGAGACGGAGCAGGCCGACGCCGTCCGCGCCGGTGTCGGCCGCCCGTTCTGCGGCGTCCGGAATCGAGACGTTGACCTTCACTTCCGTCGCCGTCGTGGGGGCGCCGCCGGTCACTTCCACGTCGCCCTCGGGGTCGGCGTCCGCCACGTCGGTCGTGTCGGACTCCGACTCCGGTTCCGGGGCGACGACGGTGCCTTTCTGGCCGTCCAGCGTGATGCGCTGGCCGTCGGAGAGTACGTCCGTCGCGTCGCCCGCGCCGACGATGGCCGGCACGCCGAGTTCGCGCGAGACGATGGCCGCGTGGGAGGTCATCCCGCCCTCGTCGGTGAGGATGCCGGCCGACCGCTTCATCGCCGGGACCATGTCCGGGGCCGTCATCTCGGTGACGATGACGTCGCCCTCCTCGATGCGGTCCGCTTCGTCGATGTCCTCGATGATCTTCACCGGACCGGTCGCGACGCCGGGACTCGACCCGTAGCCGTTGACCAGTTCCTCGCCCGCCTCGGGCGTCTCTTCGTCTTCCTCCGCCTCCGCCATGTTCTCGTTGACCGTCATTTAAATGTCGCCGATCCCCATCACGTCGTTCGTCAGTTCGATGCTCTCCTCCGCGTCGGCCGACTCCGTCATCGCTCGGATGGCGTCGACGTTCTCCGGCACCACGTCGCTCTCGCGGTGGATGGACTGGAACAGGTGGAGCTGGTTGCTCTCGACCGTGATGGAGTCCTCGAAGATCTGGTTCTCGTAGAGGTTCATCCGGTCGCGCCCGCGGTCGAGCGCGAACTCCTGGAGATCCCACCCCGACGACATGTCGAGGTCGCCGTCGATGACGTGGATGCGGGACTGGGAGGCGAGCAGATCGGCGACCTCCTCGGCGCTCGGCTCCGCGTCCAGTTCCACGTTGATGCCGTGGAAGTGGTGGCGCACCGTCGGCACCTTCATGCCCATCGTCGTGATCTGCCCGATTTCGGGGATCACTTCGAGCGCGTCGGGGCCGTGGTGCGAGGGCAGTGTCACCGGGTCGGCCGAGGTGACGGCGTGTTCGCCGCGGCAGCGAACCAGCGTGATGCTGGAGCGTTCGACGCCGTACTCCTCGACGAGCGGGGCGAACATCCGGTTCAGGCCGGTCGTGTTACAGGAGACGATACGGACGTAGTCCTTGCCCATCGCCTCGGAGTAGTTGGCGCGGGCGGTGAAGCTCTCGTCGGCCACGTCGGCGCCCTCGCCACCCTGGAACAGAGCGGGGGTGTCGTGTTCCTCGTAGATGGGGCGGTACTCCGCGCCCATCCCGGCCGGCGTCGCGTCGGCGACGATGTCGCTCGCGTCGATGAGGTCGATGATGTCGCCCGCGACGTCCAGGTCGACGCCCTCCCAGCGGTCGTGACGCCCCTCGGGGACGTAGATGTCGTAGCCTCGCTCGGCGGCGGCGTCCGCCGTGTGGTTCGGACTCGCCTTCCCGATGCCGACCAGTTCCATGTCGGGCATCGAGTTCACTGCATCGGCGACGCGCTTGCCGATGGTGCCGTACCCATTAACGCCTACGCGGATCATACCGGGAGTTGGCTTCACCCTCATATAGTGCCGACGCCTTTCGCAGATTTTGCATGAACTTTCGTTCTTAAATCGTGGGGGGACTAGGTACTGGTATCACCGCCCGGTGTCTCCGCTCAGTATGAACGATCCGAAACAACAGGTCTCCAGTTCCGGTATTCGCGTGCTCGGCGTCTTCGTCGCCGTGTACTTGGTCATCGGGTCGTACATGTACTTCTATCTCGACCTCCCCGCCCTCGCGTACGTCGCCTACGGCATCATCAGCTGGATCGGCGGGATGGTGCTCTTCTACTATCTCCACACGTCGTACATGGCTAGCTTCGACCCCTCGGAGTAGCGCTATCCCGTGATTTCGGCGTTTCCATTCACCCCTCTCCTACAGTAGCCTTTGTAAGTCATCGCACACCTGATCGCCAGACAGCGTGCGATCAGGTGTGTACACAGTTCCAAACGCTACTATCGCCCTCGGATCTCACTCCTCTCCCACGAATCCTTAATTATTGTTCATGTACTCCCCCGGCAGTATTCTTCACCATCGATCATTTTATCATGGTCATTTGGACAGTCCGGTAAATATATTGGGTTGGCGCAGTATTTGCTAGATAGCTATGAGCGCAATCTCTGACTCCTTCGGGAGTGACGTAGGCGTATCGGACGACGACCACACCAACGCACAGGCCGTCCTCGGCGCCGTGATGGTGTCGACGGTGTTCGTCGTCGCCGCCGCGGGGACCGTCTTCGGTCCCAGCGCCGCCGCGATGTCCGCCGTCGTGATGCTGCCCTTCCTCATCATCGCCTCGCTCCGCACCGACCTCGACAACCACTCGGCGTACCCCAGCCTCGCGCGATAGAACCGATCCGCTCCGCCCCGATCACTCGATCCGGGCGGCCGCCTCACATTTTCCGCGAAGCCGCCGCCTGAGAGCGTTGCGACCCCGCTGAATCGGCTGTGTGAGTCCCGCTGCCCTCGCTCGCCGGTAGAGCCGCCGGGTCACCGTCACGTCCATCACCTCGGCGTACCGTTCGGGATACTCCTCTTTCAACCGCCGTTCGAGCGACGAATCGAACGCGGTCCGGGGCACCTCGGGATGGCACATCCGGAACGGCTCTTTGAACCGACAGTGGCCCGCGGCCTCGGCTTCCATCCGCCACCCGAACTCGACGTCCTCGCGCCACTCCGAAAATGCCGACCGAAAGCCACCGACTTCGCGGGCGGCTGATCGACGCACGGCCAGGTTACAGCCGACGTAGTGGCGCGGGCCGAAACTCCGACAGCCGCCGTACACCGGCCCCTCGAGACAGACAAGGTCCGGATCCGCCTCGAACGCCGCGTGTGCGGTCGCCACCCAGTCGGCCGGCGGCCTGGTGTCGTCGTCGGTGAGCGCAACCACCGGCGCCGCCGCGGCGTCGAGCCCCCGGTTCCGCGCTTCCGAGCGGTCGACCGTCCCGTCGTCGACGAGGATGATTTCGTACGGTCGATCGAACTCCTGGGCCCGTAGACAGGCGATGGTCGGTTCGTGGTCGTACGCCGGCACCGACGGGACGACGACCGAAACCGCCGGCGACGACGCCCGCTGTACGTACTCGATACCCATGCCCAGTCCCACGGCCCGCTGGCCGATAAGCGTGCGTCCCGGTACTTTACTATCGTGCCACGCTATCGTTGCACACATGTCTTCCACGACCCGCTTCGAGACGGCGTCGCTGACCACGCTCCACTGGATCGGTGTCGGCCTCGCGCTCGTCACCGGCGTGATCCACCTCGCTATCGGCGTCCAGTATATCGACACGCTCCAGGGCGTCAGTTTCGTCCTCGCGGGCATCGCCTTCGGCGTCGCCGTCCTGCTCTTCTTGCTCGACTACCGCCGACGACTGCTCTACCTCGTCGGGATTCCGTTCACGGCCGTCCAGGTCGTCCTCTATTTCTCCCTGAACTGGCCGAACGTCGTCAGCCCGGCTGGCCTCGGCGACAAGGTGGTGCAGGTCACCCTGATCGCCGTTCTCGTGACGCTGTATCGGCGGGAGTCGTCGGCGACTCACGCCACCCGGTAGAGCACGTCGTAGCCGTGGGCGACGTAGGTCAGCGTTCCCTCGTCGAGCTGTCGACGACGGGTCCGAAGCCAGTCGTCACTGCCCGGAACGTCGCTCACGGCGTCGGCGACGAACGACAGGATGGTGGCGAGAAACTGCTGCTCGTCCGCGGGATACGCCCCATCCATCGGCCTGACGATCCAGTCCGACGCACCGGCTGCCAGCAGGTCGCCCGCCCGCTCCCGACAGCGATCGAGGAGGCGGCGCCCGGCGTGGACGTCCCGTCCCGGCGTCCCGTCGATGTGGTCGTGGTAGGCCGCAATGACGGCGTCGTCGGCCGGATGCGACGGCTGAAACACCGTCTCGCCGTCGAACGTGATCGGGGCGTACACCAGTCCGCCCGAACCGAGGGCGGCCGCGAACGCGTCGAGCGCCGCCTCGACGGGCACCAGATCGAAAAACGCCTGCGCGACGACGAGGTCGGCCTGTTCGCCGTCGAAGGCCTCCAGGGCGTCTCCCTGTTCGAACCGGACGGCCAGGTCGTCGACGCGGAAGCCGCCGTCGACGGGATCGCCGTCGAGTTCCGTGCGTCGCAACGCCCGGGCGCGGTCGACGATGGCCGCGTTCCGGTCGACGCCGCGGTACGTCCCCGACCGCACTCCCCAGTCGAGCAGTCGCGGAACCGTCGCTCCCGTGCCCGCGCCGGCTTCCACTATCTGCGTGTCGGACGGGAGGGTGTCGAGCAGTCGGTCGCGAACGCGGCGGTCGAGCGCGCGGTCGTCGACCGTCCGCTTCGCTTCGAGATACCGCTCGTCGGCGTGGGTCATAGTGTGCGTTCGTGGCTCGCCCAGGCGTCCTCGTCCTCCCAGACGCGGACGGTGAGTCGCGTCGCGGTGCCCGTCGCCCCCGCCGCGACGAACCGGTCGCCGAACCGTTTCGCGAAGCGCTCGACGCTCGGATTCAGCCCCTCGAACTCCGGCAGGTCGTTCAACAGCGCGTCGCGATACCGGGCTTCGAGGTCGTCGAGCGCCGCGTCGACGGCGTCGATGTCGACGAGGTAGCCGTACTCGTTCAGTTCGGGACCGGCGAGCCGAACCGCCACCTCGAACTGGTGGCTGTGGACGTCACCTTCCGGGCCGGGATCCGGGACCGTGAGGTAATGCTGGGCGACGAAATCCCGCGCGACCGAGAGGCGGTACATACCCGCTCGTGGCCGTGGACCGACTTATACGCACGGGGGCTCCTCGTAGGTGAGCAACACCTGGAGCGCGTTCTCCGGGCCGCCGTCGAGGACGCGGTACGCCTCGGCGGCATCCCGGATCGGAATCCGGTGGGTGACGAGGCGGTCGGTGTCGAGCCCGTGCAACCGCTCCCACGCCACGTCGAGGCGACGTTCGTTCGTCCACCGCCCCCGGAGTTCGGGCGCCAGCGTGCTTACCTGACTCGACGAGATGTCGATGCGGTTCCGGTGGAAGACGCCGCCGAGGTCGGTCTCCGCGCGCTTGCGGCCGTACCACGACCCGACGATGATCCGCCCGTCGTACCCCACGGCGTCGATGGCGTCGTCGAGCGTCGCGGGCTGCCCCGAGAGTTCGTAGGCCAGGTCGGCGCCCGCCGGCTCACCCCGCCCCCCGATGGATGCGGCCCGCTCGGGGGTGAGCGTCTCGTCGGCGCCGAGGCGCCCGGCCATCTCACGTCGCCGCGTCGCGGGTTCGACGACGGTGAGACGGTCGAGCGGGAACTGCGACAGCAGTCGCGTCGTCACGAGGCCGATCATCCCCGCGCCGAAGACGACGACCCGTTCGCCAACGCGCGGGCGGCCGTCCATGACGAGCCCCGTCGCCGTCTCCGCGGTCGGCAACAGTGCGGCCGTTTCCGCCGAGATCCGCTCCGGAAGCGGCACGAGGTCGGCCGGCGACGCCGTGAAGTGGCTCTCGTGGGGGGTGAACGCGAACACCGTCCGGTCCCGCCACGCCTCGTCGACCCCGGCGCCCGCGGAAACGATGTCGCCGACCGCCGCGTAGCCGTATTTGAGCGGATACGAGAGGTCGCCCTCGAGGGCGTCGATGGTCTCGTCGGCGGCCAGCGTCCGCGGCATCTCCCCGCGGTAGAGCAGCGTCTCGGTCCCCGAACTCACGGCGGAGACGCGCGTCTCGACGAGCACCTCGTCCGGTCCGGGGTCCGGCAGCGGCTCCTGTCTCACCTCGACGGTCCGCGGTCCGGTGAAGTACAGCGACCGCCGGTTCATCCGTGGCCCGTCCCCGTCGGGCGGTCGTCCCTGATATCCCCCGTCACGCTCCCCGTAGCGACGCGTGATACTTCATCCTGCCGCCGGACTCATAGGGGGTATCGGAAGTCGTCGGAGACTCTCGCCGGACCGTCTCGGTGAGAAGCTCTGGACAGTTACGATACTCCCTATCAGCCCCATCGCCCCGTGACGGCCAGATAATCCCGGCCGAACACCACGAGCGACGGCGCGACGACGACGAGACTCACCGGATGGACGACCGACACCGGGAGCACGGGCGCGAGCGCGACGGTGATAAAGCCCATCTGGAGCGCGGCCAGCGGGCGACGGAGTCGGCTTTCGGGCAGGTCACCGATCGGGCGCCCCCGCCGGCGACGCCAGCCGATCCCCGCCCGATACGCGTATTTCGCGGCCGAAATCGACAGATACGCCACGGGAAGTCGCCCCCAGACGACGCCCACGAGCGGGGCGACCAGAAAGCCCAGCGTGTCGAAGGCGAGATCCAAACGTGCGCCGAGGGCGGTCGTCCGACCGAGGCGTCGCGCGAGGTGGCCGTCGACCAGATCCAGGGCGACGCCCGTCCCGTAGCAGGCGGCGGGCGCCCACGCCACCGCCGGCGTCGACGGCGGGACGGCCAGAAAGCCCGCCGTCGCCGCGTACAGGCCCCCACGGCTCGCCGTGACGAGATTCGGCGGGGCGAGCGCGTCGTCCGGGTCGTCGAGGTGGTACGCGGCGAAGCCGACGACGGCGGCGAACACCGCGCCAGCGACCACGAGCCACCGGTCGGCGTCGGCGCGCGTCCCCGCCTCGGCGACGAACAGCCAGCCGCCGATTCCCGCGCCGGCGGCCACCGTCCCTGCGACGGTCGCCGCCGCGACGTGCCGTCGGTGCCTCGTGAATCGCCCCCCGCTCATCGCTCGAACTCGGGGTCTTCGAGCGCGTCGATGCGCTCGCGCTGGGCGGACGTGAGCCGGTCCCCCGCCGCGGCGAGGTTCTCGACGATGTGATCGGGGTCGTTGCTCGACGGAATCGGCACGACGCCCCGGCCGACCGCCCACGCGAGGACGGTTGCGGCCGGCGAGACGCCCATCTCGGCCGCGACGGCCGTCACGACGGGGTCATCGAGCAGGCCGGGCACCGAGAGCGGCGAGTGGGCCATCACCCGGATGCCCCGCTCGTGACACCAGGACACCAGGTCGGTACGCGGGCGATAGGGGTGGCAGGCCACCTGCACCACCGACGGCGGGACGCGCGCGAACTCGACGAGGTCCGCCAGCGTCTCGCGGTCGACGTTACAGACGCCGAGCGTCGCCGCCAGCCCCCGGTCGTGGACCGCCTCCATCCCCCGCCACGTCGACTCCAGGCTCACGTCCGCGGTGGCCCGGTCGCCCTCGGGGGTTTCGGGGAAGGTGAGCGCCTCCTGTTTGTCGACGGGAAGTTCCGCGAGGCGCCGGAGAGGGCCGGTGTACGCCCACGCGTCGGGCCAGTGGACCAGATAGCAGTCGAGCGCGTCGACGCCCAGGTCGGCGAGCGTCGTCTCGCAGGCTTCGACGACGTGGCCGTGGTTGGTGTTCCACACCTTGCTCGCGAGGACGAGCGCTTCCCGGTCAGGGCTTCCCGGTGCGGCGAGCAGCTCCCCGATGCGCGCCTCGTTGCCGTAGAGTTCCGCGGCGTCGAGCAAGCGGTAGCCGGCGTCGAGCGCCGTCGCGATGGAGTCTTCCCGGTCGACGTAGTCGCCGTCGCGGTAGCGCGAACAGCCGAACCCGACCGGCGGTAGCCGGAGCGCGGCCCGGGGCGGTTCCGGTGGCTGCTCCGCTCCCTTGCCGGCCCCGCCCAGGGAGGGTCGCCGCCGCGTCGTCGTGGGAACGCCGTTCGAGTGGTCGATGGCAACACCGCTGCTGCGCTCGGCTGCCCGTTCGATGGCGTTGCAGATGGCGACCACGTGGGCCGCGCGCCGCGCCGACGCCCGTTCGGGCCGTCCGCGGCGGACACTCGCCGCGAGGCGCTCCGGACCGGCCAGATACGGAGTCCGCGCCGACGGCTGCTGGAGCGGCATCGGCGTGTACCGACGGCCGATCCGCCCGAACGAGACGCGGTGCCCGTCGCCGCCGCCGAGGTCGCCGGCGTCGTCGAGGTAGAGCGAGCCGTCGTCGCCGTGGCATTCGAGGCTCACGAACTCCCGGCTCCGGTGGGGGGCGTAGAAACTCGCTGTCAGGCGGACCTGCGGGCCGTCGGCGAATCCGACGGTCGCCTCGACGTGCGTGGGTCGGTCCGAAGTGGGGTCGCGGTCCGGCCACGGGGTCGTCGCGTCGGCGGTCCGCACCCGCGTCGCGGGGCCGAACCACGCCACGAGCAGGGAGAGGGGGTAGACCGCGCCGTCGTACAGGGGGCCGACCCGGAGGAAGGACTCGGGGTCGTCGTGCCAGTCGGTCACGCGACCGACGTGCGCGTGGGCGTACGCGAGTCGGACGGTCCCGAGGCGGCCGTCGGCGAGCGCCGTCGCCGCGAGTCGCTGGGCCTCGCAGCGCTCGGTGATGGGCGCACAGCCGAGTGCGAGGCCGCGGCGCTCGGCCTGATCGACGAGCGCCGTCGCCCGCGCCGCGTCGAGGGCGAGCGGCTTCTCGCTCCAGACGTGGCGCCCGGCGCGGAGCGCGCGCTCGGTCACGTCGGCGTGGGCGTCGTGGCCCGTGAGGGTCACCACCAGCGGCGCGGCTTCCGCCTCGAGGAGTGCGTCGAGGTCGGTGTACGCCGTCGCGCCGATGTCGGACGCGAACGACGCGGCGCGCTCGGCGTCGAGGTCACACGCGGCGACCGGCGTGAGCGACGACCGGGCGAGCGTCTCGGCGTACTTGTGGGCAACGGCACCACACCCCACGAACGCACAGTCCATACCCTCCGGCGGGCAGCGGTCGTGAAAAGTCCCTCGGCGACGATTTGAGCTACCCACCGCTAAAGCGGTGGGATTCAGCGTGGACTCCCGTTCTGGCCGATTCCTCGGCAGGAGAATAGCCTCCGTTCACGTTCATCATCCCGCTGTTCAAGCGTGGTTTCGACGCTTTCTTCCCGTTCTTCCAGCGTGCGACAACGCTCTTGCAGGCTTCAGCGGCCTTGTTCCGAGCGGCCTGCACCAGACCGCCATTGAAACCGTCCGTGGCCTCTCGTACGTCGTCGTAAGTTTCGTCGTCCAACTGTGTTTTGCTGGTGGTGACGTACTCGCCTTGGAAAGCGTGGTCAACGACGTACTGTGCCGACCAGAGGAAGGTGTCTACGGTGTCTTCAAGGAGTACGGCGTCGTCATTGTCCACGTCGAGCGCAACGGGGACGGTACGCCGCACCTCCATCTCTTATATGTGAGCCTGGTGTTTCTTGAATACTGGGGGAGTCTGACTGCCGCCGTAGCGCGGTTTGGTTCCCAGTTGTCCGCTTCATCCCACGGCTAAAGCCGTGGTTTTCGCCTCGCATGTTCTATAAGTCGCTGTGTCCCGGACAGGCCGTATGGCGCGGGTGGCGGTCCTCCACAACACGCTCGATTTCCGCGGCGGCGCCGACGCGGTCTGTCTGCACGTCTGCGAGGCGCTCCAGGCCGCCCACGACGTGACGCTCGTCACCTTCTCCCGCTCGTCGATCGCCGACCTCGACCGGCTGTTCGACACCGAGGTCTACGTGGCGGTCCACCGACCGCGCGAGGCCGTCGTCTCGCGGGCGCTCGACGCCCTCCCCGAGCAGTTCGGGCCGCAGTTACCGCCGCGGAGCGTCCTGCTCCGGCGCGCGTTCGCCCGCCGCGCCGACGACTTCGACATCGCCGTCAGCACCGCCAACGAGTTCGCGCTCCCGCTTCCGTCGGTCCAGTACGTTCACTTCCCGCAGTTCAACCGGCGGCACGCCGCGGGCGAGACGGCGGGGCGACTCGATCCGGTCTGGAGTCGCCTGAGCGGCCTCGGCGACCGCACGCTGCCCGCCGACGCCCGTCTCCTCGCCAACTCCGCGTGGACGGCCGACGCCGTCGAAACGATATACGGCCGGCGCCCGACCGTGTGTCATCCGCCGGTCGATCCGCCGCCGGACCCGCGTCCCTGGGCCGAGCGCGAGGCCGGCGTCGTGTTCGTGGGGCGTCTCGCCCCCGACAAGCGGCCGCTTCGTGCCGTTCGG
This sequence comes from Haloplanus sp. XH21, assembly GCF_023276355.1. Taxonomy (NCBI): domain Archaea; kingdom Methanobacteriati; phylum Methanobacteriota; class Halobacteria; order Halobacteriales; family Haloferacaceae; genus Haloplanus; species Haloplanus halobius. The sequence goes on from NZ_JALLPL010000001.1 coordinate 680,107, forward strand.
ATCGTCGACGGCGTCCGTGCCCGGGGTCACGACCTGCATCTCCACCTGGTCGGGTCGTCGTCGGCACGATACGCCGACTACGCCCGGCGCGTCGCGTCGGCGGCGGCCGACCGCGACTACGTCCACCTCCATCGGGACGCGCCGCGGTCGCGGATCGACCGACTGCTCGCGACCCACCGCTACGGGCTGAACTGCAAGCCGGCGGAGCATTTCGGGATGGCCGTCGCGGAGTACGTCGCCGCCGGCATGGTGGCGTTCGCCCCGGATTCGGGCGGCCAGCGAGAGATCCTCGGCGGCCGCGCGGACCGGCTGTTCGACACCACGACCGACGCCGTGGCGACCATCGCCGCCGCCGTCGACACCGATGCTCGGCCGACGCGTCCGCGGGACCGCTACGCGAGCGACCGGTTTCACGCGGTGATCCGTCGCCACGTCGCCGCGGTGCTCGACGAATAGGTCGATGAGGGAACTGCATCGCCGTCGCTATCGGACTCCTCGAAACGGTCTCCACACCGGCCTTTCCGGTGGTTTCGGTGCGAGTAGCGTCGCTCGGAGAGAAGGTCAGTCCTGGTTTGCGCCGTCTCGCCGCTCGCTCAGGTGTTCCCAGATTTCCGTGCAGCCGGCCCCGGCCTCGACGTCGGAGAGATGGTTTCGCTCTTCGGCGTTGTCTTCGGCGTCGGCGTCCGACGACCGCGTCACGGTCTCACTTTTCTCGGTCATCGATATCTCGTAGACGCTAGGCCCGTATAAGGCCGTCTTCGCACGTAATCACTACCCGTTCTCCCGCATTGAGGCGGTCCTTTCCGGTATCCCTGACGGCGGTGTGTCGGGGGCAGGGCGGCGCAGTCTGGCGATCACCCCGGATTTCACCCCCGAATCCGCGTGTGACGACCGGCAATCGTCGCGGGCGCCGACGACCTTACCGCCGTTGCCCCCGTATCGGGATGCATGACCACCGACGTTCACCAGCTCGACGCCGGAGCCTGGATCAGTGTCAACGATTCTCGGGAGGTGAACGTGAGCAACCTCTGGCGGCTCGCGAAGCACGATTTCTGTTCCTGTCGGTGCGCCGACTTCCTGGCGGAGGGGTTCGTCGAGGTCGGTGCCGACGGCGCGAACGTCGACGGCCGCATCGCCGGCCGGTGCATTCAGTGCGGGACGAGCGGCGTCACCGACTGGCTCACCGTCGGCCGCGTCGATCCGGAGACGGGCGAATTTCGGCCAGTCGTCCCCGAGAGCGTCCATCTCCCCGGCTGTGGCCGAACGCCGGCCACGGCGTGAGACGGCTCACATATAGCGGCAAATATTGTCGCATCCCCGGAGAGCCGGGGAAGGTTGACGGCGGGCACGACCGTATATGTTCGGGAGCCTTCTAGCCTTGCATGCCGTCCAAGGTCGAGCGCTGGAAAGACGAAACCTACGGGATGGAGATACGCGACCATCTCCTCCGATTCGCCGAGGAAGGGTGGGACGCCATCCCCGAGGACGAACACGACGCCTGGTTCGAGCGGTTCAAATGGTGGGGGCTGTACCACCAGCGGAAGGGACAGGAGAGCTACTTCATGATGCGCATCGGGACGCCGATGGGCCGGATGACGCCGGAACAGCTCCGGACCGTCGGCGAGGTGGCCCGCGACTACGCCACCGGTCCCGTCGACAACCCCGAGTTCGGCTCGGCGTACGCCGACTTCACCACGCGCCAGTCGATCCAGCTCCACTGGATCAAAGTCGAGGACATCCCCGACATCTGGGACGAACTCGAATCCGCCGGCCTCTCGACGATTCAGGCCTGTGGTGACTCCTGGCGCAACATCGTCGGTTCGCCCGTCGCGGGCCGTGACGCCGACGAACTCATCAACGTCTGGCCCATCGTGCAGGAACTCCACGAGACGTTCAAGGGCAACGACCTCTACGCCAACCTGCCCCGCAAGTGGAAAGTCGCCATGACCGGCGACCGCCGTGGCTCCGGCCAGGGCGACATCAACGACCTCGCCTTCGAACCGGCGACCAAGGAGATCGACGGTGAGGAAGTCGAGGGGTTCAACGTCCACGTCGGCGGCGGTCTCGCCCGCAAGGAACCCCGTTTCGCCCGCGATATCGATGTCTTCTGCCGCCCCGAGAACGCCACCGACGTCGCCGCCGGGCTCTCTGCGCTCTTCCGCGACTACGGCGACCGCGAGGATCGCTTCAACGCCCGCATCAAGTTCCTCGTCGACGAGTGGGGTCCCGAGAAGGTTCGGTCCGTCCTCCAGGAGGAGTACGTCGACTACGAACTCCCCACCGCGGGTGAGGACCTCCGCGACGAGTACGACTACAACGCCGGCCGCTCCGACGCCCCCGGCGACTACGTGGGCGTCCACGACCAGAGCGATGGACAGAACTTCGTCGGCCTCTCCGTCCTCGTCGGCCGCATGAGCGCGGACGATGTCATCGACCTCGCCGACCTCGCCGAGGAGTACGGCTCCGAGATGATCGGCCTCACGCAGCGCCAGAACGTCATCGTCGGCGACATCGCCGACGAGGATCTGGACGACTTCCTCGCCGAGCCGCTGCTGGACGAACATTCGCCCGACCCCAACCCGTTCATGCGCGGCTCCATCGCGTGTACGGGCACCGAATACTGCTCGCTCTCCATCGTCGAGACGAAAAACCGGATGGTCCGGTACGGCCGCTGGCTCCGGGACAACGTGGAGATCCCCGAGGGCGTCTCGGACTTCCACATCCACCTCTCGGGCTGTACCGCCTCGTGTGCCCAGCCACAGATCGCCGACATCAGCCTCCGGGGCATGAAGACCCGGAAGGACGGCGATCCCGTCGAGGCGTTCGACGTTGGCCTGGGCGGCGGCCTCGGCGAGAACCCGCAGTTCGCCGACTGGGTGAAGATGCGCATCCCCGCCGACGAGATTCCGGGCTACATCGCCAACCTGCTGGAGACCTACGAGCAGGAACGCGAGAGCCCCGAGGAGTCCTTCCGTGACTTCGTCGCCGACCGCGACGAGGACGAACTCGCCGCCCTCGCCGAACCGGCGGAGACGAGTTACGAGGACCCTTATCTCAACAACACGAAGATGACGTGGTACCCCTACGCCGAGGACACCGACATGGGCGCGTCGCCGGCACCGACCGACCGCAACGACCAGCCGCTCCCCTCGGACGACTAACATGGCCGACCGCGTGATGAAGGTCAACGCCTTCACGACGTTCGACCTCCTCGACGCCAGCGTCGAGGGCCACGGCTTCGAGGAGGAGGCCTTCGCCACGCTCAACGTGCGCACCCCGCGTGAGGACCCCGACGAAATCACGCTCGAACTCGAACTCGACAACACGCAGCTCGACAACGTGGAGCCACACGCGGACCGCGTCACCCTCTCGGCCGACGAGGCGCGCACCCTCGCGACCGAACTACAAAAGGCGGCGGAGCGTCTGGACGCAAACGAGACGGACGCATGACCTCCCAGGCCCTCATCGTCGCGGCCCACGGCTCCCACCGCAACCCCGACTCCGCGACGCCGACGTACGCCCACACCGACGCCATCCGCGAGCGCGGCTGCTTCGATCAGGTGCGCGAGGCGTTCTGGAAGGAGTCACCCTCCTTTCGCTCGGTCCTCCGCACCGTCGACGCCGACGAAGCGTACATCGTCCCGCTGTTCGTGAGTCAGGGCTACTTCGTCGATCGGGTGCTCCCCCGGGAGTTCGGCCTCGGCGTCGCCGACGTGACGGGCACGCCGGTCGAATCCGACGTGATCTACACCGACCCCGTCGGCACCCATCCCGCGATGACCGAGGTGGTCGCGGAACGCGCCCGTCGATATCTCGACGAGGGCGTCGCCGAGGAAGACACCGCGCTCGCGGTCATCGGCCACGGCACCGAGCGCAACCCGAACAGCGCCGACGCCATCTACGACCACGTCGACGCCCTGCGCGAGACGACCGACTTCGCGGAGGTCGGCGCGCTCTTCATGGACGAGGCGCCCTACGTCGACGACGTGCTGGAGGCGTTCGACGCCGACGACATCGCGGTCGTCCCCCTCTTCATCGCCGACGGCTTTCATACGCAAGACGAGATCCCCGAACTGCTGGGGATCACCGACGACCCGCGCTCGGGCTACCCCGTCCCCGGCGAGGTCGCCGGCCGCCGCATCTGGTACACGTCGGCCGTGGGCACCGACCCGCTCATGCCCGACGTGCTCTTGGAGCGGGCCGCCGACGCGGGCGCCGACATCGACCGCGACGCCGACGACGAGACGCCCGTCCGGCCCGACGCCGCCGACGCCTTCCTGTCGTGGCTCGATTCCGCTCCCGGCGAGGGCGGCCATCGGGTGCGCGAGTGGGGCGACCTCGTCGTCGCCGCGACCGAGACGGGCTACGAACTCCGTCATCGCGCCGACCGGGGCGTTCCTCGCACGGCGCTTGCCGACCGCGATCCCGACGACTTCCGCGCGTTCGTGCGCGCGGACGACGACGGGCGCTACCGACCCTTCGCCGGCGAGCAGTCGCTGCCGACGGGGTGGGTGTTGTCCGGTCTCGACCGGACCGCCCTGCTCCGGGCGCTCGCCACTGTCTATCCCGCGTCCGTCGAGACGTGGGCCGACGACCCCAACCCCGTCTCCTACCGCGAGGTGGCGACGCGACAGACCGGTATCTACGAGCGCGTCGCGAACCTCTCCCGCGAGGAACTGGTCGACGTGACCGAGGCGGTGTGTGGCAACTGCGCCAAGCGCCGCGACTGGGACGAACACGCCGACGACCGGCTTCCGGTCGACCGGGGCGACGGTGCGCTCCCCTGCCGGGAGCCGTGTTCGTTCCTCGTTGCCGCCGCGCGCGAGGTCCTCGTCGACGAACCGCCGGACGAACAGGCACCTGACTATCCCGACGCCGACGTGCCGCCGGGCGATCTGACCGATCCGGGCAACCGATACCGGGTCCGCTACCGGCGCGCACGTGGCGTCCCCGACACTCCCCAACGATGAGCACGACAACCACCGGAACGGTGTTCCTCGTCGGTGCCGGTCCGGGCGATCCGGAACTCATGACGGTGAAGGCCCGGCGACTGCTCGACGAGGCCGATGTCGTCCTCCACGACTCGCTCGTGGGCGACGGCGTGATCGAATCGATTCCCGACGGCACGCGCGTCGAGAACGTGGGCAAGCGTGCCGACGGCGAACGAACCCCGCAGGCGGAGATCAACGACCGTCTCGTCCGCGAGGCCAAGGCCGGCCGCGACGTGGTCCGTCTCAAGGGCGGCGATCCGACCATCTTCGCCCGCGGCGGCGAGGAGGCGGAGCATCTCGCCCGCCACGGCGTCCCCTTCGAGGTGGTGCCGGGCATCACGAGCGCCATCGCCGCGCCGGGCGTCGCCGGTATCCCCCCGACCCACCGCGACCACGCCTCGACGCTCGCCGTCGTGACGGGTCACGAGGACCCCAGCAAGCCCGACAGCGCCCTCGACTGGGACGCCCTCTCGTCGCTCGTCGACGCGGGCGGCACGCTGGTGATCCTGATGGGCGTGGGTCGACTGCCGGACAACGTGGCCGCGCTCCGGGAGGGCGGCGTCGCCCCCGACACGCCCGTGGCGATGGTCGAACGCGCCACTCTCCCCGACGAACGCACCGTCACGGGGACGCTCGACACCATCGTCGACCGCGCCGAAGAAGCCAGCATCGACCCGCCCGCCGTCACCGTCGTCGGGCAGGTCGTCGGCGTCCGCGAGACGGTCGCACACTGTCTCGGCGACACCGATGCGGTGGTCGACGGCCCTTCTGCGAACGGGTCGGAGGTCGTGGAGGTGAACCGCCAATGAGCGACGCCGACGATGCTGCCGACTTCGGCGACTGGCCCCTCAAGCGCCTGATGACCGAGGTGGTCGGCTCCGGCACCAAATCCGCCGAGGACATGACCTCCGAGCAGGCCGCCGAGGCGATGCGCCGCATCTTCGCCGGCGAACCGCATCCGACGACCCTCGGCGCCTTCTGGCTGGCCAACCGCTGGAAGCACAACACGAGCGAGGAACTCGCGGCCTACACCGACGAGATGTGCGACCGCGTGGAGTACGCCACGCCCGACGCCGACCCCGTCGACTGCGGCGCCAACTACGACGGCAAGGGCCGCACCGCGATTCTGGGCGTCGCCGCCGGCGTCGTCGCCGCCGGTGCCGGAACCCCCGTCGTGGCCCACTCCGGCGACCGCGTCCCCACGCAGAAACAGGACGCGTACAAGCACGTCCTCGACGAACTCGGCGTCGCGACGGAGCTGACGCCCCGCGACTCGGCCGACATGGTCGACGAGACGGGCTTTGGCTTCTACTACCAGCCCGCGTTCAACCCCGCCGTCGCCGACCTGTTCGAGCACCGCGACCGGATGGGCGTGCGCACGTTCGTCAACACCGTCGAGACGCTCGCCAACCCCGCCGGCGCGAGCGTCCATCTCGGCTCCTTCTATCACCTCGCCTTCGCGAAGAAAGTGGTCGACACGTTCGAGCGGAGCGAGACCCACGACCTGGACCGCGTCATCATGTTCCAGGGGATGGAGGGGTACGACGACATCCGCCCCGGCTACACCAAGGTCGCCGACTGGTCGGCCGACGGCGACTTCGACGACTACGAGATCGAGACGGCCGAATACGGCATGGACTTCGAGGAAGCGGATCTCGAAGTCGACGACGTGGCCGTAGACAGCGCTCGCCTCACCCGCGAGGTGGTGACTGGCGAACGCGACGACCACTGGTACGACGCCGTCGCGCTCAACGCCGCGTTCCGCATCTACGCCGGCGGCGACGCCGACTCCCTCGGTGCGGGCCTCGACGCCGCTCGCGCCGCCATCGACGACGGGTCGGCGGCGGCCGTCCTCGACGACCTGCGGGCGTTCTGAACCGCCCGCTTAACACTGTTCCCCGACTACGCCACCCCATGAGCGACGAGGATGTCATCCGCCCGAGCGACATCGGCGACAGCGACGCGCCGCCCGTCGAGGCAAAGCCGTACAAAATCGTCTTCGAGGCGAACAAATGCATCGGCACCGGGAAATGCGCGGAGGTGTCGTCGAACTGGGATCTCGACCTCGAAACGGGACTGGCTCGGCCCAAAACATACTACGTCGGCGAGGAGGACCTGGACCACAACGTCCGCGCCGCCGAGGTCTGTCCCGCGAAGAAAGGCAACGGCGTCATCCACGTCGTCGACCGCCGGACCGACGAGGAGATTGCTCCCGACCCCGAAGGCGACGGCACGCTGAGCGTCGACTGGTAGGTCACTCGTCGAGGACCGCCGCCAGTGCCCGCTCCGCGGCCGCCCGAACCGCCGATTCGGTCCCCACGTCTCTGGCCGCCTCCCACACGGCGTCGTCTTGGGCGACGGCGCCGATAGCCGCGTGGCGCGTCTCGGCCGACAGGTCGCGCGTTTTCAGATCCGCCCGCAGGTCGCTGACGACGGTCGCTACCAGACCCGCTCCTTCGACGACGGGCGCGAGTTCGTCGCGCAGGCGACGGCTCACCGCCGGACTCGTCCCGCTCGTCGTGACGGCGATGCCGACGGGACCGTCTCGGAGCGTCGCCGGCACGACGACGCTCCGGGGATCACGGTCGCCGCTCCGGTCGGCCCGGTTGACGAGGACCCCCGCGTCGTGGGCGTGGCGTTCGATGGCGGCGTTGAGCGCCGCGTCGTCCGTCGCGGCGACGACCAAGGCGGGGGACGTGCGGTCGAGCCATCCCGTCACGTCGTCGTGGTCGGGCGCCGCTCTGACGCACTCGCTGTCGCCGAAATCGGCGTCGACGAAGGTTGGACTGACGACGATGACGTGGGCCTCCGCGGCGAACCGCCGGGCTTTCCGCGCGCCGACGGCGCCGCCGCCGAACACGAGCACGGTTTCGTCGTCGAAGTCGTGGATCAGGGGGATCACGGTCGGTCCCGGTGGTCACTCCGCGCCTTCGATCAGCGTCGTCTCGTCTTCCTCCGCGTGGTGGAGGGTTACGTCGTGCCGGGTGTGGCGGGCATGGGTCTGCGCCCAGCGACGGGCAGCGGTCTCCGCCAGGCGTTCGACGCCGTCGGGGCAGTGGCGACAGGTCGCTCGCCACGTCGTGACGCCGTCGGGGTAGTGGCCGGTGTGGCGTTCGTGATCGAGCGCGAACTGCTCGACAGCGCGGTTGCCCGCCAGCAACTCGTCGAGTTCGTATGACAGATCCCACTCGCGACCACAGCGTTCACACGAGACGGTCGGAACGTCGTCGATCCGGTCTGACACGTCGTCGAGTACGGACGCGATGCCCTTCAACGTAGCACATCTACTGCGAAAGGGGATGGCCGCGACAAGGGGGACGCCGCGACCATATCGGCGATCGATCGTCCACCGGCACGACGATCGGATGATCGGCGTGTGGGGTGCCTCTGCAGACCGGTGGACGTTCCCACACTACAACCGGACTGTTCTAATCTTTTCCCTTTACTAAGGGGAACTGCTCTACCCGATTTCCCTTTCGTAGGGTGCTGAAACGCGGCGGTCCAGCGGCGAACGGCGCGTACGGCCGCCCGTCTCAGAACAGGCCGCTGATGTTGCCGTCCTCGTCGACGTCCATCCCCTCAGCCGCGGGTTCGGCGGGGAGACCGGGCATCGTGAGCACGTCGCCCGTCAGCACGACGACGAATCCGGCGCCTGCGTCGGGGTAACACTCGCGGACGGTGAGCGTCCAGTCGTCCGTGGGTGCCCCCTTCCGCGTCGGATCGTCCGTCGTCGAGTGCTGGGTCTTCGAGAGACAGACGGGCATGTCGCCGTATCCCTGGTCCTCGAGGCGGGCGATGTCGTCGCTCGCGTCCTCGGTGAAGTGGACGTCTTCGGCGCCGTACACGTCGGTCGCGACGGTGCGGATCTTCTCTTTGAGGCCGAGATCCAGCTCGTACAGCGGTTCGAACGCGCCCTGGTCGCTGTCCGCCAGCTCCTTGGCCGTCGTGGCGAGTTCCTCCGCGCCTTCGCCGCCCTCGGCGAACGCCTCCGAGATCACCACGGGGTAGCCCTGCTCCTCGCAGTGGTCGATGATGGCCTGAATCTCGGCGTCGGTGTCCGTCGGGAAGCGGTTGATGGCGACGACGAAGGGGACGCCGAACTGCTCGATGATGCCGGCGTGGTGATCGAGGTTCGACAGGCCGTCACGCACCGCCTCGGCGTCGGGTTCCTTCAGCAGGTCGTAGTCGGTCGGCCACATATCTAGCCCGTGATACTTCATCGACCGGACGGCGGTCGTCAGCACCGCCGCGTCCGGCGCGACGCCGCGTCGCGAGACGATGTTGCCGAACTTCTCGAAGCCGAGGTCGGCGGCGAAGCCGGCCTCCGTGACGAGGTAGTCGCCCAGCGCGAGGCCGAGTTTGTCGGCCAGCAGCGAGTTGGTCCCGTGGGCGATGTTGGCGAAGGGGCCGCCGTGGACGAACGCGGGCGAGCCCTCGATGGTCTGGACGAGGTTCGGGCGCAGCGCGTCTTTCAGCAGCATCGCCATCGCGCCCTCGATGCCCAGGTCGCCGACGGTGATCGGATCGCCGCCCATGTCGTAGGCGACGATCATCCGTGCGAGGCGTTCTTTCAGGTCCGACAGCGAGTCGGCCAGACAGAGCACGGCCATCACTTCGGAGGCGGCCGTGATCTGGAAGCCGTCCTCGCGCGGCGGGCCGTTGGTCTCCCCGCCGAGGCCGACGACGATGTCGCGGAGCGCGCGGTCGTTCATGTCCAGCGCGCGCTTCCAGCTCACGTTGTCGACGTCGATGTCGAGTTCGTCGTAGTGGGTCTTGGTGTCGAGCGTCGCCGAGACGAGGTTGTGCGCCGTCGTCAGCGCGTGGAGGTCACCCGTGAAATGCAGGTTGATGTCCTCCATCGGGAGCACCTGCGAGTGGCCGCCGCCCGCGGCACCGCCCTTGATGCCGAAGACGGGGCCGAGCGAGGGTTCACGGACCGCGACGACGCTCCGGTCGCCCAGGCGGTTCAGTCCCTGGCCGAGGCCGACGGTCGTTACCGTCTTGCCCGCGCCCTTCGGGGTCGCCGTCGTCCCCGTGACCAGGATGAGTTTGCCCTCGTCGGCGTCGCCCAGCGTCCGTCGGATGGCGTCCTGTTCGATCTTCGCGATCCCGTTGCCCTGGGGATCGAGGTCGTCGGGTCCGAGGCCGAGGTCACCGGCTACGTCCTCGATCGGCCGCGTCTCCGCCGCCCGTGCGATCTCCATGTCCGTCGGTGCGTCGCCGCCGTCGGTGTCGTCCGAAGTCATCGTCGGGAGATACACAACCCCTCCATATGTATGCCGCGACGTTGGCGAGTTTCACGATTATTTCCCGACGTCGAGGAGTGCGACGCGTTCACACACCAGCGCCAGGAGGTCGCCGTCGACGGCGTCGAGTTCCGCCGCCGTCACGTCGAAAAACGCCCGCACGCGGTCGGCGTCGACGGTGTCGAGCGTCGGTTCGAGGGCGAGTTCGTCGCGAACGGCGTCGGCGGCCGCCGTCTCTCGCTCCGCGTCGCCGTCCGCGGCCGAGACGACCACCACTGCCGGCGTCCGCCCCCCGCTGACGCCCATCTCCAGGGCGTCGTCGATCTGTCGGCGGCCGGCCGCGTAGAGCAGAATCTCCACGCTTCGCTCGCGCGCGACGTTCTCGTCGCGGGCGAACGCCCGATCCGCGAGTTCGACCGCCCGCGCCAACTGCTGTCGGCCGACGACGTAGCGCGCGTCGAACGCCTGCACCGACACGCCGTGGGTCGTGGCGATGTCGTCGAGGCGGCCCAGAAAGATATCGAGGTCGGCGATGTCGGCGATTCCTTCGACGACCTTCATCCGAAATCACCCAGGCTGGCCTGCTGGTCGGCGTCGGCCGTCTCCGTTTCCTCCGTTGCCACCGCGCCGTCGGCGTCGCTCGCCGCCTCGTCGTCCGCGCTCACGGCGTCCATCGACGGATCGCGCCGCCCGGCGTTCTCCAGGATGCGCTCGGCCGTCCGTTCGCGCCCGCGGAGCGCGCCGAGCACCACCGACTTCTCCGCCTCCCGGAGGTCGGCCCGCGACTCGACGCCCGCCTCGTACAGGCGGCGGGCGCGCTTGCGACCGATGCCCCGGACGCCCGCCAGGTCCAGCAACTCCTCGCGGACGCCGTATTCGACTCGCTTTTTCGCCTCGCGGACGGCGACGACACAGTCGAGTTCGAGTTCGGTCGCGAGGCGTTCGGCCGCGCCCAGCAACCACTCCGCGGTGTCGACTTTGCCCCGGATGTCGCCCGGGCCGACGCCGTAGCGCTCCGCGATGCGGTCCTCGTCGAGTTCGCTCGCCCAGTCCTCCAGCAGTTTCGCCGTCTTCAGTGCCGAGAGCCACTCCTCGAAGCGCACGTCCTCGAACTCCGAGGGGACGCGACCCAGGAACGCCGACTCGCGCTCGTAACAGAGTTCGGTGTACGTCTCCCGATCCCCCGATTTCAGGTAGAGCTCGTACATGTCGGGCGTCCGCGAGACGAGGTGATAGAGGCCGAGTGGCGTGGGGTCGTCGGCCGCGCGCAGGCCGTCGACGATTTCGGCCGCGCTCATCGGGTCGAGATAGAGGCGGGAGACGGTGTGGCCTAAGTTCGTCGCGGTGAGTTCCTCGCCGTCCCGGTCGACGAACCCGTTGGCGTCGAGATACGCCAGCACGTCGTCGACGACGGACTCCAGGCGCTCGGTGTCGTCGGCCTGCGTGGCGTAGAGCGTCCGGTCGAGGAAATCGAGGAGGCCGGACCGCGTGCGGGCGAAGCCGGAGGCGACGGTGGCCAGCAGATGGGTGCGCATCGCGGGTTCCCGGGCGAGTTTCGACTGCACCGGCTCCGGGTCGGCCCACACGTACCGCTCGAACAACTCGTCCATCGTGTCGTGGTCCTTCGCGAGCAACACGGCCTCGCCGTAGGGGTCACGGCCCGGCCGCCCGGCGCGGCCGAACATCTGGTGGACCTCCAGCGTTTCGAGTGGCTTCATGCCCCCGAACTCGCCGTCGTAGCGTCGCCAGTCGCGGACGATGACCCGCCGGCTGGGGGTGTTGACGCCCGCCGCGAGCGTCGGCGTCGCGCAGATGGCCTTGATCGTCCGGTCGCGGAAGGCGTCCTCGACGAGCGATCGGTGGTCGGCCGAGAGGCCGGCGTGGTGGAACGCGGCACCCTTTCGGACGACAGCGGCTAGGTCGTCGCTCGTCTCGGTGTCGGACACGTCGGCTATCTCCTCGGCCAGCGTCGCGAGTTCGTCGCGTTCGTCGTCGGTCAGGTGGTCGGCGGTCACGTCGGCCAGTCGGCGGGCCGCCGCCTCCGCGTTCCGACGGGAGTTGACGAAGACGAGCGACGACCCCTCCTCGTCGAGGGCGTCGTCGACGAGCGCGGCGGTCGGGCGCTCGCCTTTCTCCACCGGCACTTCGCGTTGCTCGCCGTCGTCGAACGTGATGGCGTCGCCGAAGTGGACGCCGGTTCGCAGGTCGACCGGCCGCCAGTCGGATTTGACGAGTTCGGCGTCCAGCCAGTCGGCCACCGCGTCGGCGTTGTCGACGGTCGCCGAGAGCGCGACCACCTGCAGGTCGGGGGTAATGCGCCGGAGTTTCGCCAGCGTCACCTCAAGCGTCGGGCCTCGGTTCGGGTCGTCGACGAGATGCACCTCGTCGGCGACGACGCAGGTGAGATCCTCCAGCCACGGAGCGCCGTTGCGCACGAGCGAGTCCACCTTCTCGCTCGTCGCGACGACGATATCCCGCGAGGCGAGCCACTCCTCGCTCGACTCGTAGTTTCCCGTGGAGATGCCGACGTCGATGTCGAAGTCGGCCCAGCGCTCGAACTCGGCCTTTTTCTCGCTGGCGAGCGCACGCAGCGGGACGATGTACAGCGCCGTTCCGCCGCGGTGAACGCTCGACAGCATGGCGAGTTCCGCCACGAGGGTCTTGCCACTCGCCGTGGGAACACTGGCGACGAGGCTCTCCCCTTCGGTGATGCCCTTCTCGACCGTCTCGGCCTGGGGCGGGTAGAGTTCCTCGATGCCCGACTCGACGAGGAAGTCGGGGACGCCCGGCGGGAGGCCGGGGATGTCCGCGGGGTTCATCGCTTGGGCAAGCCTTGGCGCGTCCCCGCGTTTAACCTGTCGGGTCGCCCTGCCCGCCGCGGTGGGTCTTTAGGACTGTCCCGCCCATCTCCGCCCGATGACGCTGACGATCGACGCGGGTGAGCGGACCGTTGAGGAGATTCTCGACGCCCTCGAGGCGGGCCAGCGGGTCGTGGTGCGCACCGAGCTGTTCGGCGGCGTCCACGAAGTGACGCTCCGTCACGATGGGACGACGTACTACTGTGATACGCCGACGACGCTGCACAAACACGGCTCCGTTGACGGGATGCGCACGTGCATCGAGCGGATGGGGTACGCGAGCGACGCCTAATACTGTCGGCTGTAACTGTTTCAAGATGTCCGTCGTCCCGGAGTGACGGACATCTTGATTGACTTACAGCCGACAGTATAACGGCCGCAGGTTTAACGCCGCGCGCGGGCGTACAATGGGTATGGCCGAATCCGACGCCCCGGAAATCGAGGACCTCGTCGGCGTCGACGAGCCGAACTTTCGACATGTGCTCTCCTGTGTGTTCGGCATTCAGGACCACGAGAGCCGAACGTATCTGACGCTCCTCGACAACCCCGGCTCCACCGTCGCGGAACTCGCGGACGAACTCGACCGCGACCGGAGCAACGTCAACCGCTCGCTGACGACGCTGCTGGAGAAGGGCCTGGTCGACCGGGAGCGCCGGTTGCTCGATCCCGGCGGCTACGTCTACCAGTACACCGCGACGCCGCTCCCGGAGGCAAAGGAGATGCTCCACCGCACTCTCGACGAGTGGGTCGACCGCGTCCACGACGCTATCGACGACTTCGGGACCTGATCGTGGTGAGCCGCAACGTGAACCCGTCCCGTTTTTTGCCTCGCAACCCATCTCCCCGGTAATGAGTTTCGACCTGACTGCGGCCACGCCGGCGGCGCCCGCCGTCGCCGACGACGGCGTCTGGCTCGCGTGCATCGAGTGTGGCGAGCAGTTCGCTCCGTTCTCGGCGATCCGCTACACCTGCGACCACTGCGACGGCCTGCTCGAAGTCCGCTACGCCGACCCGCCGACCTTCGACGACTTCGAGGGGCGCGGCGTCTGGCGCTACGCCGCCGGCCTCCCTTTCGCGGAGGGCGTCACCCTCCCGGAAGGCGACACGCCGCTTCACCGGGTCCCCCGTCTGGAGGAGTCGGTCGGCGTCGACACCCTCCGGATCAAACACGAGGGGATGAACCCGACGGGGAGTTTCAAAGACCGGGGCATGACCGTCGGCGTTCGCGTCGCGCGAGAGCTCGGCGTCGACCGCCTGGCGTGTGCCTCGACGGGCAACACGAGCGCCGCGCTCGCCGCCTACGGCGGCCGTGCCGGGATGGCGACGCTCGTTCTCCTGCCCGCCGGCAAGGTCGCGGCCGGCAAAATCGCACAGGCCGCGCTCCACGACGCCCGCATCCTCGAGGTCGACGGCAACTTCGACGACTGTCTCGACATCGTCCAGAACCTCGCCGCCCGCGGCGAAGTGTACCTGCTCAACTCGCTGAACCCCTTCCGCCTGGAGGGACAGAAGACGATCGGGTTCGAGATTCTGGAGGCGTTCCGCGACGACTACGGCCGGTTCCCGGATCGGATCGTGCTCCCGGTGGGCAACGCCGGCAACACGGCCGCGCTCTACAAATGCTTCCGCGAACTCGTCCAGAGCGGAGCGCTCGACCCCGAGCAGGTGCCGAAACTCACGGGCGTCCAGGCCGAGGGCGCGGCGCCGATGGTCGAAGCCGTTCAGGAGGGCAATGACACAGTGCGTCGGTGGGACGACGTCGAAACCATCGCCACCGCCATCCGCATCGGCAACCCGGTGAACGCGCCGAAGGCGCTACCGGGCATTCGCAACACGGGCGGCACCGCCGTCGCCGTGAGCGACGAGGAAATCACCGACGCCCAGCGCACCCTCGCCCGCGAGGGCGTCGGCGTCGAACCCGCGTCGGCCGCGTCCGTCGCCGGTCTCCGGAAACTCCGCGACTCCGGCGTCGTCGACGCCGACGAGGACGTGGTCTGTCTCACCACCGGCCACCTCCTGAAAGATCCAGACGCCGCCTTTGCGGCCGGGAACAAGCCCGAATCCGTGCCGAACGACACTGACGAGATCCTGACGTATCTCGCCGAGAACTAGGCCCCGATGTCGGGGTCGGCCGCCAGGTCGTCGAACCCGGCCAGGCGGTACGTTCGCGAGTCGGTGCAGTCCTCGTCGGCCGCGGCGAGTTCGCCGATAGCCAGATCGTATCGGTGGGCGAACCCGTCGTAGTCGTCAGCCGCCTCGACGGCGTCGATGAGTTCCTCGGCGGTCAGTTCCTCGTCGACGTCGTCCCGGAACGCGGCGGCCCGTTCGGCGGCGGCGGCCGCCTCGTCCGGATCGGCGTCGAATCGCTCCTCGAACGCTTCGGCCACCGTCTGCTCGAACGCGGTCTCGTCTTGGCTCATACGCGACGATTCGGTCGGTTTCCACGTATAGCTTGCGAGACGGAGCCGTCGGACGGCCGTCTGACGGGGGTTTTTGCTCGCGTGGCAACGTGTCACACGCATGGCTCCCAGCGGCTTTCCGACCGGCACGGTCAGTAGCGGGCGCGACGAGCCGTCGGACGCGCACCGATCCGCGCGCACCGACGACACCGACGCCCGCGCTCGCATCGCCGAACTGGAGCGGGAAAACGAGGCGCTCCGCGCCGCGGTGGAGAAACAGCGTCGGGAGAACGAACGCATCGTCGAGCGATACGAGCGGTTACTGGAACAAGAGCGCGCGGAGGCCGACGCCGAGACGGCAGACCGCGAGACGACTACCGCCTCGGTGCCCGAGGCGGGCACGCTGACCCGCATCGCCCGCGCCTTTCGTCGCTAGTCCTCGCCCTCGCCGTTCCCGAGCGTGATCTGTTTCACGTCGATGATGCGCTCGTCGGCCTTGATCGTCTCGACGGCGTCTGCTGGCACCGGCGAGTCGAGGTTGTACACCGTCATCGCCTCGCCGCCCACCGTCTCGCGGCCGTTGAACATGCCTGCGATGTTGACGTCGTTGTCGCCGAGGACGGTGCCGATGAGGCCCAACACGCCCGGCCGGTCGTAGTTGCGCACGACCAGCATCTGGCCGTGGGGGACGGCGTCGACGCGGTAGCCGTCGATGCGGACGATGCGTGGGTCGTCACCGGTGAAGAGGGTGCCACAGACGCCGACTTCGTCGTCGCCGTCGCCGACGGTGACGGTGACGAGGCTCTGGAAGTCCTCGCTCTGGCGAGTCTTCTCCTCGGTCACTTCGATGCCGCGCTCCTCGGCGATTTTCGGCGCGTTGACCGCGTTCACCTGCCACTCTAGCGGTTCGAACACGCCCTTGAGCCCGCTCGCGGTGACGAACTCGACGTCCTCGTCGGCGATGTCGCCCTCGTAGCGCACTCGGACTTCCGAGATGCGGCCGTCGAACATCTGGGCGGCGACTTTGCCGGCCGTCTCCGCGAGGTCGATGTAGGGGCTGACGCGGGGGAACGCGCTCTCGTCGATGGACGGCGCGTTCAGCGCGTTCGCGACGGGTTCGTCGCGGAAGGCCGCGACGATCTGGTCGGCGATGCTCGTGGCGACGTACTCCTGGGCGGCCTCCGTCGCCGCGCCCAGGTGGGGCGTCACGACCACGTCGTCGACGTCGAGCAGGGGGTTGTCGGGGCCGACCGGTTCGTCGGCGAAGACGTCGACGGCGGCGCCGGCGAGAGTACCGTCCTCGACGGCCGCGGCGAGCGCCGTCTCGTCCACGACGCCGCCGCGGGCGCAGTTGACGAGATAGCCGCCCTCCAGCCGGGCGAGTTCGTCGCCCGCGATCATCCCCTCCGTCTCCGGGGTTAGCGGCGTGTGCACCGTCAGGAAGTCGGCGCGGTCGAGACACGCCTCGAACCCGACGAGTTCGGCGCCCAGCTGGTCGGCCCGCTCCTCGCCGATGTAGGGGTCGTACGCCACGAGTTCCATCCCGAGCGAGCCGAGGCGGCGGGCCACCTCCTGGCCGACGCGGCCCAGGCCGACGATGCCGAGGGTCTTGCCGTTGAGCTCCGTCCCGAGGTAGTCGCCTTTCGCCCACTCGCCGGCCCGCAGGCGAGCGTGCGCCTGGGGGATGGAGCGCGCGGTGGCGAAGGCCATCGCGACGGTGTGTTCGGCAGCCGCGCGGACGTTGCCCTCGGGCGCGTTGGCGACGATGACGCCGTGGTCGGTCGCAGCGTCGATGTCGATGTTGTCGACGCCGATGCCCGCCCGGCCGACGATGACGAGGTCGGGCGCCGCCTCGAACACCGATTCGGTCACGTCCGTCCCGGATCGCACGACGAGCGCGTTGGCGTCCGCGACGGCGTCGAGGAGCGCCTCCCCCTCGACGCCGTAGGCGGTCTCCACCTCGTAGCCCGCGTCGCGGAGGCGGTCGAGCCCCGCGTCAGCGATCGGATCCGTGACGAGTACCTTCATACTCGAACCGACCCGAGGGCGGCTGTTAAGCGTTTCCAAACGCAAATATTGCCAGACGACCGGGCGGGAGATTCAAATCCTCGGCCGGCGACGACCCGATATGCGACTCGTCGCGTTCGATTTCGACGGCACGCTCTCGGACTCCGAGATGACGGTCCTTCTGGGCGATCAGTGTGGCGTCGCCGGCCGCATGGCAACGATCACCGAACGGGCGATGAACGACGAGATCAGCTACGCCGAGAGCCTGCGCGAACGGGCGGCGCTCCTGGAGGGGCTATCGATGGACCGCGCCGACGACGCCTTCGCCCAGGTGCGGTTGCGCCCCGGCTCGGCCGCCCTGATCGATCGCCTGAACGACGCCGGGCACCACACGGCGATCCTCACCGGCGGCTTCGAGCGCGGCGTCGAACGCGCGCTCGACCGGGCGGGCGTCACCGTCGACACCCTCGTCGCCAACCGCCTCCCCGCGAGCGGCGGCCATCTGACGGGGGACGTGACGGGCCCGCTGATCGAGGGCACCAAAGACGAAGCGCTGGAGTCGCTGGCGGCCGACCTCGATATCCCACAGTCCCGGACCGTCGCCGTCGGCGACGGCGCCAACGACCTGCCGATGCTGGAGGTGGCCGGTCTCTCCATCGGCTTTCTCCCCAAATCCGCGGTGCGGCCCGCCTGCGACGTGGTGGTGGCCTCGATGGACCGCCTCGGGCGCGTGTTCGCGGAGCACGGTCTGCTCGGCGCCGAACGATAACAGCGCAGCCGTCCTACAGGACTGCGGGCGACCAGCACCGAACGCGACGACAGCAGGTGGCTTTTTCGCCTCCGCCGACGCTCGTCGTGTATGACTGTTGCCGTCGTCTCGACCGGGGGGACGATCGCCTCCACCGAGGAACAGGGCGGAGACGCAGCGCCGGACCTTTCGGGTGCCGAACTGGTCGCCGCCGTCCCGTCTCTGGACGACGTAGCCCTACGGACGGTCGAGTTCTCGACCATCCCCAGTCCCCACTTCACTGTCGAGCAGATGGTCGACCTCGCGACGCTCGTCGGCGACCTCGACGCCGACCCCGAGGTGGACGGCATCGTCGTGACACAGGGGACGGATGTCCTCGAAGAGACGGCCTACTTCCTCGACCTGTGTTACGACGGGACGACGCCGGTGGCCGTCACCGGCGCGATGCGGAACCCGTCGCTCCCCAGTCCCGACGGGCCCGCGAATCTGCTGGCGTCCGTCCGAACCGTGCTGGACGCCGACGCCACTGGGAGAGGCGTTCTGGTCGTGTTCGCCGGGCGCGTGTTGCCCGCCAGGGAGGCGACGAAGACCCACTCGCAGATGGTGGACACGTTCGCCTGTCCCGAGTTCGGTCCGCTCGGCATCGTCGAGGAAGAGGCCGTCACGTGGCGGCGACGCGCCGAGAATCCCGATCCGACGTTCGACCCGGATCCCCGTCGTATCACGAACGACGTGGCCGCCGTGTACGTCACCGTCGACGCGTCCGCTTCGCACCTGTCGGCACACGCCGACGCCTCGGCCGTCTGTCTCGCCGTCACCGGTGCCGGCCACGTGAACGAACCGATCGCCGACGCCCTGGCGGACCTCAGATCGGCGGGCGTTCCCGTGGTCGTGACCTCGCGGTGCCCTCAGGGGAGACTCGCCCGGTCGACCTACGACTTCCGAGGCAGCGAGCGGACGCTTCAGCGCCTCGGCTGTCGCTTCTCCGATCTGAACCTCCAGAAAACGCGGATTCGAACCATCGTCGCCCAGGCGGCAGACCGCCTCGACGACGCCTTCGACTACGCGTAGGGCGGCGCGCCGACGGTTACGTCGCGGCGTCGATGGCCTGGTCCAGGTCGGCGATGATGTCCTCGACATCCTCTAAGCCGACCGAGAGGCGAACCATATCGGGGGTGACGCCCGCCGCTTGCTGTTCTTCCTCCGTCAACTGCTGGTGCGTGGTCGACGCCGGATGGATGACGAGCGTCTTCGCGTCGCCGACGTTGGCGAGTAGGGAGGCGAGTTCGACGTTGTTCACCGTCTCGCGGGCAGCCTCGTAGCCTTCGCTGAGGCCGAAGGTGATCATGCCGCCGTAGCCGCCGTCGAGATACTCGCTCGCGTTGCCGTGGGTCTCGTGGGACTCCAGGCCGGGGTAGTTCACCCACTCGATGTCGGGGTGGTCTTCCAGATGCTCGGCGACGGCCATCGCGTTCGCGCAGTGGCGGTCCATGCGCATCGGGAACGACTCCAGTTTCTGGAGGGTGACCCAGGCGTCGAACGGCGACTGGGTGTTACCCAGGTCGCGCAGGCCGCGGGCGATGGCGGCGTAGGTGAAGCCCGCGGGCGCGAACGTCTCGTGGAAGTTGACGCCGTGATAGGCCGGGTTCGCCTGCCCGATTTCGGGGTAGTCCTCGGCGTACTCGCCCCAATCGAAAGTGCCGCCGTCGACGAGGACGCCGCCGACGGTCGATCCCGAGCCGTGGAGCCACTTCGTCGTCGAGTTCCAGACCAGATCCGCGCCGTGTTCGACGGGGCGACAGAGGTAGGGCGTCGCGAACGTGTTGTCGATGAACAACGGCACGCCGTGGTCGTGGGCGATGTCGGCGATGCGCTCGATGTCGGGAGTTACCAGCGCCGGGTTGCCGATGGTTTCGAGATGCACGTACGCGGTGTCGTCGTCGATGGCCTCGGCGTACGCCTCGTAATCCAGCGTGTCGACGAAGCGGGTCGTGATCCCGCGGCGTTCGACGGAGTGAGTGAAATACGTGTACGTCCCGCCGTACAGCGCCGAGGCCGTGACGATGTTGTCGCCGGCCTCCGCGAGCAGGAAGGTCGCGAGGTCGAGGGAGGCCATCCCGGACGCGGTGGCCGCGGCGCCGACGCCGCCCTCGAGCGACGCCAGTCGTTCCTGCAGCATCCCCACGGTCGGGTTCATCAGCCGCGAGTAGATGTGCCCCTCCTTTTCGAGGGCGAACTGCTGGGCGGCGTCCTCGGCGTCGTCGAAGACGTACGAGGTGGTCTGATAGATCGGTGGTGCCCGTGCGCCCGTCGCGGGGTCGGGTTCCTGTCCGGCGTGGAGGCTTCGCGTGTGGAATCCGCGCGTGTCTTCGTCTGCCATGGATCCGCCTTCGACGGCGACTCCCCTAAAACCGCCGCCGAACGCGTCGATTCGACGATCGGGCACTCGATTAGGAATAATATTGATGTTCGCGGTGTTATACTCAGATAAATTCTAAAGCGAGCTAGGAATATTAGGATTAACGAGCCATACATACAGAGATTGAAGTGGTAAGCACACGCACACCAAACCGTATCATGATGGAACCCGCCGTCGAAGCCGCGTTGACTGGCTACGGACGCACCGTCGCTCCCGAGACGCCCGCATCCGAGGCCGCACAGACGCTCCGCGAACCGGATGTTCCGCTCCTCGTCGTCGAGGACGAAGGCGTCGAAGGTGTCGTGACCGAATCCGATTTCGTCGCGATGGTCGCGGAAACGGCCGAACCGGTTCCCGTCTCGGCCATCATGTCCGATTCGCCCGTAACCGTCTCGCCGCTGACGCCGGTATCGACCGTCGTCGAGAAGATGCATCGCCACGGTGTCAAGCAGGTGCTCGTCGTCGACAACGGGGCGTCGAAGACGCCAACCGGCGAAGCCGGTGACAGCGAGACACACTCCTCGAGCAGTCGGCCGGAGGCCGACACCGACGGCACCTACTGGGGGTTCGTCTCCATCGACTCGGTCGAGCCTCATCTCACTGACTCGTGCATCGAGGTCGAGTGGAACGGCCCACAAACGACCGTGGAGGCGACGGACTCTCCGATCCGTGCGGCCGGCGACTAGGTCCCGCGTCGCGTCGTCGCGCCCCGACTCACTACTCCTGCGACCCGTCGTCGCCACCGCCCGCGACGCTGAACCTTCCTTGGACCTGTGTGAACGCCCTCCATGTTATAGGTATGAATATTAGGAGGATGCATACGGTTATACAGAGATTAAAATGCGTCGAGGCCCTCCGTTCGGACACAATGTCGAACACGCCAGTCGAAGCGGCGCTGACGGGATACGGGCGCACTGTATCCCCCGACGCGTCGGCCACGGAAGCGGCACGGAAACTACGCGACGCCGATGTCCCCATCCTCGTCGTCGAGGACGAGGGCATCGAGGGCGTCGTGACCGAATCGGACTTCGTCGAGATGGTCGCCGAGACCACCGACGAGGTGTCGGTGACCGAACTCATGTCGAGTCCGCCGATCACGGCGTCGCCCCTGACGCCGCTGTCGACCGTCGCCGACCGGATGCGCCGCCACGGCGTCGAACGGGTCCTCGTCGTCGACGGCGGGGCGTCGGAGACGCCTCGGGGCACCGGTGACAGCGGGGCGCCACACTCCTCGGGCAGTCGGCCAGACGCCGACACCGACGGCACCTACTGGGGTTGTGTCTCCATTCGATCCGTCGCCATGCATTTCGCCGACCACCGACTCGACGTGCCACAGAATGCCTCGGCGACGACTGCCGACGCCGCGGCGCCGACGGCGGTCACCAGCGACTGACGCATCGGCCACACGAGACGAGTAGTCTATTGGCCCCTCGTTTCGAGGGAGTCGTCACCTCGCGGTGACGAACACCGACGACCGGCGGATCAGTCGGTTCCCAGGTAGAGCTCGGCCACTTCCTCGCTACCGAGCAGTTCTTCGCCGGTGCCTTCGAACCGGTTTTCGCCCATGTCGAGGACGATGCCGCGATCGGACCGCTTGAGCGCTGCCCGAGCGTTCTGCTCGACCATCAGCACGGTCGTTCCGGCGTCGTTGATGTCGACGATCTTCTCGAACACCTCCTCGACGAGCTGTGGGGCCAGTCCCGCCGACGGCTCGTCGAGGACGAGCAGATCCGGATCGAGGATCATCGCGGTCCCCATCGCGACCATCTGCTGTTGGCCGCCACTGAGGGAGCCCGCTTGTTGGTCGGCGCGGTCCTCGAGGACCGGGAACTGCTCGTACACTTCCTCGAGGCGCTCGTCGAAGTCGAACCAGTCCTCACCCTCGGCCGGCCACGCCCCCATCTTCAGGTTCTCCATGACCGAGAGGTTCGGGAAGATGTTGTCGTCCTGCCGGACGTAGCAGATGCCGTGTTCGACGACTTCCTCCGGGGGTTTGCCGGCGATGTCGTCGCCGTCGAACGTGATCGTTCCCTCCCGAGCCTCGACGACGCCGACGATGGTCTTCAGGAGCGTGGACTTGCCGGCGCCGTTCGGGCCGATGACCGTGACCATCTCGCCGTCGTCGACGCCCATGTCGACGCCGTGGACGATGATCGCGTCGCCGTAGCCGCTGACGACATCCTCCAGTTCGAGCAACATTAGACATCACCTCCGAGATACGCTTCGAGCATCCGTTCGTCGGACTGGACCTCCTCCGGCGTCCCTTTCGAGAGCACCTTGCCGTCGTGCATCCCGATAACCGTGTCGGATATTCGCATGATCGCTTCGATGTCGTGTTCCACGACGAGGAACGTCATGTCGCGCTCGTCGCGTAGCTCCATGATGCGCTGGAGGAGCCGGTCGGTCAGGTCGGGGTTCACCCCGGCCATCGGCTCGTCGAGCAACAGGAGATCCGGCTCCGCCATCAGCGCCCGCCCCAGCTCCAGCAGCTTCCGCTGGCCGCCGGAAAGGTTCCCCGCGTACTCGTCGCGCAGATCCCAGAGCTCGAGGAACTTCAACAGCTCCTCGGCCCGGTCGCGGGCGTCTTCCTCGTGGTCGCGGACGCTGCCCGTGTTGGCCGCTGCCGCGAGCACCTTCTCGCCGGGGTGGTTCTGTGATGCGAGTAGCATGTTCTCCATCACGCGCATCCCGGTGAGTTCCTGGGCGATCTGGAAGGTTCGGACCATGCCGCGCTGGGCACGCTCGTTGGGTTCGAGGTCCGTCACGTTCTCGCCGTCGAACTCCACCGTCCCGTCGTCGGGCTGGTGGAACCCGGTCAGCAGCTTGAACGTGGTGGATTTGCCGGCGCCGTTCGGACCGATGACGCCGACGATCTCCTTGCGATCGACCTCGAAGGAGACGTCGTCGACGGCGACGATACCGCCGAACGTCTTCCGGAGGTTGCGAGCTTCCAGGAGTGTCATCGTGTTGCCTCCCCGAACAGGCCGTCCGGACGGGTGATCAGTCCGACGATGAGCGCCAGGAGCCCGACACCGAACTTGTATTCGGACGGGATGACGGCCACGCTCACCTCCTGTGCGACGCCGATGGTGTATCCGCCGGCGACGGCGCCTTTGGGATCACCGATGCCGCCCAGGATGACCGCCGCAAAGATCGGGATCAGGGCGGTAAAGCCCATGTTCGGCCGAATCTGCGCATCCAGGCCGAGCATGATGCCGCCCAGTCCAGCGATGGCGCCGCCGATCAGCCAGACGTACAACACGATCCTTTCGGTGTCGACACCGCGGATGCGCGAGAGCATCCGGTCGTCGGACGCCGCTCGCATCGCGATGCCGATGCGGGTCCGCCGAAGCAGGACGTACACGCCGAGCAGCAACAGGATACTCACGACCATGATCGCCACCTGCTCGACGCTGAACCTGACGCCCGCGAACGACGGATTGGCCTCCATCGGGAGTTCGTAGAAGTGGCCGCTCGGCCCCCAAATCGCGCGGATGAAGTTCCGGATGATGAAGGCCAGTCCGATGGAGACGATGAGCAGCGTGATCGGGCTCCGTGTGCGGAAATGCTGGAACACGAGCTTGTCGAGGGCAACCGCACCGACCGACATGGTGAGGATGCCGACGACGATGGCCACGCCGAGCGGGAGCCCCACCTGTGCGTTGACCGCCCAGGCGACGTACGCGCCGGCGGCCATGTAGTCACCGTACGCGATGTTGATGAAGTTGAGGATCCCGAAGATGAGCGTCAGTCCGAGCGCCGAGACGGCGATGATGCTTCCGACGACCAGTCCGTTCCAGATGAGTTGTGGATCGAGTACCATCAGTGATCACTCCGAAGTACCAGCCTGCAGTCGTTCGGCATCGCCGAGCAGTCCCTCCGGCCGGTAGTAGAGGACGAGAATCAACACCACGCCCACGATCATCAGGCGGATGTATGCGAGCTGGTCGCCGAACGGTACGTCACCGGGGATGAACCGCGTGATCTGACGAAGGAACACGATGACGGTAGCGCCCAGGATCGCGCCACCGTAGCTCCCGGCCCCGCCGATGATGACCGCCGCCCAGATCAGGAACGTGATGCTGGGCAGGAACATGATCGACGAGATGGCGTAGACGTAGTGTGCCCAGAGCCCGCCCGCGAGTCCGGCGACCGCGGCGCCGATGCCGAACGATTTCAGCTTGAAGATGGTGATGTTCTTGCCGAGGGCGAGCGGGACGTCGTCGTTCTCGCGGATGGCGTGGAGCACCCGGCCGAACGGGCTGTGTGAGAGCCGCGTGAACAGCAGGTAACACACGCCGACGATGGCCCACACGAGGACGAAGTAGAAGAGGTCGTAGCTGACCGGAACCGCGCCATCGAGCGGTCGTGGGATGTTCTTCAACGTCTGTGCGCCGGTCGTCAGCCACGCCTCGTTGTGGATCATCAATCGGATGAGTTCCGCGGAACTCAGCGTCACCATCGCCAGGTAATCCCCTTCCAGGCGGACGCTCGTCGTGGCGATCAGCAGGCCGGTGACTCCCGCGAGGGCAGTGCCGGCGATCAGGCCAACGACGATGGGGAAGTTGAACCCCACGACCCGTGTCGCCAGATCGCCCGTCGCCGGCGGTGTCGTGAGGATCGCGGACGTGTACGCACCGACCGCGAAGAAGGCCGCGTGCGCGAAGTTCAACAGCCCGGTGTCGCCCCAGTGCATATTCATCCCGATCGCTAACAACGAGTAGATGCCGGCGATGATGCCGACGACCAACAGGAGGTCTACGAGTGCCATGATTTGATATGTTGTGTATGGTTGATATTCCGGTGAAAAACGGTCGGCGATGACCGTCTCAAGCGGTGAGCTCTTCGGCCGAGAACGTCGTCACTGCGGTCCACTCGCCGTCCTCGACTTCGAGGACGGAGAACGGCCCGACCGGATCGCCGTCCTCGTCGAAGTCCTGCGGGTTCGAGGCGCCCTGGTAGTTGATTTCGTTGCCGGCCTCGAGTTCTTCCTTCCCCTCCGAGAACGTCGTCACCTCGGTTCCCTCGGGACGAGCGACCGGATTGATGTTGTTCGTGATCGCCTCGCGGGTCGCTTCGCCGCCCCGCTGGGCTGCCAGCGCGATGAGGTTCATCGCGTCGTAACCGGCCGCGGTGAAGGTGCCGGGGGCCTGCCCGTGCATCTCCTGATGGCGCTCCGCGAACGAGTCGTACGACGGACCGGGAGCGGGCGCCTGGCCGAAGATGGGCGCCTCCGCCATCACGTCGGGACCGATGCGCTCGATGAAGTCCGCCGTGACCACGTCGTTGCCGATGAAAATCGGGATGTCTAGGCCAGCCTCTATGTAGTTGCGCATGAACAGCGCGGACACCTCCGTCCCGGCGGTCATGGAAATGACGTCAGGCTCGGCGTCGGCGATCTCCTGGATCTCGCTCCGGTAGGAGTCGGCGTTGATCCCGAGCGCCACGTCGGCCACCTGCTCGCCGCCCTGCGAGGTGAAGTAGTCGGCGACGGCCGTCGAGAAACTCTGTGATCCCTTGTCGTCCTTGTACGTGACCGCCATCGTGTTGTAGTCGTTCGTGAGCGCGTACTGCCCCTGTGCCCGTCCGGCGATGGCGTCGCTCGGCACCGTCCGCCACAGGTATTCGTCGGGACCCCCCACGTCGTCCATCTGCGTCGTCCCCGCGGAGACCGAAAGCGTCGGCAGCCCCGCGTCCCGGATCGGCTGGAAAAGGTTCGGCATCACGCTGCTCGACGGGCCGAGCGTGGCCACCACGCCGGCCTCGTCGAGCGTGTTGAACCCCGAAATCGCTGCCTGTGGGGTCGTCTCCGTGTCTTGCTCGTTGATCTCCACTTCCTGTCCCAGAAGGCCGGCGTCGTTGATGTCTGCGAGCGCAACGTCGCGGCCACGTGCGGCGTTCGGCCCGACCCAGCCGAGACCCTGGCTGAACGGAGCGAGGGTTCCGACGAGGATCGAGTCGCCGCTTCCACCGCCACTGCCGCCACCGCCGGAACATCCGGCGAGGCCAACGATTCCCGCTGCACCCGCTGCCTTGACGAACTGACGCCGTCGAACGCTTCTATCGGACATTTCGGTCCAAACTCCCCCGGCTCTTTCCCATTAATTATTGTGGTATTGTTGCTTGATACCGCTTAACGTTCGCGATTAATTAAATAAAGTTGGTTATTAGTTATCTCGATATATCACAAATATCCATCCACG
Organism: Haloplanus sp. XH21; assembly: GCF_023276355.1. Classification (NCBI taxonomy): domain Archaea; kingdom Methanobacteriati; phylum Methanobacteriota; class Halobacteria; order Halobacteriales; family Haloferacaceae; genus Haloplanus; species Haloplanus halobius. Next base: position 706,978 of record NZ_JALLPL010000001.1, read on the forward strand.
AGAGATTTCGCGCGCTATCGCGTCGGAGGCGGCAAAAAACGCCGATCCACTCGCTCGCACGCGGTCCGATCCCTCGGCGCGTGCGGATTGGCGTATCGAAATCCTCGTGGCTACCGATACTCTCTCTTAGCCGCTGAACAGCGAGTTGTGAACCGGGGCGAAGTCGTCCGTCTCGACCGGCTCCTCCTCTTCGGCCGTGTCGTGGATCGCCCGGCCCTCTAGCCCCTCGCCGAGGAAGTCCCGGAGCGGCGGGCCGACCTTCTCGGGTTCGACGAGGAAGGCGTCGTGGCCGTGGTCGGATTCGACCACGTGGTGGGCAACCGGGACGCCCGCCGTGCGACACGCCTCAGCCAGCGACTCTGACTGCCCGACGGTGAAATGCCAGTCGCCGGTGAACGACATGATCAACGCTTCGCCCTCGAAGGCCGCGAGGGCGTCGGCGTCGTTCTCGTACCCCTCGCTGAGGTCGTAGTCGTCCATCGCGCGGGTGAGATAGAGGTAGGCGTTGGGGTCGAACCGGTCGACGAACTTCTCGGCCTGGTAGTCGAGATAGGACTCCACCTCGCGGTAGGGGAAATAGCCCGCGGCGCGGTCCGCGGGGAACGAGCGGACGGCGTCGCGACCCGCGGCCCGGCGGCCGAACCGCTCCTCCATCGACTGCTTCGAGAGGTACATCACGTGACCGATCTGTCGGGCGAGCGCCAGGCCGTCGGTCGGCGCTTCGCCGCCGTAGTAGTCGCCGCCCTGCCAGTCGTCGTCGCTCGTGATGGCGCGGCGGGCGATGGCGTCGAGGGCGAGACACTGCGAGTCGAGGCGAGCCGCGGCCGCGACCGGAATGATGCGCTTGACATCGTCGGGGTACTGCACCGCCCAGTCGAGGACGTTCATTCCGCCGGCGCTCCCGCCGACGACGGCGTGCAGACGGCCGACGCCGAGGTCGTCGAGCAGTCGTCGCTGCGCACGCGTCCAGTCGCCGATCGTCACGGGCGGGAAGTCGGTCCCCCAGGGGTCGCCGGTTTCGGGGTTCTCCGCCGGCGGCCCTGACGACCCGTAACACGACCCGGGCACGTTCGCACAGACGACGTAATACTCGGTGGTGTCGATGGCCTTGCCCGCGCCGACGATGTCGTTCCACCACGCCCGCGCCTGGCCGGCCGTGCTCGCGACGCCCTCGCTGGCGACGTTCTGACTGCCGGTGAGGGCGTGACAGACCAGCACCGCGTTGCTGCCGCCCTCCGGATCGGCCTCGAACTCGCCGTAGGCTTCGTACGCCACCTGCAGGTCGTCGATCGACTCCCCGCATTCGAACTCGAACTCGCCGAGGTGGCGCGTGCCGCTTTCGACCGAGGTCATCGTAACCCTCGTTCGAGGTCGGACGTAATGTCTTCCACGTCTTCGAGACCGACCGAGAGGCGAACCATGTCGGGGGTGACGCCCGCCGCTTGCTGTTCTTCCTCCGTCAACTGCGAGTGCGTGGTCGACGCCGGATGGATGACGAGCGTCTTCGCGTCGCCGATGTTGGCGAGGAAACTCGCCATCTCGACGGTCTCACACAGGTCTTTCGCGGCCTCGTACCCTCCGGCGGGGCCGAAGGTGATCATGCCGCCATAGCCGCCATCGAGGTATTCGTTCGCGTTGTCGTGGGTCTCGTGGGACTCCAGGCCGGGGTAGGTCACCCAGTCGACGGCCGGATGGTCGGCCAGGAACTCCGCGACGGCCATCGCGTTCGCGCAGTGGCGGTCCATCCGCAAGGGGAGCGTTTCGGAGCCCTGCAGCGTCACCCAGGCGTCGAACGGCGACTGGCCGTTGCCGAGGCTGCGAAGCGAGCGGTAGCGGGCGACCGCCGCCAGCGCCCGGTCGCCGAATCGCTCGGTGAAATCGAAGCCGTAAGCCGGATTTTCGCCCGCGAGTTCGGGGTAGTCGGCGTCGGGGTGGTCCCACGGAAAGGTACCGCCGTCGACGAGGACGCCGCCGACGGTCGTGCCCGACCCGTGGATCCACTTCGTCGTCGACTCCCAGACCGCGTCGGCGCCGTGTTCGATCGGCCGACAGAGGTAGGGCGTCGCGAACGTGTTGTCGACGAGTAGCGGCGCCGCGTTGTCGTGAGCGATGTCGGCGATGCGCTCGAAATCCGGCGTCACCAGCGACGGGTTGGCGAGGGTCTCGACGTGGACGAACGCGGTGTTTTCGTCGATGGCCTCGGCGTAGGCGTCGTAGTCCAGCGTGTCGACGGTGCGGACCTCGACACCGCGTCGCGAGGCCATCTTCGAGAAGTAGGTGCTCGTCCCGCCGTACATATCCGCGGAGGCGACGATGTTGTCGCCGGCGGACGCGAGGACGCTCGTTCCGGCGTCGAGGGCGGCCATCCCCGCCGCGGTGGCGACGGCGTCGGTCCCGCCCGACAGCGAGGCGAGGCGCCGTTCGAGGGTCCGCGTCGTCGGATTCGAGAACCGCGCGTAGATGTTGTCTTCGACGTCGAGGCGGAACCGCTCGGCGGCGTCCTCGGCGTCGTCGAAGACGTACGAGGTGGTCTGATAGATCGGAGGCGCCCGTGCGCCCGTCGCCGGGTCCGGCTCCTGCCCGGCGTGGAGGCTTCGGGTATGAAAGCCGTCGGTCATGTGTATCATGCATATTCCTGGAGAAACTTATAACCGGTAGTTACGCGACGAGCGCCCGCGGCCGGCACCAAAAGCTCCATGCCATCTCGCGCCCCCGTCTTTCACATCGAGGTGGCTCGAATGCCCGAAACACGCGAATACAGGGACGACTATCCCGACAAGACGCTGTACATCCCGGGGCCGACCGAGGTGCGCGCAGACGTCATCGAGGCCATGTGCGAACCCATGTTCGGTCACCGCATGGACCGGATGACGGATCTCTATACGACCATCGTCGAGGACACGAAGACGTTCCTCGGCACCGACAACGATGTCATCATCCTCACCGCATCGGGGACGGAGTTCTGGGAAGCCTCCACGCTCAACCTCGTCGACGACCGGATGCTCGTGCCGACCTGTGGCAGTTTCAGCGAGCGCCACGCCAACGTCGCCGAGCGGTTGGGAAAGACCGTCGACCGACTCGAATACGCGTGGGGCGAGGCGGTCAAACCCGACGATATCCGGGCGGAACTCGAACGTAACGACGCCGACTACGACGTCGTCACCTGCGTCATGAACGAGAGTTCGACCGGCGTTCGGAACCCGATCGAGGAGATTGGCGATGTTGTCGCGGAGTATCCCGGCACCTACTTCGTCGTCGACGCGGTGTCGGCGCTGGGCGGCGACTACGTCGACATCGACGCCCACGACATCGATGTCATCTTCGCGTCGACTCAGAAGGCCTTCGCCATGCCGCCGGGCCTCGCCGTCTGTGTCGTCAGCGACGACGCCTACGAGCGCGAACTCGAGACGGACTCCGCGTCGTGGTACGGCGGCTTCCAGCGCACCCTCGACTACTACGATCGGAAGGGACAGACCCACTCCACGCCGGCGATTCCGATCATGCTGGCCTACCGCGCGCAGATGAAACGGATGCTCGACGAGGGCCACGAGGCCCGCGCCCGGCGCCACCGGGAGATGGCCGAATACACCCGCGAGTGGGCCCGCGAGCATTTCGATCTCTTCCCCGAGGCGGGCTACGAGTCCCAGACGGTGAGTTGCATCGCGAACACGCGCGGTATCGACATCGCCGCGACCATCGACGCCGTCTCCGAGCAGTACGATATGGTCTTCTCCAACGGCTACGGCTCCACACTCGGCGAGAAGACGTTTCGCATCGGCCACATGGGCGAACACACCGTCGAGAGCATCGAAGCCCTGACCGACGCCATCGAGGACGTGGCGGACCTGTGACGGCCTAGAGGTCGGTGCTCTGGAAGACGAAGGCGCCGACGGCGATGGGCACCACCAGCCAGAGGAGCATGTACACGACGGTGGCGACGTCGCCGTAGATAACCGACAGCGACGAGCCGAGCGCCTCTCGGGCCCGCGGGTCGATGCCGAGGAAGAACCCGAACATCTGCAAACGCGCATTGAGTGCCGACATGAACAGGGCGTCGACGAGCGTCTTGTACGCCTGAATCGGGTTGAGCAGTTTCAGCAACAGCACTATCTCATAGCGCGTCGCCGTCGCCACGTCGACGCCGACGTCGCCGAGGAGGGCGATGGCCCCGTCGACCAGGCGGTTCGACAGGAAGTCCCAACCGAACCAGAACAGCGCGAACGCGCCCCCGCTCCCCAGGATGGCCTGTCGATTGCCGTTCGCCGCCGCCGAGATGCCGACCGAGATGCCGACGAACACCACGCCCAGGAACGCGGTCAACAACGCGAACTGCACGTACGTCAGCCAGTCGAGCGCCGACGACCCCGGAATCAGCAGGAGGATGGACACGAGGAAGCCGAGCAACACCGGCACGACGATGACGGCGCTCCGGCCCACCAACTTGCCGATGACGACGTCCGTCCGCGAGTGGGGCATCGACAGCAGGAGCTTCATCGTTCCCGAGTCGCGCTCGCGGGTTATCGACGCGTAGGCGACCACCACCGCGGTCAGGGGAACGACGATGGCCGTCGCCTCCTTCATGAAGAAGATGACGAGTTGGACGATGCCGGAACTGTTCTGTGGCCCGCCGAGGTCGCCGGAGTACAGGCGGACGACCGCCGGGAACGAGAAGACGAGTACGAACACGACCGACAGCCCCCACAGCCACCGCGACCGGATGGCGTCCTCGAAGTCCTTCCGGGCCACGGCGCTCCACGTCATGCCGACACCGCCTCCCCTTCGGTGTACGCGAGAAATAGATCTTCCAGCGAGGTTTCCTCTGTCTGGAAGTCCTCGACCGTCACGCCGGCGTCCTCCAGTGCGCCGATGACGGCGGTCTTCGAGGCCGGATCACAGGAGACGGTGACCGTCGTCCCGTCGGTCGTGGCCGCGCTCACGCCGTCGAGGGCGCGAACGGCGTCGAGGTCGCTCTCGCTCGCTGCGTCGACGGTGACGACCAGGGTCGCGTCCTCGCCCACCGCTTCCCGGAGTCCCTCGATGCTGTCCTCGGCGACGAGTTCGCCGCCCCGGAGGATGCCGACCCGGTCACAGACGGCTTCGACCTGTCCCAGCACGTGGCTCGAGAAGAAGACGGTCGCGCCGCGGTCGGCTTCCGCGCGTACGATGTCGCGCATCTCGCGTGCGCCGCCCGGATCGAGTCCCGACGACGGTTCGTCGAGAATGAGCAGATCCGGTTCTCCCACGAGCGCCATCCCGAGGACGAGTCGCTGGCGCATCCCCTTGGAGTAGCCCCCGGCCTTGCGGTCGGCGGCGTCCGCGATTCCCACGCGTTCCAGCACTGCGTCGGGATCGCCATCGACCTCCTTCGACCGCATGGCGAATTCGACGTGTTTGCGTCCGGTGAGGCGGTGATACACGTCGTACCCCTCCGGCAGCACGCCCGTGCGCCGGCGGACGGCGACGCTGTTGCGGCCCGCGTCCAGTCCGAGCACGCGAACCTGCCCTTCCGTCGGCCGGACGAAATCGAGCAACATGTTGATCGTCGTCGACTTCCCCGCGCCGTTCGGCCCGAGGAAGCCGAACACCTCGCCCTCGGGGACCGTGAGGTCGAGGTTCGAGACGGCGGTGACATCGCCGAACCGTTTGGTCACGCCGTCGAGTTCGATTGCGGACATGGGAAGCCGTTGGGCCAGTCCCGGTTAAAGAGTTTAGGTTGGCTCGCCTACACGGTCTCCTCGGGGTCGTGACGCTCGGCCATTCGCGTCGCCTCTGCCGCGTACCGCTCCTGCAGGGCTTTGTCCTCGACCGGCGTGAGCACGTCGGGATCGGCCTCGACAGCCGCGGTTACCCCGCCTGATCGCTCGACGGCGATGGGTGCTCGCTCGATACGGCGCACCGCGGTGCCGTCGGTCGTCGCGTACACCAGCGAGATGAGTCCCTTGTCGTCGTACGTCCGCTCGACCAGCCACAGGCGCCCGTCCATGCGTCGACACACGGCCGTGACGGTGTTATACTCTCGCCTGTGAGTCCGACGCGTCAGGCTCATTTGCGCTCGGCCGCTACGTTCTCAGTGATGGACGCGACCGCGGTTCGCGAGCGCGCGAATGATCTTCCTCGCGACCCCGGCGTCTACCTCTTCTACGAGGGCGAGACGGTCCAGTACGTGGGGAAGGCGGTCGATCTCCGGGACCGCGTGCGGTCCTACACTGACCCCCGAAGCGACCGCATTCGCCGGATGGTTGAGCGAGCCGACCGGATCGATATCGCGGTCACCGACACCGAGACGCAGGCGCTCTTGCTGGAGGCGAACCTCATCAAACGCCACCAGCCACGGTACAACGTCCGGCTCAAGGACGACAAATCCTATCCGCTGGTCCAACTCACCGACCACCCGGCCCCTCGAATCGAAGTGACGCGCGACCCGGACGAAAGCGCACGGGTGTTCGGTCCCTACACCGACAAGGGACGCGTCGAGACGGTGGTGAAGGCGCTCCGCGAGACGTACGGCCTCCGTGGCTGTTCGGATCACAAGTATCGCGACCGTGATCGTCCCTGTCTCGATTACGAGATGGGTCTGTGTAGCGCCCCTTGCACCGGCGAAATCGACGAGGCGGCGTACGCCGAAGACGTGCGGGCAGCCGTCCGGTTTTTCGAGGGCGAGACAGGTGCGCTGGCCGATCCGCTCCGCCGGGAGATGGAGGCGGCGGCGCAGGCACAGTCGTTCGAACGCGCCGCCAACCTTCGTGACCGGCTCGAGACCGTCGAATCGTTCCACGGCGACGGCGGCGACGCGGTGTCGACGCCGAGCGACGAGCGCACGGTCGACGTCCTTGGCGCCGTCGTCGAGGGAGATCGAGCGACGGTGGCCCGTCTCCACAGCGAACGCGGCCAACTCGTCGACCGGTCGCGGCACCGACTCGACGCCCCGGAGGAGGAGGAGCGAATCGGGGCACTCCTCGATGCCTTCATTCCCCAGTACTACGCCGACCGTGAGTTACCCGACGCCGTCATCTGCTCGGAACGTCCGACCGATCCGGACGTCGTCTCGTGGCTCGAAACCGAGGGCGTCGCCGTGCGCGTGCCTGGCGCCGGCCGCGAGGCGAAACTGGTCGACCTCGCGCTGAAGAACGCCCGCCGCCGGACGGGCGACGACGACGGTGCCGCCCGTCTCGCCGCTGCTCTCGGACTCGACAGCGCCGAACGCATCGAGGGGTTCGACGTGAGCCACACCGGCGGCAAGGCCGTCGTCGGCAGCAACGTCTGTTTCGCCGACGGCAGCGCCGAGAAGTCAGCGTATCGCCGGAAGAAACTCACCGACCGCAACGACGACTACGCGAACATGCGCGAACTCGTGCGCTGGCGGGCCGTCAGGGCCGTCGACGGCGCGGACGATCGCCCCGATCCGGACCTCCTTCTCATCGACGGTGGCGACGGGCAACTCGCCGCTGCGCGCGACGCCCTCGCGGAGACGGGCTGGGACGTGCCGGCAGTGGCCCTGGCCAAAGCCGAAGAACGGGTCGTGACGCCCGACGGCGTCCACGACTGGGATGACGACGCGCCACACCTCCGCCTCCTCCAGCGGGTTCGCGACGAGGCCCACCGCTTTGCCGTCCAGTACCACGGGACGGTCCGTGACGACGTGTCGACGGCGCTCGACGACGTGCCGGGCGTCGGTCCGGAGACCCGGCGTCGTCTCCTCCGACGGTTCGGCAGCGTCGAGAACGTTCGAGACGCGTCGGCGGCGGACCTGGAGGATGTCGCGGGCGTCGGCGAGAAAACCGCCGAGTCGCTAGCGCGGCGGTTGTGAGTCGGCCGATCGTCCGTCAGTTCCGACGGTCGGTGACCGCCGGGAAACAGGCATGACGATCCGTCCGTGTCGAGGAGCGAGCAGGCGGCGCCAACCGCGAGTTCGTGGGACGTGGCGCCGCACACCCGCGACCGCCCCACGACTGGGCGTCAGGTCACGGGGCGGTTGGTCGCCTCATCCGGCATAAACGTCAGGCGATTTCGTCGTACTGCTCGGAGAGTTTCTCGGCGGCCTCGTCCATCAGGTCGGCCTCGTAGTCGCCGAGGTCCCACTCGACGACTTCCTCAACGCCGTTCGCCCCGAGTCTGACGGGAACGCCGAACGCGGTGTCCTCGTACCCGTACTCCCCGTCGAGGACGACACTGCCGGGCAGCACCTCGCCCGTATCGCGGAGCACGGCCTCGACCATGTGGGCGACCCCCGTTGCCGGTCCCCACTCGGTCGCGCCCTTGCGCTCGATGACATCCATCGCGGACTCCTGCAGGTTGCCGAGGATTTCCTCGCGCTCGGCCGCGGTGAACTCGGGGTCGCGGCCGTCGACACGGACCTTCGAGAAGACGGGCACCTGCGCGTCGCCGTGTTCGCCCAGGATCGCCGCCTCGACGTTCTTGACCGGCACGTCGAAGCGCTGAGAGAGCACGTAGCGAAAGCGCGCGGAGTCGAGTCGGCCGCCGAAGCCGACGACGCTGTGCCGGTCGCGGTCGCCCGTCTCGTAGAGGTGACGGTTCAGCAGGTCGACGGGGTTCGAGGTGGTGATGGTGACGAAGTCGTCGTTGTGTTCCGCGAGCGAGGAGCCGATGTCCTCCATGATGGGCGCGTTGTCGCCCGCGAGGTCGATGCGGGTCTGCCCGGGCTTGCGGGGGATGCCCGCCGTGATAACCACCACGTCGGACCCCGCCGTCGCCTCGTAGTCGCCCTGCCGGACGTCCGTGTTGGAATCGTAGGCGATGCCGTGGTTCGTGTCGGCCGCCTGCCCGACGGTCTCCGCTTCCATGTCTGGAATGTCGACGAAGACGAGTTCGTCCGCGATGTCGCGGAGCGCGATGTTGTACCCCGTCGCGGCACCGACCGTCCCGGCGGCGCCGATGATGCTCACTTTCGTCATTTCACGTACCAATGGCCGGGGATTCCGATTAAACGCTTCGGAACACCGAATTTCGACCGTCGCCAGCGTTTCGGCACCGGAGGACCGCCGACACTCCTCACCCGACCCCGTGGGCTTTTTCGACCTCGGCCGCCTTCGCTGAGACATGAGTGAGTTCGATAAGGAGGCCGAGCGCGAGCGTCTCCGGGAGAAATACGAGGCAGACCAGGAGAGCCGGGAAGCCACCCAGCGCATGAGCGAACTGCTGTTGCAGGGCGCGACCATGACCAACAGCCACTGCGACACCTGCGGCGATCCCATCTTCCGGTACGACGGCAACGAGTTCTGTCCGACGTGCCAGGCCGCTGGCGAGGCGGCGACCGCTGACGCGGAGGGCGAGGAGTCGACGGCCGACGCTGCCGCCGACGCGGACACACCGGTTAAGCCGTCTGAACCATCTCCGCAGGCGGACGCCCAAGGGGTCGAACAGCCATCGCAACCCGAACCGACCCAGCGCCGGACCGCCGGCGAGCAACGATCCGATGTCGACGAACGGGTATCTGGCGGCGCTGCGAGCGACCGGACGGCGACGCCCGATCAGGACTCGCCGCTCGCCACGGCCGAGGCGTCGCTCTCGCGGACACTCGTTCGATACGCGCAGGCGGCAGAGGAAACGGACGATCCGCGCCGGGCCAAGGAACTGCTCGCCGCCGCGCGCGAGGCTGCCGAGACCATCGCGGCCCTCCGTCAGTAGTCGCTACCGACGACGTCTCGGATGCGCTCGGCGGTGACTTCTCCCACGCCGTCGACGTTCTTGAGATTGTCTTGGTTCGCGGTCATCACAGCCTCGACGCTGCCGAAATGTTCCAGCAGCGACCGCGCCGTCACTGGCCCGATGTCCGCGATGGCGCCGACGACGTACTCCTGTTGTTCGGCCAGCGTCTTCGCGCTTTTCTCGCCATGGACGCTGACGGCCCGGTCGCGCGTGGTCTGTTCGCGGCCGGCGAGGACGGCCAGCAGGTCCGCGGTGTCGCCCTCGTCGTCGGTTCGGAGCACGCTCACGTCGAAATCGACCGTGAGCGACGCGAGCGCGCCGCGGATGGCGTCGGGGTGGACGTTGCGCTCCTCGTAGAGTCCGTCGCCCTCGATCAGGACGACCGGACGGGCGTAATGCCGTGCGAGGTCGCCCACCTGATCGAACAGCGACCGGTCGCCGCCGGTGAGCGTGTCCAGGAAGTCGGAGACGCTCTTGCGCTCGACCGCCACGCGGTCCGACACGACGTAGTCGCCGACCGCCAGCGTCTCCAGCCGCGTCTCGATCCCCTCGCGCGTCGAGAGGTCGCGCGCGATGGCCGAATCGAGCTCTCGCTGATCGACGACGATTTCGACCGCGTCGTCGTCGGCGTCCGCGGTGGCGACGACGCCGTCGTCGGTGTCGGCGGCAGCGCCGTCCCCGCTCGCCTCGTCTCCCGCGTCGAACTCAGTGAGACCGGGCTGGGTCGCGGGGTCGTCCGTGGTGGCGCTTCTGGTATCGGCGTCGCCGTCCGCGCTATCGGCTGCCGCGTCGCCATCGAACGAATCGAGCGCCGTCTGGGAGTCGACGAGTTCCTCCTCCACCTCGTCGGCGACGCCTTTCAGCTTCTCCAGTTCGGACTCCATCTCCTTCTCGCGGCGCCGCGAAATCCAGAAGAAGGCCTCGTCGCGCGTGTCCTCGGCCATGAGAACGACGACACGACCCTCCTCCTGTCGCCCCGTCCGGCCCTTTCGCTGGATCGACCGGATGGCCGTCGGCACGGGTTCGTAGAAGAGCACGAGGTCGACCTCCGGCACGTCCAGCCCTTCCTCGGCGACGGAGGTGGAGACGAGCACTTCGAACTCGCCCGCCCGGAAGGCGTCGAGGGTCTCCCCTTGCTCTTTCTGGGTCATGCCGTCCGAGCCCTCCTTGTCGCCCTGGCCGACGAACCGCCGCACGTCGAAACTCTCCGAGAGGAAGTCGGTGAGCGCTTCGGCCGTGTCCCGGGATTCGGTGAAGACGATGACGCGCTCGCCGCCGCCGATGCCGAGGGTCTGGGCCAGCAACACGCGCGTCTGGCGGAACTTGGGATGCAGATCGTCGAACGCCTCGGCTTTCCGCATCGCCTCCCGGACCTTGGGTTCGGAGACCAGTCGCTGACTCGCCTTCGACGCTCCGGAGGACCGGGCGGCGTTGCGCTGGCGCTCGAAATACCGCCGTAGCGACTCCACCGACTGCGTCTCCGCGAGTTCGACCGCCCGCCGGAGCTTCATCACCTCCGCGTGGACCGACATCCCCTCGTACCCCTCCGACTGGTCGGCGTCGATGAGCTGCTGTAGCTCCCCGCGCATCTGATTCAGGTCGCGCTGCGAGAGGTCCGGACTCGTCGTGTTCGTCACGCCGAGCTCTTTCAACTGCTCCAGACGATCGGTGATGACCTCGTTTATCGCGTCACGAATCTCGATCACCGAGTCGGGGAGGGTCACCCGCTCCCACTCGACGTCGGTGTCGTGGGTGTAGGCCGCCACGTCGGCGTCGTCTTCGGTCATCACCGCCACCTCGGTCAGGCCGAGGTTCTCACAGACGGTCAGGATGGCCTCCTCGTCGCCGCCGGGCGAGGCGCTCATCCCGGTCACGAGCGGGTTCTCAGCGTCGGCGTGGTAGCGCTCCGCGATGTAGACGTAGGCGTAGTCGCCGGTCGCGCGGTGACACTCGTCGAAGGTGAGGTGTGTCACGTCGGCCAGCGAGATTCGCCCGCCGATGAGGTCGTTCTCGACGACCTGTGGCGTCGCGATGACGATGCGGCTGTCATCCCACAGCGCGGCCCGGTCGTCCGGGCGCACGTCGCCCGTGAAGACCGTGATCTCGTCGTCGGGGATGGTGAGTGCCTCGCGGTAGAAGGTCGCGTGCTGCTGAACGAGCGGCTTCGTCGGGGCGAGAAAGAGCGCCGTTCCTCCGACTGTGTGGAGGCGGTCGGCGGTCACGAGCAGACTGACCGTCGTCTTGCCCAGACCGGTCGGGAGACAGACCAGCGTGTTGTCGTCGCCCGCGGTGTCGGCAAGCTGGCGCTGGTAGCGACGCTGCTCGATGAACCCCGGCGCGAGCAGCGGATGTTCGACGTATTCGCCCTCGTCGGTGGCCGCCATCGGCCGTTGTTCGGCGTCGTCGCGGTTAAGGGTTGGCGAACCGCAGTGGAAGTGAAATCAGACGATCCGCTCGCCGTCGTCGTCGTACAGCCGGATGGCGTCGACCGGGCAGGTGCGCGCGGCGAACTCCGCGTCGAGTTCCGCGCCGTCCGGCACCTCTCGCACGAACAGATCCGGCTCCGTCTCGGTCGCGTCCTGCAGGTCGGCCTTGCCGTCGTCGCGGTTCTCCTCGAACGCCGCCCACTCGTCGACACACTGGAACATCCCGATACACGTATCGCGGTCGAATTCGACGCGCATACGCTTCTTTCGTGGATGACGGGGATAGATGTGGTGTTCGGTTAGTTGGTCGTCGACTTCGACTCGCCGTCGGTGCGCGGCGGTTCGACGCCCTCGGCCGCCTCGGCGACGGCCGTCTCCTTCTCGGTGGCGACGTGCCAGCGGTCGACCGCGCTCTCATAGTCGGCGAGGCGCTCGCTCACCGCTTCCTTCAACTCGTCGTCGTTGATGTTCACTTCGAAGATGAACTGGTCCTCGTCGCCGCCGCGGGCCGTCTTCTGGACGTTCGCGCTCACGAGTTCGTTGTCGAAGTAGTAGGGCGCGAGCTGGGTCATCACCTTCTGGTAGACGGTGTCCTCGACGGCGCGGAGCGCCTTCCGCCCCGCCGAGTCGGCGGCGCGCGCGACGTAGTTGATGGAGTCCTGCCAGCGCTCGACGGCGCTCCCGGTCTCGCCGCTCTCGACGCGCTCGTATGACTCGGAGAGCTTCTCGCCCGCCGTTCGCAGGTCCTCTTCGGGCTCCTTGCCGGCTTTTTCGCCTTCGCCCTCGCCGACGCTCGCCTTTTCGGCGGTCTTTTCGCTCACGTCCTCGCCGAGGCGTTCGTGGGACTTCGGCCGCCACTCGTCCCACTCCTCGAAGGCGTCGCTGTCGGCACCGGCTTCACGGAGCGCCTGCGTGATCCGCTCGCCGTGTTCGACGATTTCCGCCCACGTCCCCCGGCGTTTGAATCCGGACACGCTCTCTTCCATCGCTCGTCAGACTCCCACGGTGTCTGCGTACAAAACGGTTCCGTGCTACCGGCCGTACGTCAGACGGGTCGCGAACGCGTCGAGGCGCCGCTTGACCCGGCCCAGCCACGCCGCCGGCGAGACGGTCCGGAGGTCGCGCTCTGCGACCTCGATGCGGTCGCCAGCGAACGGGTCGCGGTCCCCACCGTCTTCCGTCGCGGCGTCGACGACCGAACTCATCGCACACCGGCCACACGCTTCGGTTCCTTTTCCGCCCATCGTGCTCGCATATAGGGCCACGACTCGATTAAACCTTCCCGTGCCCCCCGTGACGACGAGCTTTTTGCGCTGCCACGACTCTCGGCGCGTATGGGTTACACCGTCGTCGACACGGACGAAGTCGCTCCCGAACCGGACCGCCCCTGCACGCTCCGCCGTCTCGCCGACGCCGCCGGCCTCTCGCAGATGGCGCTCAACCGCTTCACCGCGGACCCGGGCGAACAGCTTCCCCTCGCCTATCACTACCACGACGAACAGGAGGAGGCGTTCTACGTCCTCTCGGGCACGCTCCATGTCGAGACGCCCGAGGGACCCTTCGAAATCGCCGAGGACGGCCTCTTCGCCGTCGACCCCGACAGCCCACAGCGGGCGTACAACCCCGCCGACGCCGACGAGACGGTCGATGTCATCGCCATCGGCGCACCGCCCGCGAGCGACGACGCCCACGCCTACGAGCCCTGAGAATGACCGCTTCCGTCGCATCCGGAACGGGGTCCGCCTCGCCGACCGCCAAGCGCCACCGGCGGCGACCATGAGCGACGACGCTGGCGCCGACGGCGCGGTTCCGAAGGACGACCTCCCCGCGGAAATCGTCGAGAACGTCCCCTACTGGGAGTCGGACCCGTATCTCGACCGCGTGAGCGACCGCCTGATGTACAACTACGATCTGGAGAAAGACCACGCGGCCGCCGGCGAGCGGTGGGACCTCTACGGCGAGATGCGCGTGCTCAGCCAGAAGCAGTTCTTCCACCCCGCGCTTTCGTACGCCGACCACGAGGCCGAGGAGTATCTCTTCGTGAAACGCGTCGCCGAGCCGACGGTCGCCGAACTCGAGCGTCTTGTCGAGGTGGGCCATGACGTGGCCGACGAGCGCGTCACGCCCGACGAGGAGCATTATCGGACCGACGTTACGTTCGTCGCCGTCAGCGAGACGGTTCCCGACGCGGTGGCCGACTACGTCGACGGGTTCCGGGACCGCACGCTCCTCACGTTCGGCTACCACGGCCACTACGAACTCAATCTCGTCGTCGTCGCCCCCGAGGCGGAGACGCTGATCGCCAGCGAGGCGGCCGATATCGCCGACGCGTTCGCCCTCTGGGCGGCCGTGGAGCGGGAGTCACCGGGACTGCTCTCCCGCATCGCCCGCCGGTTCTGGCGCTAGTCGTCGCCGGGTTCGGTGCCGACGCCGCTCTCGGGGCGTCTGACCGCCTTGATGTTCCGATAGCCCATTCGGACGAGCGACAGCGCAAGCACGATGAGCACCACCGCGAGCACCATCTGGACCGCGGCGGACACCTGTGCACTGAGCGACCCGGCACCCCCTTGGATGAGGTTGAGATACAGGTTCTCGTAGAACGCCAGCCAGGCGAGCGCGAGCACGGTGATACTCACCATCACCGCCATCGGCACGCCGGTGCTGATGAGCTGCTTGGACGCGTCCCAGTTGGCTAGCCACACCGTCGCCGTCAGGAGCGCGAGCGCGGCGAGCAGCTGGTTCGCGCCGCCGAACAGCGCCCACAGCGTGGCCCACTCGCCCGAGACGACCATCAGGTACGCCGGCACGATCTGCAGGATGGGGTTGGTGTAGCGCCCCCGGACGAACGACCCGAAGCCACCCGACAGCCCCGTGTCGGTCCGGTTGTCGGGCAAGCCGACGATTTCCTCCATCATGTAACGCCCGAGCCGCGCCGCGGTGTCGGTCGAGGTGAGGAGGAAACTCACGAGCACCAGGGCCATGAACGGCGCCCCGTACTCGGCCGGGATGCCGAAACTGGTGAGGATCGTCCCACCACCGGTCGCGAAGTTCGGGAGCGCGGCGCCGATGCCACCCGAGGTGTCGGGGAGGCCGGCCACCGCGAGCGTCGAGAGCGCGACGGCGGCGAGCAGGCCCTCGCCGAGCATCCCGCCGTAGCCGATGAGGCGAGCGTCGCTCTCCTTGTCCAACTGTTTGGCCGTCGTCCCCGAGGACACCAACGAGTGGAAGCCGCTGATGGTCCCACAGGCGATGGTGACGAACAGCAGCGGGAACAGCGGATACGGCGAGACATCGGGGTGACCGAGGAAGCCCTGGTACGCGCTGAGCGAGTCGGCGACCACCAGCGGTTCGGCGGCCGTCCCCAGCAGCGTTCCGACGATGATAGCCAGGACAGATCCGCCGACCCCCGCGTACAGCAGGAACGACGAGAGGTAGTCACGGGGCTGGAGCAACACCCACACGGGGAGCGCGCTCGCGACAGCGGCGTACACCAGGATGACGGGAATCCACGCCGCGGTGTTCCCGCCGAGTGCGCCCGCGCCGGGCACCCACGACCCCGCGCCGTTGAACAGGACGATGGTTCCCGCGGGGTGGCTTCCCTCGGCGAGTTCGAACAGCGCGAGCGGATACTGGATGCCGACCCAGACGCCGGCGAACACGCCGGCGACGAACAGGATGGTGCCGGGGATGAACGGCCCGTTCAACTGGTAGAGATACACCCCGAACACGAACGCGAGCGCGATGTAGACGAGGCTCGCGGTCGCCGTCTGGGGGTACGCGTTCAGCACGATGCCGACCACGAGGGCGAACACCGCGACCACGAGGATGATGGTCAGGAAGGCGAACCACAGGAGCATGTTCTTGCCCCGTTCGCCGATGTACTGCCCGATGATGTAGCCGATGGACCGCCCCTCGTGTCGCATCGAACTGCTGAGCGAGACGAAGTCGTGGACCGCCCCCAGCAGCGGGTTGCCGATGGCGACCCACAGCAGCGCCGGCAGCCATCCCCAGATGGCGCCCGCGGTTATCGGGCCAACGATGGGCGCCCCGCCGGCGATACTCGAGAAGTGGTGCCCCAGCAACACCGGTTTCTTCGACGGGACGTACTCCTGTCCGTCCTCGTACTTGTGCGCCGGCGTCTCCCGCGAGTCGTCGATTTCGACGAAGCGGCTGAGATACCGGGAGTACCCAACGTACCCCAGTGTGAACGTTACCAGTACGGCGGCCACGAGCCAGATTACTTGTGTCATCAGTTGCTCCTCACCGTAGAGCATAACGAAAAATCGCCTTAAACATTGGGCTTACGGGCCAGTACCGTTGATTCCGTCACTCAGATCCCACGAACGTCGGCGACTCGACGCCGACACCGAGGTCGAGTTCTTCGGCCACGTCGACAAGGAGGTCCCCCCGCACTTCCTCGGAGCGGAACGCGATCTCGGCGAGCAGCGGCGGCGCCAGCGACTCGCGCACCTGGTCGAGCCGGTCCCGTTCGGTCGCCACGCGCTCTCGGAGATACCGGGCGCCGCGGCCGTCCTCGTCGGCGTCGGGTTCGGGCGTGAGTTTGTTGGCGATGAGCCCCTTGACCGTGAGGTCGCTGGTCCGGAGGCTGTCGAGGGTTCGCGCCGTCTCGTTGACCGAGAGCTGGTCGGGGTTCAACACCAGCAGGAAGGCGGCGTCGTGCTGTAACGCGCCACCCGCGAACTCGAAAAACTCCTTGCGGGTCTGGAGATGCTCGAGGATGGGGTCGCCCGCCATCGTCTTGCTCGGCGCATGGTCGCCGACCGCCGCCTTCTCGAAGAGGTCGAGGCTCTTCCGGCGCTTGGTGAGCAGGCGGTCGATCCACCCCTCGAGAAACGCGGGCAGTTCCAGCAGGCGTAGCGTCGCCCCCGTCGGTGCGGTGTCGAACACCACCCGGTCGTAGGGGTCGTGGTTCCGCATCACCTCGACGAAGCGGTCGAACAGCGCCGCCTCGTACGCTCCGGGGGTCCGGTGGGCCATCTCCAGTTGCTGCTCGATTTCGTGTATCATGCCCACCGACACCTGCTCGGAGAGTTGACTCCGCACGTCTTCAAGGTGGGCGGTCACTTCCTCGTCGGGGTCGATTTCCATCGCCGAGAGGCCGTCGACGCCGTCGACCGACTGCGGAGTGTCGTCGAACGCCTGGTCGAACACGTCGGAGACGGAGTGAGCGGGGTCGGTCGAGACCACCAGCGTCTCGACGCCCGCCGTCGCGCATTTGTGGGCGTACGCACACGAGACGGTCGTCTTGCCGACGCCGCCCTTGCCGCCGAAGAAGACGAACGGCTCCATCAGCGACACTCCGCTGTCCGTGCCGGGTCCTGCGTGTCGTGCCCGTCCATCAGAAGTGGTACTGTTGTCCCTTGCGCTCGATGTAGCTCTCGCGGTCCCACAGGCGCCGCTCCCACGCGTCGAACTCGTCTTCGAGGTGGGGGAGTAGCTCCGCGGTGTAGTACGAGACGGGCGAGGGGATGCCGAACGCGTCGGGGAAACACGCGAGCATGAACGCGTCCGCCACGTCCTCGGCCTCCTTCTCGATCTTCTCGTAGGCGGGGTGCTCTATCATCCCGTGGTACAGGCCGTGGATCCACTCCTCGGCGATCCGCCGGTAGGTAGCGATACGTTCCGCGAGATCCATGTCTTCGTCTCTCAGCGGCGGCGAGAAAAACATGTCGTCGTGCGTCGGGGCGCATGCGTACTGCTAGCAGGCATACCCCGTCGCCCCGGGCGAGCGCTCGAACGGCATCGTCGCGCCACAGGACCGACAGTTCGGCACGTCGTCGCCCGCTACGTCGCCAGCGGGGACGCGCTCGCGACAGCCGTGACACCAGTACGCCCCCGTCGACTCGCCGCCCCCCTCGCCGCGGTTCGCCGTCGAGGACACCGCTTCGAGCGCCGCGGTGAGCGTGTCGAGTCACCCCCTAGTTGGGGTTCGCGCGCCGGTGCCTAAAGGCTCGGTCGATGTCCGCGACCGACGCACCCCGCACGCAGTCGACAGCTTTCGCGCCCGCTCAGACCGCCGTCTCCGCCAGCGCGTCGAGCAGGCGCGTCAGTTCGCCGCGGCGCTTCCACGCCGCGACCCGGTCCGTCACCGTCGGGAGCGGGAGGCCGAGACTCACCGCCGACCGCGCGGTCACCCGCGACCCCTCGTCCTCGGCGGCGACCCTCAGATCCGTCGTCATGGCGTCGAACGGCCCCGCCTCGCCCGCCTGCGCGTAGTGCAGACCGTCGTCGCGCGCCTCGAAGCGGAGCGTGAACGTGAGGCCGCGCCCGCCCACGGTGACCAGCGTCGCGTCGGCCGTCTCCCGCACCTCGCGCACCGTAAAACTACCTTCGCTCTCGACGACGGTGGCGGGCGTCAGAACTCGCTCGACGACAGGGGACGGCGCGGCAACGAACCGCGAGACTTCGACCGTTCGCATCGTCACAGCTTCGCAGTCCCGCGGTAAAAGCGGTTGGCCCACATCCGACGGTTTAAGTCGTCGCCGACGGCATCCCGACGTATGGCCTCCGAGGGCGACCCGCGCGTGCTCTTCGTGATGAACGCCGTGCTGTCGTCGCTGTTCGCCGCCACCGTCGTCTGGGGGCTCTCGTTTCTCGATGTCGTGGCGTTCTCCCCGTGGACCGTCGCGTCGCTTGCGCTCCTCCTGATGGCGATCACGCACCTGGTGACGCGGTGAGGGCGAACGCGCCGTAGGGGCTCTGCGACCGCCGATGTCGTCCATTTATGGTTCTCGGTCGTTCGGGTGAGAGTATGCCCATCGAAGACCGCGACGACGCACACCTCATCACTCACGCCCTCGCCAAGGACACCCTGTCGAAGATCCGCGACGCCGACACCGAACAGGTCGCGTTCCGGAAGGGCCTGGTGAAGCTCGGCCGCATCTGCGGCTACGAGATCATCGACGGCGCGATGGAGACGGAGTACGTTTCAATCGAGACGCCGATGGCGGAGACGACCGGCGAGCGCGTCAAAGGCCTCGACGATGTCGTCATCATCAACGTCCTCCGCGCGGCGACGCCGTTCGTCGAGGGCCTGCTGAAGGCGTTCCCCCGGGCCAAACAGGGCGTCATCAGCGCCGGCCGCGACGAGGAGGCCGGCATGGACGAGTCGGGTACTTTCCCCATCACCATCGACTACGTGAAACTCCCCGAGATCCACGAGGAAGACACCGTCATCGTCGCGGATCCGATGCTCGCCACGGGGTCGACGATGTGTGCCGTCCTCGAGTACGTCCTCGACGACGCCGCCCCCGAGAACGTCTTCGTCCTCTCGGCAGTCAGCGCGCCGGACGGTCTGCTCCGCGTGCAGGAGGCCGTCCCCGAGGCCGACCTCCTCACCGTTGCCATCGACGACCACCTCGACGACGACGGCTTCATCGTTCCCGGGCTGGGCGACGCCGGCGACCGCGCCTTCCGGACGAAGTGACTCGTTCACAACCCCTTCGCTTCACGTCGAAAACAGACTGACTGCGGCGCGTTTTCACCCGATAGCATCTCGACCGAAGCCGACCCCCGGAGTGATCCGGAGCGCTCCGGAGTTATCCCATAGTAGCCTTCGCAAGTCAGTGCATACCAGATCGCAGTACGCGTGCGATCAGGTGTGCAACCAGTTCCAAACGCAACTACAACTCCACTCGTCCACTCGTCGCACTCCGCAGGCGGTCCCGGAGGGCGTCGGCGTCGTCGACGGGCACCCGCACTTCGAAGGTCACCTGCGCCTCGTAGGCCGCGTCGAAATCGACGCCCTCGCTCTCCAGGATGCCGCGAACGGTGCCCGAGTCGTCGTACTCGACGGTGACCGTGAGCCGTTCGTGGGGGCGCTCCTCGACGACGCCCGCGGCGTCGACGGCGTCGCTCACGCCGCGAGCGTACGCCCGCGCGAGGCCGCCGACGCCGAGGTTGACGCCGCCGTAGTAGCGGGTCACCACGGCGACGACGTTTCGCACGTCGCGCTGGACGAGGACGTTCAGCGCGGGCTTGCCCGCCGATCCCGAGGGCTCGCCGTCGTCGCTCGCCCACTCGCGGAGCATCTCCCCGCCGCCCTCCTCCGCCGGCACCCGGTAGGACGGGACGTTGTGAGTCGCGTCGGCGTACGCCTCGCGCACCTCGCTGACGAACGCCTCGGCGGCGTCGACGGACTCCGCGGGCGCGACGTGGCCGATGAACTCCGAGCCCTTCACCTCGAAGTCGGCCTGGGCGTGCGCCGCGACCGTGCGGTACGCGTCGGCCATCAGAACTCGACCCGGCGAACGTACGGCAGTTCGCGGATCTCGACGAGCAGGTCACCCGGCAGCGTGGTGTCGGTGATGATGTAGAGTTTCGGATCGTCGACGAACTCCGGGTCCTCGCTGATGACCTGCCGGATCGAGATGTCGCGGTCGGCGATGGCCGCGGTCACCTCCGCGACGATACCGGATTCGGTCTCGTCGTCGACCCAGACGGTCAGGACGGTCAGATCGAGGACAGGAGCCAGGTCCATCAGGCTCGGGATGGCGGTGATGTTCTGGAAGATGCGGCGGAGTTCGGGGTCGTCGAGGATGGCGTCGGTCGTCGAGTCGATCACCCGGCGGTCGACGCCGATCTCACGGGCGATCCCCGTGTTGGGAATCTCGATGCCGCCGGAGACGACCCGCCCCTCGTCGTTGACGGAAAAGCCCCGTTCGAGCAGGAGGCGGATCACCTCCTGCTGGCTGGGACTCCCCTCGAACTTCTCCATGATCTCGTCGAACATTCGTTGCTGGCCGTTGGCCGGCGCGCCTCATATACTCTCGGCCACGGGGCCGTCCGTCGGCCAAACGCTTACGGCGATGTCACGCGTCCGGGCCACCATGCCCGACACCGTCGTCTTCATCGACCACACGTTCGACGACCTCGACATCGAACGGGAGATCCTCTCAGACGTCGACCTGATCGACGGCGAGGCGACCGACGAACCCCTCACGGACCTCGTCGCCGGCGCCGACGCCGTCATCGTGATGTACGAGACGGTCGACGGCGACCTCCTCGACGCCATGCCCGACTGCCAGATCGTCTCGCGAACGGGCATCGGCATCGACAACGTCGACCTCGACGCGGCGACCGAGCGCGGCGTCTACGTCGCGAACGTGCCCGACTACTGCATCCCGGAGGTGTCGGACCACACCATCGCGCTCATGCTCGCGCTGGAGCGCAAAATCGTCGATTACAACGACCGGGTGCGGAACCGCGAGTGGGACGTCTTCGCCGGACGAACGATGCACCGCCTGTCCGACCAGACGCTCGGCCTGGTCGCGTTCGGCGACATCGCCCGCGCCGTCTGTGAGAAGGCGACGGTGCTCGGAATGGACGTGTTGGCCCACGACCCCTATCTCGATCCGGCCGAGGTGGGTGACACCGACGCCACGCTGGTCGACGACCTCTCGACGCTCCTCGCCGAGTCCGACGTCGTCTCGGTCCACAGCCCGCTCACTCCCCAGACCGAGGGACTGATCGGTGCCGACGAACTGGCGACGATGAAGGAGTCGGCGTTCCTCGTCAACACCGCCCGCGGCGGCATCGTCGACGAGGACGCTCTAGCCGCAGCGGTCGAGTCGGGCTCTATCGCCGGCGCCGGCTTGGACGTTCTCGCGTCCGAGCCACCGGCCGACGACTCGCCGCTGCTCGACCTGGACGGGGTGATTCTGACGCCTCACGCCGCCTTCAACTCCGCCGAGAGCGTCGTCGAACTGCGAGAGAAAGCCGCCCGTAACGTCAAGCAGGTCCTCGACGGCGACGTGCCGGAGTATCTGGTGAACGAACGCGTCCTCGACTAGGCGGCGTCGAGCAGCCGTCCGCGTGCGCGGCCCTCGTCGGCCAGCACGACCCGGTCGGAGCCCTCCAGGCGGCGGACGATGCCCTTCTCGTCCAGATACCGCACTGTCGTCAACACGGTCAACAGCGGCAGTCGGAGTCGCTCGGCGATGTGGTCCGGCGTGTCGTCCCCGACGCGCTGGAGGTACAACACGACCAGTTTCGACGTATCGCTTTCGAGCGTGTCGAACGCCTGCATACGTGTGCTCTCTCCGGGCGTGCTCAAATAAGTAACGACGGGTGTCGAAAGAGAGTACGACAGCAGTTGTGACGAACACCTGTCACAGCTCGCCTTTCGTGCTCGGCGTGTCGGACCGCCGGTCGTCGATGCGCGTGGCGTCGTCGAGCGTCCGCGCGAGCGCCTTGAACAGCGCCTCCACCTCGTGGTGGGCGTTCTCGCCCGCGATCTCCGCGTGGAGCGTGAGGCCGCCCGCTGTCGCCAGCGACCGGGCGAAATGTCGCGCCATGACGCTCGTGAACTCGCCGACGCGCTCCTCGGAGAACTCGCCCTCGAACCGGAAGAGCGGGCGCCCGCTCACGTCGACCACGACGCTCGCCACGGCCTCGTCCAGCGGCACCCGGCGGTCGGCGAACCGGCGGATGCCCCGCTTGTCGCCCAGGGCGTCGTCGAACGCCGCGCCGAGGACGAGCGCCACGTCCTCGACGGTGTGGTGGTCGTCGATGTTCAGGTCGCCGTCACACTCCACCGTGAGGTCGAACAGGCCGTGTTTGGCGAACGATTCGAGCATGTGGTCGAAAAAGCCGATGCCGGTGTCGACGCGGGCGTCGCCGTCGCCGTCCACGTCGAGCGTCAGGTCGATGGTCGTCTCCGCGGTTTCGCGGGTTCGGGCGGCCGTGCGGTCCATACGCGACCCTCTCGCGGCGTGCGTAAGTCGGTTGCGTCTAGGCGTCCAGCGCGTCTTCGAGCGTGAACGCCCCCTCGTACAGCGCGGTGCCGACGACCACCGCCGCGGCGCCCGCCTCGCGGCACGCTCGCACGTCGTCCAGCGAGGCGACGCCCCCGCTGGCGACCACGGGGATGTCCACCGCTCCCGCGAGACGTTCGATGCGGTCGGTGCGCACGCCTTCCAGGCGACCCTCCACGTCGACATCGGTAAAGAGGATGGCGCCCGCACCCAGGTCCGCGTACCGTTCGGCGGCGTCGATGGGATCCAGTCCCGTCCCTTCGGTCCACCCCGAGACGACCACCTCGCCGCCTTTCGCGTCGAGACTCACCATCACGCTCTCCGGATACTGCTCGCTGATCTCGGCGACGATGTCGGGGTCCTCGACGGCGGCCGTTCCGAGGATCACGCGGTCGACGCCGCGGTCAAGCAGGGACGCCGCGTCGTCGACGGTGCGGATACCGCCCCCGAGTTGGATCGGCACGTCCACCGCGTCGACGATGGCCTCGACGGCCGCGGCGTTCGCCCGTTCGCCCTCGAAGGCGCCGTCCAGGTCGACCAGATGCAGGGTGCGCGCGCCGGCGTCGACCCACCGCTCGGCGGCCTCGACGGGGTCGCCGTAGCGTTTCTCGGTGCCGCGCTCGCCCTGAACCAGTTGCACGACCTCGCCGTCCTGCATGTCGACCGCCGGGATGACCTCGAACGTCGAAAACTGCGTCATACGGGCTCTGGACGGGGCGGCGGCCTAAACCCACCGTTCCGACCGATTGGCGGCGCGCGGTCGGAACGGATTTGTGGCCCGCGCGCCGACCACTGCTCGAATGCAACTGTTCGGCTCGAGTGGCACCCGTGGTGTCGTCGGCGAGGAGTTCACGCCCGACCTCGTCCGACGGGTCGCGAGCGCCGCGGCCACCGTCTGGGACGCCGACCGCGTCGCCGTCGCCCGCGACACCCGCCTCTCGGGTGAACCCCTCGCTGACGTGGCCGCTGGCACCCTCGCCAGCGCCGGCGTCGACGTGGACCGGCTGGGCGTGGTGCCCACGCCAGGCGTCGCCCACTACTGCGAGACGGCGGGCGTCCCTGCCGTTCTCCTCACCGCCTCGCACAACCCACCGGCGTACAACGGCGTCAAACTCGTCGGCGCCGACGGGACGGAACTCTCGGTCGATGGCTACGAACGCGTCGAGGAACACGTCCTCGCCGACACCGACACCCTCGCGCCGTGGGATGGTGTGGGGACGACCCGCCTCGTTGATGGCGTCAACGACGACTATCGCGCGGCCCTCTGCGCTGGCGTCGACCGGGACGCTATCGCGGCCGCCGACCTCACCGTCGCCCTCGACCCCGGCCACGGCGCGGGCGCACTCGTCTCGCCCGAATTCTTCCGCGAACTCGGCTGCGCCGTCCGCACGGTCAACGCCGATCCGGACGGTCACTTCCCGGGCCGCGACCCCGAACCCGTCGCCGAGAACTTGACCGCGCTCCGGCGTCTCGTCCGCTCGACCGACGCCGACGTGGGCATCGCGCACGACGGCGACGCCGATCGCGCGATCTTCGTCGACGAGCGCGGCGCGTTCATCGACGGCGACACCTCCTTCGCGGCGCTCGCGGCCGGCGAACTCGACGCTGGCGATGTCGTCGTCACCGCGGTCAACGTCTCCCAGCGACTCGTGGACGTCGTCGCCGACGCGGGCGCGGACCTCGACCTCACGCCCATCGGCTCGACGCACATCATCACGCGCGTCGGCGAGCGACAGCGCGCGGGCGAGACGGTCCCCATCGCCGGCGAGGGCAACGGCGGGGTGTTCTTCCCCGACTACCGCCTCACTCGCGACGGCGCGTACACCGCCGCGAAGTTCCTCGAACGCCTCGCCCGCGTCGACGCACCCGCCAGCGAGGTGGTCGCACCCTACACCGACTACCACTTCGTCCGCGAGAACGTCGGCTACGACACCGACGCCGAGCGTGATCGGTTACTCGGCGCTGCCGAGGCCTACGCCCGCGACGCCGACGCCGACCTCGACACCACCGACGGCTACCGCCTCGATTTCGGCGACGCGTGGCTCCTCGTCCGTCCCAGCGGCACCGAACCGAAGATCCGCATCTACGCGGAGGCCCGTGACGCCGACCGCGCGGCCGACCTCGCCGGCGACCTCCGCCGCCACCTCGACGACGCGCGCCTAACCGATGTCTTCTAGCGCCGCTTGCAACCGCTCCCGCTCGTCGCGGGCGGCCGTCAGTTCTTCCTCGACCGCGCCCCGCTCCAGACGGTCGCGTTCGTCCGCCATCAACTCGTCGCGGGCGAGCGCCGTCTCGCGCAGGCGACCGTAGTCCACGCGGTCGGGTAACGTGCGCAGCGTCCGTGCCCGCGAAACCACGGAATCGGGCGCGAACCGGGCGACGACGGAGACGAGTTCCGCGGCGCGGTGTCGGAGCGTGCCCGCCTCCGGCGGCGGCCACGACACGATCAGTGGCTCGGCGTCGAGTCGCTCCAGGTAGGTCCGGTGGGTCGCGACGCGCGTCCGGAGCGCGGTCGGATCGTCGACGTAGTGCGAGCGCTTCGAGTCGGAGTAGTCGGCGTACTCGAGCAGCGTCGGGATCGGTTCCTCGCCGGCCGGCTTCGACTCGACGTACTCCCGCAGCGCCGACGGCGGTGGACGGAAGGCGGCGAGCGGATACGCCTCACTCGCGTCGACGACGCGGAACACCTCGCGAGCGCTCGCCTCGCCTTTGAACGTCGTCCACGACTCTTCGACCGCTTCGTTGTACGCCTCGATCGGCTCTCGCAGGCGCTCGACGGGGGCGTCCAGATCCGCTTCGCCGAGCCGTTGCAGACGCTCTAACGTCTCGATGCGCTCGTCCAACTCCTGGAGTCGGCGGCGGGCGTCGCGCTTTGCGGCCTCGTAGCGCTCGACTGCGGCCTCGCGGTCGTCGAGGAGGGACACGAGGTCCGCGGCGGGGTCGAGTGCGTCACGCGCCCGGTCGAAATCCGATTCGCTGAGCCGGCGCTGATCCAGGATGTCGTTGGCTTCCTCGAACGCGTTCCGTGCCGGGAGGTCATCGTCGAGTCCGTCGACGAGTTCCACGAACTGCTCCTGGAACTCGACGAAGGCGGCGAAGTCGCCCGTGCCGGTCGCGCGCTCCTCGTAGCGTTCGAGGAGGTCCGTCGCCTCGCGGTAGGCCGTCGCGACCGCTTGAAGGCGCTCCTCGCCGTGGTCCTCGACGGCCGCGCGGGCCGACTCCAGGCGTTCGCGGGCCGTCCGCAGCGCCGCGGCGTCGTCCCCGTCCGATTGGAGGTCTTCGACGCTCATTCGTCGTACACGTCGTCGGGGTCGAAGACGCGTTCGCCGACGGTCTCCCCCTCGACGGTCCGGTGGAAACACGAGCGGTAGCCGGTGTGGCAGGCGCCGCCCCTCTGGTCGATCAGATACAGGAGGGCGTCGGCGTCACAGTCGACCCGTATCTCCTCGATTTCTTGCGTGTGGCCGCTCGTCGCGCCCTTTTCCCAGAGTTCGTCACGGCTCCGAGAGTAGTAGTGGGCACGCCCCGTCTCGCGGGTGCGTTCGAGCGCCTCGGGCGAGACGTACGCCAGCATCAACACCTCGCCGGAGTCGGCGTCCTGTGCGACGGCGGGGACGAGGCCGTCGGAACCGAAATCAACGTCGACGGTCATGCCCGATGCTGGGCGTCTCCCCCGATAGGTCTTGTGTCGGAGCGGCGTCACACCGCACCGATGGCGCGCAACAGGGCAAACAACAGGTCGCCGTACGTCAGCGCGACACACAGGCCGACGAAGAGCGGGACGATGAACGGGATGCCCGGCGATATCCACACCGTCTCCCGCTCGGTCACGACGCGCAACCCCTCGCGGAGCGTCTCCGGCGTCGTGCCGTAGGCGCTCCCTTCGATTTCGTCGAGGAAGCGTGCGGCCGCCCAGGGGTCGTCGACAGCGCGCTCTTCGCCACCGTCGGTCGCCACCGCCCCGTCGGTCGGCTCGTGCGTCTCGCCGACGCTCTCTGGGTCGCGGAACCGTTCCGGGTCGTCACGCAGTTCCGCGAGCGTGACCCCACGCCAGCGCAGGTACATCCGGAGCGCGTCGATGTCGAGCCCCTGGCGCGTGACTCCTTCCGTCGTCTCGAACAGGCGGCCGTGTTCGGCCGGGAGCGCCGCCACGTCCACCCGGCGCCCCAGGAACATGATCGGTGCCCAGTCGCCACGGAGGGCGTTGCGAACGGTGAGATAGACGGGGTAGGTCATGCCGACGAGGACGGCGTTCGTCAGGATGGTCAGCGAGAACACGCCGAGCGTGGTCACCACCGCGGGGTAGGCGCCGGTGGAGAGGTAGAACACCGGAGAGGTGGGAAAGAGGACGGCCAGCGCCATCAGCGCCTTGGCGTCGGCGCCGCCGACCCCGCCGAACCACCAGAGGCCGTAGGCGAGCGGGACGATGACGAGGATGCTGATCCCCACGCGGATGAGAAAGAGGCGATCACCGATTCCCGCGACGGGGAGGTGGGCGCGGGCGTCCCAGAGGAGCGTGAGCAGGCCGATGGCGAACAGCGGATACCAGAGCCGATTCGGCAGGCGACGGGTGCGCACGTCGCGCCAGGCCGCCCAGCCGAAGGCCGGCACGGCGAGCAGGCGCAACAGGTCGGTCGGCTCCGCGATCATGGTCCGGTAGGCGCGGGGCACGGAATTAGGGTTTCCGGCTCGGCGGTGCGGTCGCTACGTGGGTGGCGTCGAAAAAATGGGGGTCGAATGGCTGCGTGTCCGCGTTAGATAACGCGGTTCTGCAGGTAGTCGAGGTGTTTCGCGTTGTAGACGAGCTTGATCTCGTCGGCGGCGGGGCTGCCGATGCAGGTCAGCCGCACGTCCTTCTCCTCGACTTCCTCGTCCGAGAGGATCTGCTGCATGTCCATGTCGAGGTCGCCCTCCTGAACGATGGCAGCACAGTTCGCACACGCGCCAGCGCGGCACGAGAAGGGCCAGTCATAGCCCTGGGCCTCGGCCGCTTCGAGGACGTACTCGCCCTCGTTGACCTCGAGACTGCCGTAGTCCACGTCTTCGAGACCGGCGTCAGCAGCCTTCTCGAAGAGGTCGTCATCGTCCATTTCCCAGCCGTGATCGTCCAGCACTTCGTAGTTGAGGTATTCTACCGTGGGCATCAGGCGAATTGTTGCGTGGCCACCCCATTAGACTTTGCTGTTCGGCGAAGCCTTGTCGACGGATCGGCCGCCGAACGTGTTCGATTCGACTGGCGTCGCTCCGATCCGTGCACCTTTTGACGGGAAACGAGCGTGATATCGACACCAACACAACGACCGCGGCGTCGCGCTACCGGTTCAGTGTGTGAATCGCCTGGCCGCGTGCGTTTTCGGCGGCCTCCATCACCGCCTCCGCGAGCGTCGGATGGGTGTGGACCGTCGCCGCCACGTCCTCCAGGGTCGCCCCCATCTCGATGGCGAGGGTGGGTTCCGCGATGAGTTCCGAGGCCTCCGGACCGACGATCTGTGCCCCGAGCAGGAAGCCGTCCGCGCTGGCGACGACGCGGACGAACCCCGCCGACTCGCCCGCCGTCAGCGCCCGGCCGCTTGCGTTGAACGGCATCTCGCCGACGACGGGGTCGTACCCGTCCGCTGCGGCCTCGGCTTCCGTTAGCCCGACCGTCGCGATCTCGGGATCGGTGAACACCGCCGCCGGAATCGCCCGCGCGTCGAGGGCGGCCGGTTCGCCCGCGATCGCTTCGGCGGCGACGATCCCTTCCGTCGAGGCCGCGTGGGCCAACATCGGATCGCCCGCCACGTCGCCGACGGCGTAGATCCCGTCCACGTCGGTCTCGCACTGGTCGTCCGTGTCGAAGAAGCCCTCGTCGTTCGGTTCGAGACCGGCGTTTTCCGGTTCCAGGGTGTCGGTCACCGGCGTTCGTCCCACCGCGACGAGCACGCGGTCGGCGCCGTAGGTCGACTCCTCGCCGTCTTCCGTCTCCGTTCGGACGACGATGCCGCCGTCGGCGCTGTCGCGCCACCCGCTCGCCCCCTCGCCGAACTGGAAGTCGACGCCCAGCGATTCGGCGCGCTTGCGCACTACGCGCGTCACGTCGTCTGCGTAGCCCGGAAGGGCGCTGTCGAGCATCTCTACCACCGTCACGTCGCTCCCGAGTTTGGCGAACACCGTCGAGAGTTCCATCCCGATGTAGCCCGCGCCGACGACGACGAGTCGGTCGGGCACCGTCTGCAGGTCGAGCAGGGCCGCCGAATCCAGTACTGGGTCGTCGGCAAACGAGAAGTTCGGGAGTTCGATCGGCCGGCTCCCCGTGGAGACGACGCAGTGCTCGAATTTCACCCTCTCTGTCTCGCTTTCGTCGCCTTCGCGGTCCACCCGCACCGTCTCCTCGTCGACGAAGCGCGCCGTTCCCGCCAGAAGCGTCACCCCGTTGGCCTTGCAGAGTTTCTCCACGCCGCCGGTGAGTCGGTCGACTACGCCGTCTTTCCACTCGCACATCCCGGCAAGGTCGACGGCGGGATCCGCGTAGATGCCCATCGATTCGGCCGTCGCAGCGTCGTGGGCGACGTCCGCCGCGGTGACGTACGCCTTCGAGGGTATACAGCCGCTGTTGAGACAGACGCCGCCGTAGGCGTCGCGTTCGACCAGCGTGACGTCGAGGTCGCGCTGGGCGGCGCGGATGGCGGCGACGTAGCCGCCCGGTCCCGCGCCGATGACCAGTACTTCGGTTTCGGTGGTGGCGTCTCCGACGACCATCGTTGGTACACGTCGGGTGGCCCCTGGTTATAAAAACTGGCAGGATTGGGGGGATACTTCTAGCGGCAGCAGTTTGAAACCATCCGCGTCGCCCCTAGGTTCTGTGTCGGAAACAGTCGAGGGGACGGACCCACTTCTCGTCGAATGGCTTGCCAAGTGGCTCGGAGTTGAGTCTCTTTCCCGACGGCTCCCCGGAGAGCGCCTGTACCCACCGTATCTCCTTCTCGGGCTCGTCCTCTTCGTCGATTTCGGGATTGGAAACACCCTTCGACAGCTGCTCACCGGGTCACCGCTCTGGTTCCTGCAAAACCCATTTTCGGTGCTGATTCCCGTCGGACTCGTCCTCGCTGTCGTCGGGATTCGATATATGCGCGACGGGCTGCGCGGGAGCGTCCGCCATCTCACGGAACGCAGCGAAACGACAGCGAATTCCCTGCCCGCCCGATATCGTTCAAAACCACCGTCGCTGTCTATCTCGTCTGTTTGGCCGCCGTCTACGGCCACGTCGTCTTCGTCGTTGGCCTCGAATCGCTCTTTCGAGTCAGAGGCGTCATCTGGACGGTCATCACCACGTTTGTTA
The DNA here is from genome assembly GCF_023276355.1 of Haloplanus sp. XH21. NCBI lineage: Archaea > Methanobacteriati > Methanobacteriota > Halobacteria > Halobacteriales > Haloferacaceae > Haloplanus > Haloplanus halobius. Next base: position 737,163 of record NZ_JALLPL010000001.1, read on the forward strand.
TCGGGCCGCTCTATATCTCCGTCGCCGTCGAAGCCGTGCTAATCTATCTCTCGATACATCTCCTGCTCCCGAGACGGTTGGCGAACTCGGACCTCGGGGTTCACTTCTTCGACCCGCGACAGATGGGCGGCTTCCGACCGTTCGGCGCACTCCTCAAGCGATCTTACTATCTCTATACGACGGGCCTGCTGCTGTATCTCACGTGGATCTACGGCCCGATTCTGGTGCCCTATGAGTTCGTGGTCGTCTCGGAGCCAGGAACTGTCGCCGCCGTGTTTTTCACGCTCCTGTGGCTCGTCGGGCTGGCGACGCTCTCCTATTCTATCTACAAAGTACACCAGCTCATGGCGCGCGAGAAGGAGGCGAAAATCCAGGAGATCGAGGCAGAACTTCACGACACCGTCGACGACCCCTACGACATCGGCTCGGCGAAAATCAGCGACCGAGAGAAGTTTGACGAGGTGCAACAACGGCTGGATTTCGTTCGGTCGACCAGCACGTATCCGACGACGTTCACGATGTGGACGCAGATTCTCATCAGCGTCATTCTCCCACAGATCGTGCAACTCTCCGTGCAGACGACTCTGTGACGGCGAAACGCCAGAAGGGGAGCTTACTCGTAGACCGGGTTCTTCGCACAGAGGTGGTCGACTTCGTCCTGCACTGACGCTGCCACGTCGGGGTCGTCGGGGTTGTTCAGGCGCTCGACGATGAGTTCGCCGACCGTCGCCATGTCGTCGTCATCGAAGCCGCGCGTGGTGAGCGCCGGCGTGCCGACGCGGATGCCACTGGTGACGAACGGCGAGCGCGTCTCGCCGGGCACCGTGTTCTTGTTGACGGTGATGCCCACATCGTCGAGGGCGTCCTCGGCTTCCTCGCCCGTGAGGTCCGGATGGGACTCGCGCAGGTCGAGCAGGAGGAGGTGTTTGTCGGTGCCGCCGGAGACGGGCGCCATGCCCGCGTCGGTGAACACGTCGGCGAGCGTCTTGGCGTTCGCGACCACCTGCTCGGCGTAGTCGACGAACTCGGGTTCGAGCGCCTCGCCGAAGCCCACCGCTTTCCCCGCGATGTTGTGCATCAGGGGACCGCCCTGGCCGCCGGGGAAGATGGCCTTATCCACCGCTTCGGCGTGCTCGTCGGTCGTCATGATCATGCCGCCGCGCCCGGCGCGGATGGTCTTGTGCGTACTCCCCGTCACGAAGTCGGCGTCGCCGACCGGGTTGACGTGGACGCCCGCGGCGACCAGGCCGGTGACGTGGGCGATGTCCGCGAGGTGGTAGGCGCCCACCTCGTCGGCGATCTCCGAGAGACGCTCGAAGTCGAACTCGCGGGGGTACGCCGAGGACCCGCTGACGATCATGTCGGGGTCGAACTCGACGGCCTGGGCGGCGACGGCGTCGTAGTCGATGTAGCCCGTGTCGGGGTCGACGCCGTACTGCTCGACGTCGTAGAGCTGGCCGGAGAAGTTGACGTGGTGGCCGTGGCTCAGGTGGCCGCCGTGGTTCAGGTCGAGCGAGAGGATGCGGTCGCCCGGCTCCAGGACGGAGAAGTAGACGCCCATGTTGGCCTGCGTCCCGCTGTGGGGCTGGACGTTGACGTGTTCGGCGCCGTAGAGCTGTTTCGCCCGGTCGATGGCGAGGTTCTCGACGGTGTCCATATGCTCACAGCCGCCGTAGTAGCGCTCGCCCGGATACCCCTCGGCGTACTTGTTCGTCATGACGCTGCCCTGGGCCTCCAGTACCGCCTCGGAGACGTGATTCTCCGACGCGATCATCTCCAGGTTGTTCTCCTGTCGGCGCTCCTCGCCCGCGATAGCCTCGGCGACCGCTGGATCGGTCTCCTGCAGGTGCGAATGGCTCGTTGTCACGGTACAGTGCAGGACGAACACCCAGATAAGTAGCAGGGTCCGTCACAAACTTTCCCGCGATTCGTGACGGCTTGCCCCCTACTCGTCGAGCGCGTGCCAGGAGAGGCGGGGGGTGCGGGCCGCCGCCGCCTGATCGATGCGTCGCGCGGTCGTCTGGGCCGGCGTCTCGGCCAGTTCCTCGGGATCCATCTCGGCGACGGCGTTGAACGCCGCCGCGAGGTCGTCGAGTCGCGCCTTCGACTCCGTCTCCGTCGGCTCCGTCATCAGCGCCTCGTCGACGATTTCGGGCCACTTCGTCGTCGGCGGATGGACGCCGTGATCGAGCATCCCCTTCGCTACGTCGGCCGCATCCGCGTCCGCGCTCGCGACGAACTCGTGGTGGAAGGGGCCGTACGGCACCTCGTAGTCGATCTGTGAGGCGAGATAGTTGGCGTTCAACACCGCTCGCTCGCTGATGCGCTCCAGCCCCTCGTCGCCGTGGCGCAGGATGTAAGCGTAGGCTTTCACCAGCACCAGCCAGTTGCCCATGAACTCGTGGACGCGGCCGATGCTGCGTGCGGGTTCGTACGTCTCGTAGTCGCCGTCGACTTCGCGGACCTGCGGCGTCGGCAGGAAGGGTGCGAGGTCAGCGCCGACGCCGATGGGACCCTGTCCCGGCCCGCCACCCCCGTGGGGCGTCGCGAACGTCTTGTGCAGGTTGAAATGCATGATGTCGAATCCCATATCGCCCGGCCGGGCCTTGCCGAGCAGGGAGTTGAGGTTCGCGCCGTCGTAGTAGAGCAGGCCGCCGGCGCCGTGGACGATTTCGGCGATGTCCTCGATCGACCGCTCGAACAGGCCCAGAGTGTTGGGGTTGGTGAGCATCAGCAGCGCCGTCTCGTCGCCCACGGCCGCCCGCAGCGCCTCGACTTCCACCCGGCCCTCGTCGTTCGACGGCAGTTCGACCACGTCGTAGCCCGCCATCGCGGCGCTCGCGAAGTTGGTCCCGTGGGCCGATTCCGGGACGATGACCTCGTTTCGCTCTCCCTCGTCGTTTGCCTCGTGATACGCCTTCGCCACCTGGATGCCGGTGAACTCGCCGGCGGCGCCGGCGGGCGGTTGGAGCGTCACCGCGTCCATCCCGCCGATGGCTGCCAGCGTCTCCTGTAGCTCGTACAACAGGCCGAGGATGCCCTGTTTGTCGTCGTCGCTCCGGAGCGGATGGATCCGGTTGCCGCGGTGGGCCGCCACGTCCTCCGTGAACTTCGGGTTGTACTTCATCGTGCACGACCCCAGCGGGATGGGACCGGAGTCGATGCCGTAGTTCATCTGCGAGAGGCGGGTGTAGTGGCGCGCCACCTCCGGTTCCGCCAGCGCGGGTAGTTCGAGTTCGTCGCGCGTCAGGTCGTCCGGCAGCGACGACTCCACGTCGACGCTCGTCGAATCCTTCTCGATCAGCAGCGGTTCGTACTTGCCGCCGGCGTACCACCGTGCCTGTTCGTGCGGGGCGCTCTCGGCCGATTCCTCGCTGGCCTCCCGCTGCTCTTGGCTCATACGCTACCTCCGTAGCCCGCGAGCGCGTCGACCAGGTCGTCCACCTGGTCGCGGTTGGTGTCGGTCACGCAGACGGCCAGGCGGTTCTCGCCCGCGTCCGCGACGGTCCGGAGGGCGAGGCCGGCGTGTCGGCAGTGATCCACCACGTCCGCCGCCGGCGCGTCACAGTCCACGAGCGCCTCGCGGAAGTGGTGGCCGTCGTAGACGGGCGCGGTGAAGCCGTCGAGTTCGCCGATGCGTTCGCAGGCCTCCCTGATGCCCGTCACGCACTCCTCGGCCAGGTCGACCAGGCCCTGCGGGCCGAGCCACGCCGCGTGGATGGCTGCCCGAAGCGCCAGCCACGCCTGATTCGTGCAGATGTTCGACGTCGCTCGCTCCCGGCGAATGTGTTGCTCGCGCGTCTGCAGTGTCAGGGTGTACGCCCGGTTGCCCGCGCCGTCTTCGCCCGCGCCGACGAGACGTCCCGGCACCTGTCGCAGGAACTCCTCGCGACACGCGAACAGGCCCAGGCCCATGCCGTACGTCGTCGGCAGGCCGAGCACGCTTGCGTCGCCGACCACCACGTCGGCACCGACGGCGGCAGGCGGTTCGAGCAGCGCCAGCGCGACGGCGTCCGAGCCGACACAGAACAGGGCGTCGTTGTCGTCGGCCAGGTCGCCGATGGCGTCGAGGTCGGGTTCGAGGAGACCCCGCGCGTTCGGCGTCGCGGCGTAGACGAACAGCGTGTCGTCGCCGATGCGTTCCGCGAGGCCGTCCACGTCCGCCGTGCCACCCGTCGTCGGGTAGGTGTCGACGCCGATGTCCGGACCGTCGGTGTAGTTGTCGAGCACCGACCGCACGCGCTCGGGCAGGCTCTCGGGCACCAGCACCGTATCGCCGTCGGTCGCCCGCACTCGGTCGGCGAGCAGTGCCGCCTCGCCCAGCGCGGTCGACCGGTCGTACATCGAGCAGTTGGCGACGTCCAGCCCCGTCAACTCGCGAACGAGCGACTGGAACTCGAACAGTGCCTGGAGGAAGCCCTGCGTGATCTCCGGTTGGTACTGCGTGTAACTCGTGAGAAACTCCGAGCGCGAGGAGAGATGATCGACCACCGAGGGGACGTAGTGGTCGTAGTGGCCGCCGCCGAGGAACTCGGTCAGGTCGGGCGAGCCGTCGAGGATGCCCTCGACCGCCGCCCGCGCTGCCCGTTCCGAGTGGGACTCGATCCCGTAGTCGCCGTCGAATCGGACCGATTCGGGAATGTCGAACAGTTCGTCGGGATCCGTTACCCCGACGGCGTCGAGCATCGCCGACCGTTCCGCGCCGGTGTGAGTCGCGTACGGCATACTAGTCGCCCTCCGGTCGCTCGACGTATATATTCGACGCCGCGGCCGGCGTCGCCGTCAGTTGACGCGCTCGACCTCGTAGCCCACGTCTTCGATGGCCTCGATGACGTTTTTCGCGTGGCCCTCGCCGCTCGTGACCACCTGGAAGACCAGGTACGCGTCGCCGACGTGGAGGTCGCCGACGGCTCGGTCGTGGCGCACCGTCCGGATGTTCGCGCCCTCGTCGCCGATGATGCCCGAAATCCGGCCCATCTCGCCCGGTTCGTCACGGATGCGGATGCGCAGGCGGAGCAGCTGGCTCCGGTCGGTCAGGGCGTGGGTCAACACCGTCTGGAGCATCGACATGTCGATGTTCCCGCCGCAGAGCAGCGGGACGACGGTCTCGTCCTCGACGTCGACCGCGTCGCTAAGCAGGGCGGCGATGGAGGCCGCGCCCGCCCCCTCGACCAGTTGCTTCGCGCGTTCCAGCACCACGAGGATGCTCCGCGCGATCTGGTCGTCGCTCACCGTCACCACTTCGTCGACGTGGTCCTCGATCAGCCCCAGCGTCAGCGACGAGATGCTCCCCGTGGCGATGCCGTCGGCGATGGTCTTCGGCGACTCCTCGTCGACCGGGATGCCCTTCTGGAGGCTGTCCGGCACGGTCGACGCCATCTCGGCCTGGACGCCGATGACGCGGATGGAGTCGTCGAGTGATTTCAGTGCCGTGCTGATGCCGCCGATCAGTCCCCCGCCGCCGATGGGGACGATGACGGTGTCGACGTCCGGCACCTGTTCGTGGATCTCCAGGCCGAGCGTCCCCTGACCCGCCACGATGTCGGGGTCGTCGTACGCGTGGACGAACAGCATCCCGGGCTCCTCGGCTTTCGCCTGGGCGTACGACATCGCCTCGCCGAACGTCGACCCGTGGAGTTCGACCGACGCGCCGTAGCTCCGCGTCGCGTCGACTTTCGCCTGCGGCGCGTTCTCCGGCATGACGATGGTCGACTCCAGTCCGACCGTCGTCGCCGCCAGCGCGACGCCCTGGGCGTGGTTGCCCGCGCTCGCGGCGACGACGTGTTTGTCGCTGCCCGCCTCGGCCTCCTGTTTCAGCTTGTTGTACGCCCCTCGCGTCTTGAACGACCCCGTCCGCTGGAGATGCTCCATCTTCAGGTGGACGTCGCCGCCCGACATCTTGCTGAGCGACCGGTTCGTCTCGATGGGCGTCTGCCGGACGATGTCCGGGTCGTCGAACCGTTCGCGCGCCGCCTCGATATCCGCGAGGGTAACTGTCATGACCTATCCTCTCGCGAAGCGGCGGGTTAAATCACCTGCTTACCGCAACGTTCCCGCGCCGTCACTCGACCGTCGTCGCGTCCGGAACTGTTCGCACTGACTGCGACTACAGGAGGCGGGTGGGCGTCGCGAGCAGTCTCGCCACCCGGTCGAGAAACCGCGCGGCGACGGCGCCGTCGACGACGCGCGGATCCACCGACAGCGACAGCGGGAGCGTCTGGCGGGCGACCACCTCACCGTCGACGACACGCGGACGGGACTCGATTCGCCCCAGCGCGAGCGTCGCTACCGTCGGACGGACGACGGGTGGCGTGGCGTACGTTCCGGCCACGGCGCCGATGTCCGTGACGGTGAATGTGCAGTCCGGCGACTCCTCGTCGGCGACGTGCCCCTCGCGGGCCCGCGACAGTTTCGTCGCCGTCTCCGACGCGAGATCCAGCAATCCCCGTCCGTCGACGGCGTCGATGACCGGTAGCGACAGCCCCGCATCCGTCGCCGTCGCCACGCCGAGGTCGTACGTGTCGTGACAGACGATCTCCCCCTGAGACTCGTCTATCGAGGCGTTGAGTCGCGGGAACTCCCGTAGCGCCAGCGTCACCGCGCGCAGCACGAAGGGGAGTTCGGTGAGGTCGATCCCCTCGACCTCGGCGTACGGTTCGAGGTCCGCTCTGACATCCACCAGCGTGGTCACGTCCACCTCGTCCGCGTGGGTGGTGTGCGGCACTGCGAACGCGGATGCGGACGCAGACGCACCCGACCGACCGCCGGCGGCCGGTACGTCTTCGACGGGGAGCCGATCGCCGGGCGCGATCCCGCTCTCCTGTGCCGTCTCCGGCACTTCACTCTCGGGTTCTGCCGTCTCCGCCCCTCCGCTCACCGTCTCCTCCTCTGTCGTCGGTGCGCCGTTCCCGGTCACGTCGGCGGCGGCCGCCGACGCGCGGTCGACGGTCGTCGCCGACTCCCGATGGGTCGGCTCCGCGCGCTCGTCCCGTTCTCGCAGAACGGGCGTCGCCGTCGCCGAGAGCGCCCGCGGCGTCGGCCGGCGATCCTGCGGCGACTTCTCGCTCGCCCGTCGTACGTCCGCGTCGGTGACGCGGTCCCGTTCGCCGGTGCCCGCCACGCGACTGGGGTCGACGCCGAGTTCGCGCGCCAGGCGGCGGGTTCGCGGCGGGGCGAACGCGCGGGAGCGTTCGGCCGCCGTCGCGACCGACGCACTGCCGCTCGGTTCGCCGCCCTCGATCGGTCGTTCGGCCGCCTCGGTCGCCGGTGTCTCCTCCGGTTCGTCGCTAGTTCCGTCTGCCTCGTCGCCCTCATCCCCCACGTCGAGCGCGACGAGCGGCGTCCCGACGGGCACCATGTTGCCGGCTTCGGCGTGGCGCTCTTGGACCGTCCCCGCCATCGGTGCCGGGACTTCGATCACGGCCTTGTCGGTCTCGACCTCGGCGAGTGGCTGGTCTTCGGTCACGTCGTCGCCCGGGTCGACCAGCCACTGGAGCAGTTCCGCCTCGACGACGCCCTCGCCTAAGTCCGGCAGGACGACGGTTTCGACGGTCATGGTGTCGCCCCCTCCGCGCCGTCGACGTGCGTCGCGTCGATGTCGCTCCGTGAATCGGGGTCGGTCGGCTGTTCCTGCGGTGGGTTCGTCGCCCGTGTGTTCGTGCTCATGTCGAGGGTTCGTCGTGGTGGTCGTGCGGTCGGTTCGGTGTCCGCATCACGTCGCGGCGTGTGCCTCGCGGCGCGCCTCGTCGACGCTCCGGCCCTCCCGGAGCACCGCGTCGACGAACAGTTCGCCCGCCCGGTACGACGACCGGACCATCGGCCCGCTGGCACAGTAGAGGAAGCCGAGTTCCTCCTCCGCGACCCGGCGCCACGTCTCGAAGGCGTCGGGATGGACGTATTCGTACACGTCGAGATGTGAACGTGAGGGCTGGAGATACTGGCCGAGCGTCACCACGTCGACGCCGGCCTCGCGGCAGTCCGACAGCGTCCGGTAGCGTTCGTGGTCGTACTCGCCCACCCCGAGCATGAGGCTCGTTTTGGTGTACACGTCCGCCGTGTCGCTGGCGCGTTCGAGCACCGAGAGCGACTGCTCGTAGCCGGCCCGGCGGTCACGCACCGGCCACTGCAGGCGCTCGACGGTCTCGACGTTGTGCGCGAGGACGTCGGGACCGGCGTCGACGATGCGGTCGACGAGCGCCGGATCGCCCTGGAAGTCGGGGATGAGCACCTCCACCAGAATCCCCGGATCCCGTGCTTTGATCGCCTCGATGGTCCGGGCGAAGTGGCCCGCGCCCTGGTCGGGCAGGTCGTCGCGGTCGACGCTCGTCAGGACGACGTAGTCCAGGCCGATTTCCGCGACGGCGTCGGCCACCTTCGCCGGCTCCTCGGGGTCGAGTGCGTCCATCCCGCCCGTCTCCACGTCACAGAAGTTACAGCCGCGGGAACAGCGGTCGCCCATCAGCATGAACGTGGCCGTCCCGGGGCCGTTGCGGCCGCTCCAGCACTCGCCCATGTTGGGACAGTTCGCCTCCTCGCACACGGTGTGGAGGTCGCGGTCCCGGAGCGTCTCCTTGATCTCCGCGAACCGCTGGCCCGACGGTGGCTGGATCTTCAGCCAGTCGGGCTTGCGCCTGCGTGCCATACCCCATCCTTCGGCCTAGCGGGCAAAAACGTGTGGGGCAGATCTGTTCGATCATCGAACCGTCGCCGCGACCGACACGTCTATGGTCGTCGTTCGTGAACCCACGCCGGTATGGCCGACAGGCGGGCGGACATCGTCGACGGATCGATCCCCCGGACGCTGGTCGGTCTCGCCCTGCCCCTCGTCGCCCAGAACGTCGTCCGCGTCGCCCAGCAGGTGATCGACACCTTCTGGCTGGGGCGTCTCGGCGAGACGGCCGTCGCCGCCGTCGGCCTCACGATACCCGTCATGGGCGTCCTCTTTGCCCTGCTGGTGACGCCCTTCGTCGGCACGCAGATCCTCGTCTCCCAGCGCGTCGGCGCCGACGACGGCGACGGCGCCACCCGGACGGTCGTCCATGGGCTCGCCCTCGCGCTCGTGCTCGGTGCGGCCCTCGGTGTCGGCGTCTTCCTCGTTGCCCGTCCCATCGTCACCCTCGTCGGTGCCGGCCCCGACGTGGCGCCCGCCGCGGCGCTCTATCTCGGGGTCGTCGCGCTCGGTCTCCCGCTCGCGGCAGCCAGCGACGCGCTCGAAGCCGGCTTCGTCGGGCAGGGGGACTCGCGGGCCTCGCTCTGGATCAACGTCGCCACCGTCGCCGTCAACGTCGTCCTCGACCCGATTCTCATCTTCGGTGTCGGACCGATCACCGCGATGGGGGTTCGCGGTGCGGCGCTGGCGACGGTCGCCGGCTACGCCGCCGGCCTCCTGCTGGCTCTCGCGCTCGCGCTCGGCCCGCGCATGACCCTCGCGCGCCGACACCTCTCGCTCTCGGTCGACGACTTCCGCGCCCTGCTCTCGGTCGGCGCGCCGATCACGGGCCGACAGGTGGTGAGCCAAAGCGTCCGCGTCCTGCTGGTCGGTATCGTCGCCATCACCGGCGGGGCGGCGGGCCTCGCCGCCTACACCGTCGGCGCGCGGGTGGCGAGCGTAGCCGTACTGCCCTCCCAGGGGCTCGGGCAGGCCGCCCAGAGCATGGTCGGCCAGAACGTCGGCGCCGGCCGACCGGACCGCGCCGGGCGGACCACCCGCGTCGGCGTCGCCATCGCCGTCGCGGCGCTCGCCGCCCTCGGCGCCGTCCAGTGGGTCGTTCCCGGTCCCGTCGCCCGGATCTTCGTGCCAGACCTCTCCGGCGACGGCTTCGCGCTCACCGTCGACTACCTCCGCATCCTGGCCTACGGCTACCCCGCCATCGGTGCGGTCGACCTCCTGCTCGCGGGGTTCAACGGCGCGAGTCGGACCCGGACGAGTTTCATCGCCGACCTGGTGAAATACTGGGGGGTGCGCCTCCCGGTCGCCGCCCTCGCGCTGCCCGCGACGGCCGCAGTGGCCATCTTCGGTGTCACCCTCGCACCCGGCTTCGACCTGGGGATGCCCGCCGTCTTCTGGGCGGTCACGGGATCGAACGTTGCCGCCGCCGTCGGCGTCGCTGCCTACTACGCCCGCGCCGTTCGGGGCGGCCTGTTCGCCGACGCGGCGGTCGACGACTCGGCAAGCGGCGGCACCGACCCGTCCGACTGATACGGTGTATTGTAACTGTCTTCCGGTGGGTCCCCAAGACGGGTCGGCGACCCACTGGTACTGACTTACAATACACCGTATGAGGTGGCGCGCGCCACGACGGAAACGCCTTTGCCGTCACGGCCCCGCGACTCGGTACATGACTCACGGCTCCACCCGCCACGGCACGCGCCGCGCTCCGATTCCGAGACGGGAGGTGCCGACCGCGTGAAGGTCGCCGACGCGATCCCCGAGTTCGCCGACGCGTTCGACTTCGAGGAGTTCAACGCGATGCAGCGGGAGGCCCTCCCGGTCATCGTCGAGACCGATCACAACGTCGTCGCCTCGGCACCGACGGCGAGCGGGAAGACCGCGCTGGCCGAACTCGCCATCTGTAAGACGCTCCGCGAGGGTGGCACAGCGCTCTTCATCGCCCCCATGCGCGCGCTGACCAACGAGAAGGAAAGCGAGTGGGAGCGCTTCGAGGAGATGGGCTACTCGGTGTACGTCGTCACCGGCGAACGCGACCTGAATCCGCGCCGCGCGCGTCACGCCGATGTCCTCGTGATGACGCCCGAGAAGGTCGACTCCGCGACCCGTAAACACGACTCCCGGCGCTACGACTTCGTGACCGACGTGGACTGTGTCATCATCGACGAGGTCCACCTGCTCGACTCCGAGCGACGCGGTGGCGTCCTCGAAGTCACCGTCTCGCGGCTCCGCCGACTCTGTGACCCCCGATTCGTCGCGCTCTCGGCGACAATGCCCAACGTCGAGGACGTGGCCGCGTGGCTCGACGCCCCGCCCGAGGCGACCTTCGCCTTCGGCGACGACTACCGACCCGTCGACCTGCAGACGGGCGTGAAGACCTACACCCACGGCGAGAACGCCTTCGCCGACAAGTATCGCCGGCTCTACCGGGCCTTGGATCTCGCCGAACCGCACATCCGCGAGGACGGCCAGGCGCTCGTCTTCGTCGCCTCCCGACAGGACGCCGTCAGCGCCGCCGCCAAGACCCGCGACGAACTCGCGGAACGCGATGTCCCCGTCGGTTCGCGCGGCGACTACGACTTCCACACCGAAGCGAAGGAACTCGGCGACGACCGCCTCCGAAAGGCTGTCCTCGACGGCGTGGCCTTCCACCACGCCGGTCTCTCGAAAGCCGACCGCGACCGCATCGAGACCTGGTTCCGCGAGGGGAAGATCTCCATCCTCTTTTCGACGTCGACGCTGGCCTGGGGCGTCAATCTCCCCGCGCGGTGTGTCATCGTCCGCGACACCAAGTACCACGATCCGCTGGAGGGCGAGGTGGACATCAGCCCGCTTGACCTCCTCCAGATGCTCGGCCGGGCCGGGCGCCCCGGCTACGACGACGTGGGCTACGGCTGGATCGTCTGTGACCGCTCCGACGCCGACCGCTACCGTCGCCTTCTGCGGGAGGGCACCGAGATCGAGTCCCACCTCGCGGCCGACCTCGACGCCCATCTCAACGCCGAAATCGCCATGGGGACCGTCGACGACCTGGACGACGTACTCTCGTGGCTGGAGACGACGTACTACTACGTCCGCGCGGCGTCGGAACCGGCGGCCTACGACTTCGAGGGCCTCCGCGACCGGGTTCGCGAGACGCTGGAATCGCTCGTCGACCGCGGCTTCGTCGAGATGGGCGACGACCTCGCCATCCAGGCGACGTCGCTCGGCCGCCTCGCGTCGAAATACTACCTCCGACTCTCGACCGCAACGGCGTTTCACGACCTCGCTCAGCGTGACCGCATCGATGTCGACGCTATCTTGGAAACGGTCGCCGCCGCCGCCGAGTTCGACTCCGTCTCTGCCCGTCAGTCCGAGGCCGATGCCGTCGACGCCGTTCTCGGCGACGCCGACGGCGAGGCCGCCCTCGACGACGGCGGACGGAAGGTCCTCGCCATCCTGCAGGCGAGCACCAGCGACTCCATTCCCTCGGATCTGCGGAGCGACGCATGGATCATCCGCCGGAACGCGCTTCGCCTGCTCGCGGCGCTCCGGGAGTTCCTCGACCGCTTTTCCGGCCCGCGGGCGGCCAACCTCTCGCGCCGCCTCGAAGCCCGCATCGAACACGGCGTCAGTCGCGACGCCGTCTCGCTGACGGCCATCGACGGCGTGGGTGCCGGCCGCGCCAGCAAGCTCGCCACCGGCGGCCTCTCGCGCCCCGCCGATCTGGTCGACGCCGGCGCGGCCGAACTCACGAACGCCGGCCTCGCCGAGGGCGTCGCCGAACGCGTCGTCGAGGCGGCCGCGGACCTCCCCGACATCTCGGTGTCGTGGGACGACCTTCCCGATACCGTTGCCCCCGGCGACAGCGAGATGTGCGAGGTGCGGGTCCGCAACGCGGGTGGTGGCGCCCGCGTGGGCGTCCGCGTCACCGTCAACGGCGTCGAGATGCACGAGAAGGCGGCGTATCTCACCGACGAGACGACGGCGCCGATCGGGGTGTTTGGGGCGGACGCCGACGAACTCGACTTCGAGGTGGAGGTGTCGTTCCCGGAGTTGCCGATTCGGCCGGTGGTGGCAGAGCGCGTGGTGCGGGTGGCGTAGTCGTCGAGTTCTCGGCGGACGCCGACGAACTCGACTTTCGGGTGGTGGGGCGAACCTTCCGTGTTAGTCGGCCGCTCTGATGTGGACGACGAACCCCGCGATCACGCCGATGTAGCCGAGGGCAGCCGCAAGGACCCCGACGTTTTGCACCGCCAGCGCCGCGTCCAGCGAGAGGACTGGGGCGAGACGGAGGATCCCGACTGCGCCGAGGGCAGCGAGTTGACCGAGTGCCGCGAGCCCTGACCCGACGAGCACGAGACGGGTCCGCCGCCGCCGAACGGAGGGGTCTGCGACCGGATGACGGTGCCGGAGATAGGCGTAGACGACGCCGACAACGGCAAGTTGCAACACGACGGCGAGGGCACCGAGTCGGACGAACCCGGGGAGCGCCATTTCCTTCTACGACATCTGTCGCCACCTTAGGCGTTCGCCCGGAGCTTTTCATCCGATGACGCGGCCCATCCGGGCCATGGCTGACGCCATTCGCGCCTTCGCCGGCGACTGTACCGTCGAAACCGACGACCAGACCCACCGGGGCCGCGTCCTCGTCCTCGTCAAGCCCGACCGGACCGTGCTGGTCCACGACGCCGAGGGCTACCAACCGGTGGCGTGGTTCACCCGCGCCGACGCCGTCACCGTCGAAACCGATGGCGACGGGTTCGGCCTCGTCGCTCGCCTCGACGGCCGGACGCTCCGGGTGACCGCCGACCGGATCCGGCGGTCGGTGTACCCCGTCACTCCCGCTGGCGTCCCCGTCGGGACGCATCCCGACACCGGCGGCACGCTGGTTCGCACCGGCGGTGCGGTGGTCGACCTCGCGACCGAGACGCGATATCCGCTCGTCGCCGGGGCGACCGTGCTCGACGAGCGGTGTCCGGACTGTGGCCTCCCGCGCATGCGCGTCGAACGCGGCGCCGTCTTCGAGGTGTGTCTGGACCGGGGATGTGAGCCCCTCGACGACGCGGTGCGCGACCGGTTCGACCGCGCCTGGACCTGTCCGGACTGTGGTGACGACCTGCGGATCATCCGCCGGAACGGGCGGCTGCTCGCCGGCTGTGACGCCTATCCCGACTGCGAGACGGCCTTCACCATCCCCGCGGGTGTCGTCGTCGACGACTGCCCCTGTGGGCTGCCGGTCTTCGAAACCGCGGCAGGCCGTCGGTGCCTCGACGGGACTTGTGACCGATTCTCGGGATGAGGCCCTGCCGTCTCACCGCACCGCAGGCCCTTTACCGCCGCCGCACCCCCACACGGATATGCAGGGGACCTTCGAGGAGGGTGTGGTCCGCGTCGGCGGCGACGCGCGCCAGCGCTTCTACGACGCCAGCGGCTACGGCCGGCCGCTCTCGGGCAACCGCATCGAACTCGCGCCCGTCGAGGCCGCCCACCTCCTCTTTCGGGACGACCTCGACGCCGTCGCCGTCCCCGAAAGCGACGAGCGCCTGGGGTTCCGAGAGTTCCTCGTCGCGACCGATATCGCCCTCGAGTTCGTCGTCTACAAGGACCTTCGCGACCGGGGCTTCTACCTCTCGCCCGCCCGCGAGGAGTGGGTCGACGACCCCGTCGGCGCCGACTTCGTGGTCTATCCGCGCGGGCAAGGCCCCGCGGACGACGCCGTCGAACACCGGGTTCGTGTCGTCGGCGAGCGCGAATCCATCCGCGCCGACACGCTCGGCGGCGTGGTCCTCGCCGTCGTCGACGAGGAGGGAGAACTCACCTACTTCGAGACGACCCACGGTACGGCCGCGGGCGGGACCGACGCGACGGACGAGGAGCGCTACACTCCGCCGTCGGGGCAGGAGGCGTCGCTCCTGGCCGACCGGGCGATCGTCTGGGACCCGCCGGACGACCTCCACGATCGAGGGTTCTACGGCCAGCGGCTCCACGGGCGGAGCGCCGAAACCGGGCCGCTCCAGCTGTCGCTCGTCGAAGCGGCGTTTCTCGCCCGACGGGACGCCCTCCACCTGCCCGAACCACGCGTGGTCGAGCGCGGCCGGCAGGTCGAAGGCGAGCGGTTCGACCGCCGGCTTCGCGCCTACGCGGCGCTCCGAGCGGCCGGCAGCGTCCCGAAAAGCGGGTTCAAGTTCGGCGCTGACTTCCGCACCTACGACGCCTTCACCACCGTTGACGAGATGGACCACTCCACCCGCCTGATTCGCGTGGTGTCGCCCGATCACACGTTCCTGCCCCGCGACCTCTCGCTGGACGTCCGCCTCGCCGGTGGGGTCCGGAAGCGAATGGTTTTTGCGCTGACCGACGTGAACCAGGGGATAGACTGGCTCTCGGTCGCCCGACTCACGCCCTAACATGACACGAGACACGCCGCGCGACGACTCCGACGAGGAGACACCCACCGACGACCCGGCGGCACGCCCCGCCACCGACGGCGGCAGCGACGTCGCCGCCGGCGCCGACGAGGTTGCGCTCGATCCGTGGGGGTCCTCGACCGTCTCCGACTACCGCAAACTCTTCGACGAGTTCGGCATCGAATCTTTCGACGAGTTGCTCCCCGAGGTGCCGAGTCCGCACTATCTGATGCGGCGGGGCGTCATCTTCGGCCACCGCGACTACCGTCCCGTCGCGCGAGCGCTCCGCGAGGGCGAGGACGCGGCCGTCCTCTCCGGATTCATGCCCACCGGCGACCCCCACATCGGCCACAAACTCGTCTTCGACGAGATCATCTGGCATCAGGAGCGCGGCGCCGACGCCTACGGCCTCATCGCCGATCTGGAGGCCCACAGCGCCCGCGGCCTCTCGTGGGACGAAATCGACGAACACGCGCGCGACTACCTGCTCTCCCTGCTCGCGCTCGGGTTCGACCCCGAGGAGGGCGAACTCTACCGGCAGTCCACCAACCGCGAGGTGCAGGACCTCGCCTTCGAACTCGGGTCGAAAGCGCGGTTCGCGGAGTTCGAGGGCATCTACGGCTTCGACGGCGAAACCTCCGTCTCCCACATGCAGTCCGTGGTGACCCAGATGGCGGACATCCTCTATCCCCAGCTGGACGAGCCGAAGCCGACGGTCATCCCCGTCGGCCCCGACCAGGATCCGCACATGCGCCTCGCGCGAGACGTGGCCGCGCGGATGCGCTACTTCAAGGTGACCGAGGCGTACGCCTCCTTCGAGGCCAACGCGGCGGAACGTGACCACCTCGCGGCGGCGTACGCGGCGCTCCGGGACGGCGAGGACGATTCTCCCGTCCGGTGTGCGGCGGCAGCCGACTGGATCGAAGCCGAGATGGCGGCCGACGCCGCTCACGATTCGGTCGTCGACAAACTCCGCGCCGCCGGGAAGGAACCGCTCCGGCCCCGGGTACGCTTCCTCGACCGCAACGCGACGCCCGAGGCCTTCGACGCCCTCATCGAGGCGATTCCGGGCGAGAAGCGGCGCTACGAGGAACATATCGACGCCTTCGACATGGACCGCGCGGACGCCGAGGACCTCGCCCGCGAGGTCGAAGTCGACCACGGCGGCTTCGGGTTCATGGCACCCTCCTCCATCTACCACCGGTTCATGACTGGCCTCACCGGCGGGAAGATGTCGTCGTCGGTGCCCGCGAGCCACATCTCGCTGCTCGACGACCCCGAGGACGGCTACGACAAGGTGAAGTCGGCGACCACCGGCGGCCGCGAGACGGCGGAGAAACAGCGCGAACTCGGCGGCGAGGCCGACGACTGTCCCGTCTACGAACTGTACGCCTACCTGCTCGCCGGCGACGACGACGAGTTCGCGACCGAGGTGTACGAGGAATGTGTCGGTGGGGAACGCCTCTGTGGCGGGTGTAAGGAACAGGCCGCCGAACTCATGCGCGAGTTCCTCGAAGACCACCAGGAGAAACGCGAGGAGATGGAGGCCGTCCTCGACGACCTGGATATCGACCTCGACACCGATCGTCGGGGCGTCGCTGGCGACGGGCACTAGTCGCCCGCGAGCCGGGTTTGCAGAACGCTTTTGCCGCCCGCCACGCATCGAACGCGTATGGCGACCGACCCCGCCACGGCCGACTCGCTTGCCCGCGAAGCGACTGCACAGGGGTTCGGTTTCGGATTCTTTTTCGACGCGTAGGGGCGGCGGACTCCGCCCGCGGTGGGTGACGAAACCGGTCCGTTCGACGGGCTACGCGGCTACGCGGCTGCGTGGGGCTTCGGAACTGCTAACTAACTTCGGTGGCCGTGAACAAGACAAGAATGCGACTTCCGGAATCACAGGCCGCGGTGTTGGAAGCCGCGAGCGCGACGGAGGATCGAACGATCGAACAGCTAAGCGAGGCGACGAATCTCAAATCGGAGACGGTGACCGGTGCGGCGTTCGACCTCGAAGACGCGGGGCTGGTGACCGTCTCGGAGGCCGAAGCCGTCTCTCACGCGGTGACGGCGGAGGGCGAGGCCTACGCCGAGTCGGGACTGCCCGAGGTCCGTCTCTACCGCGCCGCCCTCTCGGCCGGTGCCGACGCGGAGCCAGTCTCCCTGGGCGAGGTCATCGGCGACGCCGACCTCGACGGCGACGCGGTCGACATCGCCCTCGCCAACTACGCCCGCAAGGGGTACGGCGACATCGAGTCGGGACAGATCACCGCGGATCCGGACGCCGACCCGGACGACGACGAAGAGGCCGAGGCGCTTCACGCCCTCGTCGCCGGCGAATCGGTCGACTCGTCGGACGCGATCGACCAACTCGTGCGTCGTGGGCTGGTCGATCGACAGGAGCGATCCGTCCGGTCGGTGACGCTCACGGACGAGGGGGTGACCGCGCTGATGGAGGGCGTCGACGTCGCCGAGACGGTCGACCGCCTCACGCCCGAGATGCTCGCCTCGGGCGAGTGGCGCGACGTGGAGTTCACCGCGTACAACGTCGAGGCCGACGCGCCCGAGACCCAGGGCGGCAAGGTCCACATCCTCCGCCAGACCGCCGAGCGCGTGAAGGACACGCTCGTCGGGATGGGGTTCCAGGAGATGGACGGCCCCCACGCCGACTCGGAGTTCTGGATCAACGACTGCCTGTTCATGCCCCAGGACCACCCGGCGCGCACCCACTGGGACCAGTTCGCCCTCGACGTACCGCCGATGCAGGACATCCCTGACGACCTCCTCGACCGCGTTCGTGCCGCGCATCTGGACGGCGTCGGCGAGGACGGCCAGGGGTACCACTCGCCGTGGACCGAGGAGGTGGCCCGCGAGGTCGACCTCCGGGGGCACACCACCTCGCTGTCGATGCGCTACCTCTCCGGGCACGAAATCGGCGACCTCGAACCCCCGGAGCGGTTCTTCAGCGTCGAGAAGGTGTACCGCAACGACACGCTCGACCCGACGCATCTGCTGGAGTTCTTCCAGATCGAGGGCTGGGTGATGGCCGAAGATCTCTCCGTGCGCGACCTGATGGGCACGTTCGAGGAGTTCTACCAGCAGTTCGGTATCACCGACCTGCAGTTCAAGCCGCATTACAACCCCTACACCGAACCGTCGTTCGAACTGTTCGGGACGCATCCGGAGACGGGCGAACTCATCGAAATCGGCAACAGCGGGATGTTCCGCGAGGAAGTCCTCCGTCCACTCGGCGTCGAGTGTGACGTGATGGCTTGGGGGCTGGCGCTCGAACGACTCCTGATGCTCATGTACGGCTTCGACGACATCCGCGACGTGCACGGGACGCTCTGTGACCTCGAACTCCTGCGGGAGACGGAGGTGCTTCACTGATGCCCGTCGTCGACATCGACCCCGACGAACTGCGGGACCTGACGGGCCACGAGGAGAAATCGGACGAGGAGTTCATCGACGACCTGTTCGCGCTCGGATTGGAGTACGAGGGCGAGACGGAGGACGGCGAACTCCAGTTGGAGTTCGGTCCGGACCGCCTTGACCGCCTCTCCGTCGAGGGAGTCGCCCGCTCGCTTCGCTACCAGTACGGCGACGACCGCGGCGTCTACACCCCGAGTACGAACGACGCGGACTGGACCATCGTCGTCGACGAGTCGGTGCCCGACGAGCGCCCGTACGTCACCGGCGCGGTGATTCGCGGTGTCGACCTCGACGAGGCGGCGCTGGACTCCCTGATCCAGTTACAGGAGAAACTCCACGCCACGATGGGGCGCAAACGCGCCAAAGGCGCCATCGGTATCCACGACCTGACGATGCTCAAGGGCGCGGGCTACGACGCCGAGGAGATGGACGAAGGCCCCGACAGCAGTAGCGGCGGCGGGCGCCGCAACTCCATCACGTACCGCGGTATCGACCCCGAGGGCGACCGGTTCGTCCCCCTCGACGCCGACCGGGAGATGACGCCGGTCGACGTCCTCGACGACCACCCGACTGGCGAAGAGTACGCCCCCATCGTCCGCGAGTACGGCCGCTACCCCGCCATCTACGACGAAATCGGCCTGTTCTCGTTCCCGCCGGTCATCAACGGCCGCCGGACCGAGGTGTCGACCGACTCGCGGAACCTCTTCGTCGAACTCACGGGCACCGATCAGTGGACCATCGACCGGATGTGTAACGTCATCTGTTACGCGCTGGACGCCCGCGGGGCGACCATCGAATCCGTCGAGGTGGACTACCCCGACGAACGGCTGGTCCGCCCCGATTTCGACACTGAGGAGAAAACCGTCGTCCACGACCGCATCGAAGGGCTGCTCGGCATCGACCTCGGCGTCGAGGAGGCGGTCGACCTCTTCGAGCGGTCGGGACTGGACGCCATCCACGAGGAGCAAGACGACGGGACCGTCACCTACGAGGTTTCGGTGCCGCCGTACCGAACGGACGTGCTCCATCCGCTCGACTTGGTCGACGACGTGGGCCGCGCCTACGGGTTCAACGAACTCGACCCGAGCTACCCTGACGTGGCGACGGTCGGCGGCCGTCACGACCGCTCGACGCTCGAAGCCGCCGCCCGAACGTCACTCGTCGGTCTCGGCTTCGAGGACCTGCTCAACTTCCATATGATCTCCGAGCGGGAGAACTACGAGCGGATGCGGGTCGATCCCGACACCGCCGTCGTCGGCGGCGGCGACCCCGTGACCATCACCGAACCGTACAGCGAGGACTACACGATGCTCCGGACGTGGGCGCTCCCCTCCTTGCTGATGGTCCTCGAAAACAACACCCACCGCGCGTACCCCCAGGATCTCGCGGAGATCGGCCTGGCGGCCGACGCGGACGACACGGCGAACACGGGCGTCGCGGAACACCGCACCGTCGCCGCGGCGCTCGCGCGCCACGACGCCTCCTACGAGGATGTCAAATCGCGTCTCGCGGCGCTCTGTGACGACTTCGATGTCGAGCTGGCGACGCCGGCGACGGACCATCCGACGTTCATCGACGGGCGCGCAGCCGATGTCGTCATCGACGGCGAGGCGGTCGGCGTCATCGGCGAGGTTCACCCCCAGGTGCTGGTCGACCACGATCTGGAACTCCCCGTTGCGGCGTTCGAGTTCCGGCTGGACGCGCTGGCGTAATCGCCGTCTCTCCGTTCGGCGTCGACTTCGTGAGGTCCCGTCTGAAACTCGCCGTTCGCGATGACGATGGTGCGCTCCTCGCGACGCTTCAACCCCACAAGGGTCCGTCTGAAACACGGTGGGCATGGGTCACACCCCGACGACTTCGAGGAGCTTCAACCCCACAAGGGTCCGTCTGAAACTACCGCTTGTCCCCGTCGTTCCCCGAGAGGTCGGGGCTTCAACCCCACAAGGGTCCGTCTGAAACTGCACCTTCGCGACGAGATTACGATGGCCGACGCCGCTTCAACCCCACAAGGGTCCGTCTGAAACGATCTCGACGACGGCGAACGGCTTACTGTACTCGTGCTTCAACCCCACAAGGGTCCGTCTGAAACCTTTGATTTCCTCCACGCGTTCGGGTTCGACATCCTCGCTTCAACCCCACAAGGGTCCGTCTGAAACGCGATGAGCTTGCCGTCCTCCAGTTCCTCGTACTCGCTTCAACCCCACAAGGGTCCGTCTGAAACGCCACCGTCTGTCACCCGTTGCACCGTCGCCTCGGGGCTTCAACCCCACAAGGGTCCGTCTGAAACGATTCGGAGTCGCACCTACTCCACGCCGAGACGCGAGCTTCAACCCCACAAGGGTCCGTCTGAAACAGCAGTCACGCAGGAGTTCCACCTTCTGGTAGTGGGCGCTTCAACCCCACAAGGGTCCGTCTGAAACCCAACGGCACCCGAGACCGGCGACTTCCATGATGTCGCTTCAACCCCACAAGGGTCCGTCTGAAACCCTCGACGACTACCGTCTCGACACATTCGTAGTGGCTTCAACCCCACAAGGGTCCGTCTGAAACTGATCGCGAGGGTCGGTGCGGCCTCCGGTGGCGGCTTCAACCCCACAAGGGTCCGTCTGAAACGATTGAAAATCGCCTGCCGGACCGCGTGTATGATTGCTTCAACCCCACAAGGGTCCGTCTGAAACTGGATCTATCCGATCCTCGTTGGTATCGTGATGGGCTTCAACCCCACAAGGGTCCGTCTGAAACCAACCACCGGATCAGGATGTCACCATCCAGATGACCGCTTCAACCCCACAAGGGTCCGTCTGAAACAAGCAGGCGGTGGGCGCGAAAGGGCGATCCACACGGCTTCAACCCCACAAGGGTCCGTCTGAAACCTGCCCCGGGCATCCAACCTCACCACTCACCACCATGCTTCAACCCCACAAGGGTCCGTCTGAAACGACGACGTAGTGGGTCACATCGAGCATCCCTGGCGGGCTTCAACCCCACAAGGGTCCGTCTGAAACGCGAGTACATCGATGTCAGGGACATTCACCCTGACCGAGCTTCAACCCCACAAGGGTCCGTCTGAAACGAACTGTCCCAACAAGCAACAAGCCGTGAGCAGCAGCTTCAACCCCACAAGGGTCCGTCTGAAACCCAAGACTGGCGCGTCCACGTCGAGATGGTCACGCTCGCTTCAACCCCACAAGGGTCCGTCTGAAACAGCTGCGAGGACTGTGGCGTGCCCAGACTCTGGTCGCTTCAACCCCACAAGGGTCCGTCTGAAACCAGCGCTGCATGGGCTGTGGGAAGAGCTATCCACAAGCTTCAACCCCACAAGGGTCCGTCTGAAACCGGCGACGGGGCGCTGGATGTCGCGGGGACGACCTCGCTTCAACCCCACAAGGGTCCGTCTGAAACCCCGAGCTGCATCCGATCAGCGTCGACGACGCCCAGCTTCAACCCCACAAGGGTCCGTCTGAAACTACTGGTGACTACCCTGCGGCCGAGATTCATGATGCTTCAACCCCACAAGGGTCCGTCTGAAACTACTGGTGACTACCCTGCGGCCGAGATTCATGATGCTTCAACCCCACAAGGGTCCGTCTGAAACGCCGACACCTGTTCGTCGATGTCGTCACTGTTGTCGCTTCAACCCCACAAGGGTCCGTCTGAAACCGGCGACGACCTCCCGGACGGTGAGCCGTACCGAGCTTCAACCCCACAAGGGTCCGTCTGAAACCGTTGACCGGCGTCCACAGATACGCGTGCGAGGACCGCTTCAACCCCACAAGGGTCCGTCTGAAACGCGTCGTCTACAGAGGCTCCTGCCCCCTCGTGGAGGCAGCTTCAACCCCACAAGGGTCCGTCTGAAACGCCGCGGAGGTTAACGGCCACGGACAGCCGACGTCGCTTCAACCCCACAAGGGTCCGTCTGAAACAAATGGTGCCGTTTCCGAGTGGCTCCAGACATGGAAGGCTTCAACCCCACAAGGGTCCGTCTGAAACACCCCGGCAACCCAGAGCATAAACAGCGCCTCGCGGCTTCAACCCCACAAGGGTCCGTCTGAAACGACGGGGATATTCGAGATTGCCTGGAGCAGCACGCGCTTCAACCCCACAAGGGTCCGTCTGAAACTTCGGCGCTCTGGCGTCGGGCGACCTCGCCGTTGGGCTTCAACCCCACAAGGGTCCGTCTGAAACAGCTCTGGACAGTACAGGCCGACGCTCTCCAGGAGGCTTCAACCCCACAAGGGTCCGTCTGAAACAAGACCTCGGCGTCGAGCTGGCGCCGGGTATCAGCGAGCTTCAACCCCACAAGGGTCCGTCTGAAACCGGGCACGGGGGCGCCGCCCGATTCGGGTTCTCGCTTCAACCCCACAAGGGTCCGTCTGAAACCTGTTGCTCCGCCGACTGACGGGCGCTTTCACCGAGATGCTTCAACCCCACAAGGGTCCGTCTGAAACGGGTAGCCAACGATGCGGGGGTAGCCATCCTCCGAGGCTTCAACCCCACAAGGGTCCGTCTGAAACTCATCGGGAGTATCCGACGACCCACGAGTTTGCAGATGGCTTCAACCCCACAAGGGTCCGTCTGAAACGGGTTCCACGCGATCATCCCGGCCGACACGCTCGCGCTTCAACCCCACAAGGGTCCGTCTGAAACTCAGTCATCGTCTATTCTGATTTCGTGTTCTCGTGCTTCAACCCCACAAGGGTCCGTCTGAAACACTCGGGTCCAGAGGGCGCGAGCGAACAGTGGCGGCTTCAACCCCACAAGGGTCCGTCTGAAACCGGTATCGTATGCTTCTGGTTGGACTAGGGCACGGAGCTTCAACCCCACAAGGGTCCGTCTGAAACCCCCAGGAGGACGTCGAGGGCAACGACTACAACCCGCTTCAACCCCACAAGGGTCCGTCTGAAACGACAAGACCTATCGCGTCGACACGTCGGGGTATGCGCTTCAACCCCACAAGGGTCCGTCTGAAACAGTGCCACCGCGTAGGGTCATGTCTATGGCTATAGGCTTCAACCCCACAAGGGTCCGTCTGAAACGCGAATATCGGGAGCGGGGGTGGCAATTCTTTCGACGCTTCAACCCCACAAGGGTCCGTCTGAAACGCGAATATCGGGAGCGGGGGTGGCAATTCTTTCGACGCTTCAACCCCACAAGGGTCCGTCTGAAACGCGCTCGCCCAGAGTTGCGCCGTGCGGATCGCCGGCTTCAACCCCACAAGGGTCCGTCTGAAACGAGGATGGCGATCAACTGGCGGGCCGAATAGCTCCCGCTTCAACCCCACAAGGGTCCGTCTGAAACCAGGTCGACCGTGTCGACGTCCATCACCGCGACGGGCTTCAACCCCACAAGGGTCCGTCTGAAACCCACCGAGAGATAGCTGATAACTTCGATGTCTCCTCGCTTCAACCCCACAAGGGTCCGTCTGAAACATGCGCTCGATCCAGCCGATCGGCGCCGTGTCGCTCGGCTTCAACCCCACAAGGGTCCGTCTGAAACCAACCCGTTCGGAGTCGATCCGTCGGTGCCGACGGAGGCTTCAACCCCACAAGGGTCCGTCTGAAACCCGAGTCAACTACGTATCGCCGCGGACTCCCCGACCGCTTCAACCCCACAAGGGTCCGTCTGAAACCCGCCGCTGTTCGCGACGGCGCCGCATCGCTGGACCGGCTTCAACCCCACAAGGGTCCGTCTGAAACGCGCTCGATCCAGCCGATCGGCGCCGTGTCGCTCGGCTTCAACCCCACAAGGGTCCGTCTGAAACAGCGACGGGACCCGGTCGATATCTCGGACCAACACGCTTCAACCCCACAAGGGTCCGTCTGAAACGACATGTCGCAGGCGGCCGGGAGACAGCACGCGAGGCTTCAACCCCACAAGGGTCCGTCTGAAACACGAGGTGCCACAACCGCCGCCTCTACCCGCACGCGCTTCAACCCCACAAGGGTCCGTCTGAAACGCTGACACATGGGACAGCGCGACGAACAGTACTACGAGCTTCAACCCCACAAGGGTCCGTCTGAAACTCGGGCTGGGGGTCGTAACTCCGGCTGGTCTGGCCCGCTTCAACCCCACAAGGGTCCGTCTGAAACGAAGCGCGTCGGCAGTGGTCGCGTCGGTGGTGATTCGCTTCAACCCCACAAGGGTCCGTCTGAAACCGGCGGCGTTCGCGTCGGCCTCGGCCTGGATCGGGAGGCTTCAACCCCACAAGGGTCCGTCTGAAACGGGCACGATGCGGGAGCCCGTGGCTCCGTTGTCCGGCTTCAACCCCACAAGGGTCCGTCTGAAACTCACGAGGTGCCACAACCGCCGCCTCTACCCGCACGCGCTTCAACCCCACAAGGGTCCGTCTGAAACTGCCCCAGATCGTGTTCGCATCAAGCCCGAGGGAGCTTCAACCCCACAAGGGTCCGTCTGAAACCTGTGGGCCTCCTCGTCGGTGCCTTCGCCGCGCTGCTTCAACCCCACAAGGGTCCGTCTGAAACTCGCCCGGGATCGACCCCACGCTGACGCCCTGGGTGCGCTTCAACCCCACAAGGGTCCGTCTGAAACTCGAGAGTCTCGACCCCGAGGCCACCACCAGTCGCGAGCTTCAACCCCACAAGGGTCCGTCTGAAACGCGTGGGTCTGCTACAACTGCGGCGCCGAGTTCGACGCTTCAACCCCACAAGGGTCCGTCTGAAACGGGCGTCGACGACGGCACCGAGCTCGTCGAGGACGCTTCAACCCCACAAGGGTCCGTCTGAAACGAGGCGGCGAAGGACTACAATCGTCAATTCTTCCAGCTTCAACCCCACAAGGGTCCGTCTGAAACGGGAAACCCGAACGCTCGGTTGGTGTAGTCCGGCCAATGCTTCAACCCCACAAGGGTCCGTCTGAAACGGATTCACTGCCGACGAGCGGGCGAAAGTCACGGAGCTTCAACCCCACAAGGGTCCGTCTGAAACTACCAACCTAAACCGAGGGCGCTGGCGGCTGGCATCGCTTCAACCCCACAAGGGTCCGTCTGAAACGCGATCGTCCACGACGAGGACTGTGACCTCGCCGATGCTTCAACCCCACAAGGGTCCGTCTGAAACGAAGCCCACAGATCATGCACGACTCCGACGCCGCGGGCTTCAACCCCACAAGGGTCCGTCTGAAACCCGCCGTGTGGGGTCGCTGGAGTACGACAATGAGCTTCAACCCCACAAGGGTCCGTCTGAAACCGCACAAAGAGCCGCCGCGATGGCCATTGCGAGGTTGCTTCAACCCCACAAGGGTCCGTCTGAAACCAGCAGGGGAGCGGTTTGTCGCCAACCGAGCGGCGCGCTTCAACCCCACAAGGGTCCGTCTGAAACCATGCCCCATACTGGGCACACAGGTTCCCTATCTGTCGACTTCGACAAAGAACTTCCGTCGACCCTCGATAGTCTACTATCCCCCAGGGGTCGACTGAGAACCACGGCGACGCTCGGATCGGCCCTGCAAACTGCTAACCGAGGCGTTTAACATCGGTCACTCCGGTAGCGTCAGGCGAGCAATGCCGAGCGGAGAATACGACCCGGAGACGGTCGAACGACAGTGGCAGGAGCGGTGGGTGGCGGAGGACCTCTACGCCTACGAGGGCGGGGGAGAGGTAGATCCGGACACCGTCTTCTCCATCGACTCGCCGCCGCCGACCGTGTCCGGTGACCTCCACTGGGGCCACGTATACGGGTTCACGCTGCAGGACTTCGTCGCCCGCTACAACCGGATGCAGGGCAAGGATGTCTTCTTCCCGTTCGGCTACGACGACAACGGCATCGCCTCGGAGCGTCTCACCGAGGGCGAACTCGACGTCCAGCACCAGGAGTACGACCGCGACATCTTCCAGGAGATGTGTCGCGGCGTCTGTGCGAAATACGAGGCGGACTTCACGGAGAAGATGCAGGCGCTTGGCATCTCCATCGACTGGACCGAGACCTACCAGACGATCGAACCGCGCGTCCAGCGCATCTCGCAACTCTCCTTCATCGACCTCTACGAGAAGGGACGCGAGTACCGCCAGCGCGCGCCCGCCATCTGGTGCCCGGACTGCCAGACCGCCATCTCCCAGGTCGAGATGGAGGACTCCGAGCAGGACTCGCATTTCCACGACATCGAGTTCGACGTCGCGGGCGACGACGAGACGTTCACCATCTCGACGACCCGCCCCGAACTCCTCCCCGCCTGCGTGGCGGTCTTCGTCCATCCTGACGACGACGACAACCAGTATCTCGTGGGCGGGGAGGCCGAAATCCCGATTTTCGGCCAGACGGTACCGATCATCGCGGACGAACGCGTCGACATGGAGACGGGCTCCGGCGTCGTGATGTGTTGTACGTTCGGCGACCAGACCGACATCGAGTGGTATCAGGCCCACGACCTGCCGCTCCGCATCGCCATCGACGAGTCGGGGACGATGACCGATGTCGCGGGCGACTACGAGGGGCTCTCCGCCGACGAGGCCCGGGAGGCCATCGTCGAGGACCTCTATGACGACGGGGCGCTCCTGGACCGCCGACCCATCACCCACGTCGTCAACGTCCACGAGCGGTGTGATACGGAAGTCGAGTTCCTGGTCACCGAGCAGTGGTACATCGAACTCCTCGATAAGACCGAGGAGTATCTGGAGGCGGGCCGGTCGATGGACTGGATCCCGGAGAAGATGTTCACGCGGTACAAAAACTGGATCGAGGGGCTTCAGTGGGACTGGGCCATCTCGCGCCAGCGCTCCTCGGGCATTCCGTTCCCGGTCTGGTACTGCGACGAGTGCGACGCGGAGGTCATCGCCGACCGCGACCAGCTGCCGGTCGACCCGCTCTCTGACGACCCGCCTGTCGACCACTGCCCGGAGTGTGGCCACGAGGACTTGGTGCCCGAGGAGGACGTGTTCGACACGTGGGCCACCTCGTCGCTGACGCCGCTCATCAACGCGGGTTGGGAGTGGAACCCCGAGACCGAGGAGATGGAGATCGAACGGCCCGAACTCTACTCGATGAACCTGCGCCCGCAGGGCCACGACATCATCTCGTTCTGGCTGTTCCACACCGTCGTCAAGTGTTACGAGCACACGGGCGAGGTGCCCTTCGACAGCGTGATGATCAACGGGATGGTGCTCGACGAGAACCGTGAGAAGATGTCGAAATCCAAGGGCAACGTCGTCACGCCCGACGAGGTGCTTGACGAGTTCCCGGTCGACGCCGCCCGCTACTGGGCTGCCGGAAGCGCCGTCGGCGACGACCTGCCGTACAAGGAGAAAGGGCTCCGGGCCGGCGAGCGCCTGATCCGCAAGCTCTGGAACGCGTCGAAACTCGTCGACGACCTCACGCCGGAGAAACGACTCTCGCGGCCCAACCTCCGCGAAATCGACCGCTGGCTGCTGGCCGAACTCGACGAGCGCATCGAAACCGCGACCCAGCAGTTCGAGCGCCGGGAGTTCTCGAAGGCCCGCGACGGCCTCCGGTCGTTCTTCTGGCATACGTTCTGTGACGACTACCTCGAAATCGCCAAACAGCGGCTCCGCGACGGCGACGACGAGTCGGCGGCGTACACGCTCCAGATCGCTCACCGGCGGTTCTGTAAGCTGTTTGCTCCCATCCTCGCCCACGTCACCGAGGAACTCTGGCGGGAGATGTACAGCGAGGGGAGCGTCCACACGGCCGACTGGCCCGAACCGCTCGGCGTGGAGGCCGACCTCGACGCTGGCGAACGGGCGATGGCCGTCGTCGGTGCGCTCCGGAAGTACAAGACGGATCACCAGCTGTCGATGAACGCGAGCGTCGACACGGTCCGGGTGTACGGCGACGTCGCGGCCTTCGCCGACGACATTCGGCGCGTGATGCACGTCGACGAGCTCGAATCGGTCGGCGAAAAGCCGCCGGTGGAGGCCGTCGTGACCGGCGTCGACCTCGATTACTCGCTGGTCGGCCCCGAGTTCGGGAATCAGGTGTCCGACATCGAGGCCGCCATCGCCGAGGGCGAGTACGAGGTGGTCGACGGCCACCTCCACGCCGCCGGCGTCGAACTCGGTCCAGACATGTTCGAAATCGAGGAGGAGCGGCAGTACACGGGCGACGGCGAAATGGTCGAAGCCGACGAGACGGTCGTCATCGTCCAGAACTGACTGCGCGGCGTCGCCCGGCGAGCGGGCACCTATGTTTAATATCTCACACGTCGTCTTGACCGTCGTGACACGGCACCTACTCGTCCCGTTCGACGACTCCGATCTTTCGACACGGGCACTCGAATTCGCCTGTTCGACGTTTCCGGATGACCGGATCACGGTCATGCACGTTATCGACTCCCACACCGACGAGACGGCAGCCATCGGGTGGGGGAACACGACCGACCAGTACGAGCAGTGGATCAACTCCCGGCGTGAGTTCGCCGACGAACTGTATCGACACGCGGAGACCATCGCCGACGAGCATGGGGCGACCATCGAAACCGTCACCGCCATCGGCCGCGTCCACCGCGCCATCATCGACTTCTACGACGACAACGATGTCGACCTAGTCGTGATGGGCTTTCACCCGCGCTCGCGGCTCTCGGCGTATCTCGCCGGCGAATTCTCCGATCGGGTTATCCGCACCTCGGACATCCCGGTTGCGCTCGTGAAATGATCCCCATTCACTCATCCCACCAATGACTCGACATCACCTCGTCGTCGTCAACGACGGCCACAACCTGCACAGCGGTCTCGATTACGCCTGCGAGACGTTCCCGAAGGATACGATCACCGCGATGTACGTCGACTCGGCCGCCGACGATCTCGGATCAGTCCGATTCGAAGACTCCGAGACGGCGACGGACGATTGGATGAACGGCCACCGCGAACGGGCCCAGCGCGCGTTCGACGACGCCCGTGCGGTCGCCGACGAACACGGCGTTACGCTGGAGACGGTCGTCGCGTTCGGCCCGTTCGCTGACACTATCCGAGAGTACTGTTCCCACAACGATGTCGACACCGTTATCGTCGGAAGTAGCGACCGCGACGCCTTCACGTCCTACGTCGTCGCCGACGATGTCGAACGCATCGCCAACACGGCGCCGGTGCCGGTCGTCGTCGTCTAAGATCACAGATCGGCGCCGACCGCGTCGGCGACGGAACCGAAGCCGTCGCGCTCGAGCAGTTCGAGCAGCCCCCGATTGATGTCGCGGGCGAGGCTCGGCCCCTCGTACACTAGGCCGGTGTACAACTGGACGACGCTCGCGCCTGCCCGGATCTTTCTGTAGGCGCCTGCGGCGTCGGTGATTCCGCCGACGCCGATGATCGGCGCGTCCGTTCGTTCGGCGATGAAGCGGATGGTTCCGGTGGCGCGTTCCTCGATGGGCTTGCCCGAGAGGCCGCCGCGTTCGGCCCGGTTCGGGTTGCGCAGGCCCGACGGGCGCTCGACCGTCGTGTTGGTCGCGACGACGCCGGCGAGGTCTAAGTCGTCGACGACGGCGAGTGCCTCCTCGATGGCAGGCGCCGCGAGGTCCGGCGAGAGTTTCACCAGCAGCGGGTCGGCGCCGGCGTCGACGAGGCCGCCTAGGATGCGTTCGAGCGACTCGCGGTGCTGGAGTTCGCGCAGGCCCGGCGTGTTCGGACTGGAGACGTTCACGACGAAGTAGTCGCCGGCGTCGGCCACGCGTTCGTAGGTGTAGCGGTAGTCGTCGGGAGCCTCGTCGAGGGGCGTCGACTTCGACTTGCCGATGTTTATCCCGACCGGCGCAGCCGGCAGGTCGGCGTCGTCGAGGCGGGCGCCGATGGCGTCGGCGCCCTCGTTGTTGAACCCCATGCGGTTGATGAGCGCGCCGTCCTCGGGGAGGCGAAAGAGGCGTGGCCGGGCGTTGCCCGGTTGCCGTTCCGCGGTGACGCCGCCGACTTCGACGTGACCGAAGCCGAGCGCCGTCAGGATCGACGGGAGTTCGGCGTTCTTATCGAAGCCAGCGGCGACACCGACTGGGTTGTCGAACGTGAGACCGAAGGTCTCGGTCGTGAGGCGGTCGTCGTCGACGTGATACTGCGCGCGGAGTACGTCTTCGACCCGCGTGTGCTGGACGGTCCGAAGTAGTCGGTGGGTGGCCCGGTGGGCCGTCTCGGCAGGCAGTGCGAACAGCGCCGGTTTGAGTAGTTCGTATGGGTTCATCGGCCATCGTTCCGCGCTATATCGCGTCTACGGCGGGTTCTGCCCCGGTCGTGAGCCATCGGATCAGAAGTCGTGTTCGACGTCGTCCTGATCGGCTTTCTGGATGATGATCTTGCTGTCTCGCACCCGGACGAACACCTCGTCGCCGATGTCCATCCCGGCCACGGAGAGTTCGTCCTCGTGCAGATTGACATGGACGTTATGGTATTCGCCGTCTTCGTCCTTGGCACCGCTTGGACTGAGCTTCTTTTTCCGGACCATCGGGGGTCTCTAGCCGTCTTTCGCTACAGGATATACATAAGTGTTGGTTACTTGTGGGTCGGTTCGTCGTCATGTTGTCCCGCCGAGAGGCGGGTCGCTGCCGCCCTGCATTTATACGTCCCCGCCGATAGAGCCCTCGATTTGCCGATATATTTATGTTGTGGCATGTGCTCGGTTCCCACAGAGGTGCAAAATCATGGTACGAGAGGACGGTAAGCGAAACTTCGTGATGCGCGAGGACGGTGAAGAGGACAGTGTGTTCTCGGGGAACATGCCACGGCAGGCCGCGTTGAAGGCGGCGCGCCGACTCGAACCGGAGGACTCCGAGGATGCAGCCGAGGAGGACGCCGAGGAAATCCGGCTTCGGGAGAAAGGGACCGACAAGGTCCACATCTTCGAGGCCTGGGCCTGGGA
Organism: Haloplanus sp. XH21; assembly: GCF_023276355.1. Lineage (NCBI taxonomy): Archaea > Methanobacteriati > Methanobacteriota > Halobacteria > Halobacteriales > Haloferacaceae > Haloplanus > Haloplanus halobius. The sequence continues at coordinate 768,455 of NZ_JALLPL010000001.1, forward strand.
AGAGGAGGCACCGGAGGACAAGCCTGACTGGATGGGTGCGGAGATCACGAAGGGGAACGTCTCGAAGAAAGGCATCGAGCATATCGAGGAGTAACCGCGCCGGAGCGTCGGGGCGCTCCCCCCGACGAGTGCCGACAGGGCTTTACTCGTTCGTCGCGCATCGGTGACCGCGTGGCCGCTCCCCGGCGAGACCGACCGTGCAAGCGAGGGATGACCGACCGGCCTCCAGCCACGCGACATTCTACTGACGGATCGTAATGCGCCCCCCATGGAATCGCTTGACGAAGCGGTCCCACTTCGACGGCCTTATCTATCACACCGGTTTGTGTTGTAGTACACACGTCGTCGGCGTCGATGACGGCGGCCGGAGTCGGTTCGGTCGACCGCTAATCGACGGCCGGCGTCGGAACGCTTCCGACGACCTTAAGTGGTCAAGGGCGTTCGGTGGTAATGCGAAGAAGCGAGGGCACGAACGCCCTCGGCCCGGACTGGAACGCCGATGAACTGGCCGCCCGTCAACGCCCGATCAACGGGTTTATGATGGTCGCCGTCTTCGGTTCAGGTCCGGACGAAACATGAGGATCCCACCCCTGCGGTCCGCCGTAAGACGGGATCTGATGTGAGCCATGGTGGTTCGGTGTCACCCGGTCGACGCGGTGGACCGAACCGCCACCTTGGACCTCAGTGGTCTATACGACGAGAAGACAACGAGTCTTCCCGCCACCCCTCACTCCACACGGAGTGAGCCCATTCCGGTTGATCCTGCCGGAGGCCATTGCTATCGGGGTCCGACTTAGCCATGCTAGTTGTACGAGTTCAGACTCGTAGCAAATAGCTCCGTAACACGTGGCCAAACTACCCTACAGAGAACGATAACCTCGGGAAACTGAGGCTAATAGTTCATACCCGTCTCACGCTGGAATGCCGAGACGCGCAAATGCTCACGCGCTGTAGGACGTGGCTGCGGCCGATTAGGTAGACGGTGGGGTAACGGCCCACCGTGCCGATAATCGGTACGGGTTGTGAGAGCAAGAACCCGGAGACGGAATCTGAGACAAGATTCCGGGCCCTACGGGGCGCAGCAGGCGCGAAACCTTTACACTGCACGCAAGTGCGATAAGGGGACCCCGAGTGCGAGGGCATACAGTCCTCGCTTTTCACCACCGTACGATGGTAGTGGAATAAGAGCTGGGCAAGACCGGTGCCAGCCGCCGCGGTAATACCGGCAGCTCGAGTGATGGCCGATCTTATTGGGCCTAAAGCGTTCGTAGCCGGCCACGCAAGTCCACCGGGAAATCCGCCAGCCCAACTGGCGGGCGTCCGGTGGAAACTGTGTGGCTTGGGACCGGAAGACCCGAAGGGTACGTCTTGGGTAGGAGTGAAATCCTGTAATCCTGGACGGACCGCCGATGGCGAAAGCACTTCGGGAAGACGGATCCGACGGTGAGGGACGAAAGCCAGGGTCTCGAACCGGATTAGATACCCGGGTAGTCCTGGCCGTAAACGATGTCTGCTAGGTGTGACTCCCACTACGAGTGGGTGTTGTGCCGTAGGGAAGCCGCTAAGCAGACCGCCTGGGAAGTACGTCCGCAAGGATGAAACTTAAAGGAATTGGCGGGGGAGCACTACAACCGGAGGAGCCTGCGGTTTAATTGGACTCAACGCCGGACATCTCACCAGCACCGACAGCAGTAATGACGGTCAGGTTGATGACCTTGCCAGAGTTGCTGAGAGGAGGTGCATGGCCGCCGTCAGCTCGTACCGTGAGGCGTCCTGTTAAGTCAGGCAACGAGCGAGACCCGCACTCCTAATTGCCAGCACCATGTTCGCATGGGTGGGTACATTAGGAGGACTGCCGTGGCTAACACGGAGGAAGGAACGGGCAACGGTAGGTCAGTATGCCCCGAATGTGCTGGGCTACACGCGGGCTACAATGGCCAAGACAATGGGTTCCAACCTCGAGAGAGGACGGTAATCTCCTAAACTTGGTCGTAGTTCGGATTGAGGGCTGAAACTTGCCCTCATGAAGCTGGATTCGGTAGTAATCGCGTGTCAGCAGCGCGCGGTGAATACGTCCCTGCTCCTTGCACACACCGCCCGTCAAAGCACCCGAGTGGGGTCCGGATGAGGCATGGATACCCATGTCGAATCTGGGCTCCGCAAGGGGGCTTAAGTCGTAACAAGGTAGCCGTAGGGGAATCTGCGGCTGGATCACCTCCTACTGATCGGGACTCTCCCTTCTGGGGAGAGCCCACCACGTCCCACTGACGGTACCACAGGTGGCCGTTCGCCCACCACGCCGACCGGGCACCGAAGAACCACCATGGCTCACATATTACGCTCGTCCCAGGAAGGGACAGGGCCCGTAGCTCAGCGGTAGAGCACCTCCTTTGCAAGGAGGACGCCCTGGGTTCAAATCCCAGCGGGTCCATGCCGGACCGGGAAAATCGCCCGACGCGAACCACGCTGCTTAAGTGGTCAAGGGGGATAGAACTGGTCCAGACCGATGCACCATCCCGTGCGAACGCGGATGGGAAGGGTCGAACGCTCGCGCAACCCACGAGAGCGTGATGACGACCGTATGTACGTGCGATTCCAGGCGTCCACTGGACCCGACAGTCAAACCGGGTCACTAGTGTGACAAACCATCAATCTGGCTACTGTGCCAGCTGGTGAATGGCTCGGCTCGAGAGCCGATGACGGACGTGCCAAGCTGCGATAAGCCTCAGGGACCCGCATGGAGGGAAAGAACTGAGGATCTCCGAATGGGAATCCCCACCGCAATTGCTTCGCGCAATGGGGAACGCTCCGAATTGAAACATCTCAGTAGGAGCAGGAAGAGAACGCAAATATGCGATCCCGTTAGTAACCGCGCGTGAACGCGGGTCAGCCCAAACCGAATCTCTAACGAGACATGTGGTGTCGGCTGACAATCAGCACGCGACCCATCCCGAGAAATCTCCTGAAATGGAGTGCGATACAGGGTGACAGCCCCGTATCGGGATGCAGTAGCGTGTGAGTCAGTCCACGAGTAGCGAGGATTGGATATTCCTCGTGAAGATCCCAGGCATCAACTGGGAAGGCTAAACACTCCTCGAGACCGATAGTGAACAAGTAGCGTGAGCGAACGCTGAAAAGTACCCCGAGAAGGGGACTGCAATAGAGCCTGAAATCAGTTGGCGATCGAGCGACGGGGCATACAAGGTCCCACGATAAACGACCGAGGGGCGACCCTCTAGTAGGACTCGTGGGAAGCCGATGTTCCGTCGTGCGTTTTGAAAAACGAACCAGGGAGTGCACTTGCTTGGCGAGTCTAACCCGACCATCGGGGAAGGCACAGGGAAACCGATATGACCGCAGTCTTCATTCGAAGACCAGGGTCACCGTGTTCAAGCGCGGGGAGTCAAGCGGGTGCGACCCGAAACCGGGTGATCTACGCGTGGGCAGGGTGAAGCGTGCCGAAAGGCACGTGGAGGCCCGTTAGGGGTGGTGTCCTACAATACCCTCCCGTGACCTATGCGTAGGGGTGAAAGGCCCATCGAACCCGGCAACAGCTGGTTCCAGCCGAAACATGTCGAAGCATGACCTCTTCCGAGGTAGTTCGCGAGGTAGAGCTACCGATTGGATGATCCGCCTCCGAGAGGAGTCGGCCATCCTGTCGAACTCCAAACTTGCGAACGCCGTAGACGAAGGGAGTCCGGTGTGCGGGGTAAGCCTGTGCACCGTAAGGGAGACAACCCAGCGGTAGGTTAAGGTCCCCAAATGTGGATTAAGTGCGATCGAAGGTGGTCCCGAGCCCTAGACAGCCGGGAGGTGAGCTTAGAAGCAGCTACCCTCTAAGAAAAGCGTAACAGCTTACCGGCCGAGGTTCGGGGCGCCCAAAATGATCGGGGCTCAAATCCACTACCGAGACCTACCCGTGTCCTTCACCGGACAATCGCGTAGGCTGGCACGCCGCTCGGGCGGAAGCACGGGAGAGATTTCGTGTGGACCGAGTGGTGACGATAATCCTGGTCACAGTAGCAGCGATAGTCGGGTGTGACACCCGACGGCCTTACGAGCAAGGGTTCCTCGGCACTGCTAATCAGCCGAGGGTTAGCCGATCCTAAGTCTCACCGCAACTCGACTGAGACAACAGGGAAGCTGGTTAATATTCCAGCGCCATCATACACTGAAAGTCGACGCTTTGGGGACAACCGAGCTGGGCTTTCGCCCAGTCGAACCGAGTACCTCCGTGGAAGCCGTAATGGCAGGAAGCGGACGACTCTCGGGACAGCGCAAGTCGGTCGTACCTAGAGCCCGTGAAAAGACGAGTATGATGATCGTACCGAGATCCGACACAGGTGCTCTGCCGGCGAAAGGCAAGGCCCGTCGGGATCAACCGGCGTTAGGGAATTCGGCAAGTTAGTCCCGTACGTTCGCAATAAGGGATGCCTGCCTCGGAGAGAGGCAGGTCGCAGTGACTCGGGCGCTCCGACTGTCTAGTAACAACATAGGTGACCGCAAATCCGCAAGGACTCGTACGGTCACTGAATCCTGCCCAGTGCGGGTATCTGAACACCTCGTACAAGAGGACGAAGGACCCGTCAACGGCGGGGGTAACTATGACCCTCTTAAGGTAGCGTAGTACCTTGCCGCTTCAGTAGCGGCTTGCATGAATGGATCAACGAGAGCGCCACTGTCCCAACGCTGGGCCCGGTGAACTGTACGTTCCAGTGCGGAGTCTGGAGACCCCCAAGGGGAAGCGAAGACCCTATAGAGCTTTACTGCAGGCTGTCGCTGAGACGTGGTCGCTACTGTGCAGAGTAGGTAGGAGGCGTTACACAGGTACCCGCGCTAGCGGGCCACCGAGTCACACATGAAACACTACCCGGTAGTGACTGCGACTCTCACTCCTGGCGGAGGACACCGGTAGCCGGGCAGTTTGACTGGGGCGGTACGCGCTCGAAAAGATATCGAGCGCGCCCGATGGTTTCCTCATCCGAGTCGGAAACTCGGAAGAGAGCGCAAGAGCACAAGGAAGCCTGACAGTGATCTTCCCAACGAGGATCGCTGACGCGAAAGCGTGGTCTAGCGAACCCACGAGGTCCATTAATGGGACCCGTGGATGACAGAAAAGCTACCTTAGGGATAACAGAGTCGTCACCCGCAAGAGCACATATCGACCGGGTGGCTTGCTACCTCGATGTCGGTTCCCTCCATCCTGCCCGTGCAGAAGCGGGCAAGGGTGAGGTTGTTCGCCTATTAAAGGAGGTCGTGAGCTGGGTTTAGACCGTCGTGAGACAGGTCGGCTGCTATCTATTGGGGGTGTTGAAGGTATCTGACGGGAACAGGCGTATAGTACGAGAGGAACTCCGCCTGGGTGCCACTGGTGTACCGGTTGTCCGAGAGGGCAGTTGCCGGGCAGCCACGCACCGCAGGGTAAGAGCTGAACGCATCTAAGCTCGAAACCTACCTGGAAAAGAGATACCGCTGAGGTCACTCGTAGAAGACGAGTTAGATAGACTCGGGGTGTACGCGTCAAGGCAACGAGACGTTCAGCCCGCGAGCACTAACAGACCAAGCCACATTCATTGGATTTCGCACTGTGACCCGATTCGATTTGACTATCGGGTCCAGGCGTTAACTGGAATCGCACGGATATACGGTCGTTTTGACCCACCGACGCTGGCATTGCAACGGTTCGATTCCGTTGGTCGGCATGAAGGCGGCCATAGCGGCAGGGACACACCCGTACCCATCCCGAACACGGACGTTAAGCCTGCCTGCGTATCGGGCAGTACTGGAGTGGGCGACCCTCTGGGAGTGCCGATTCGCCGCCTCCCATTCATACTTCATTCACCCGCCGAGCACTGCGTGTACTCACAGTCGCTCGGCTTTTCTCATATCGAACGCCACCGCGTCCTTTCCGGCCTGTCCTGCCGCCGTCGGCCGAATTAAACCGGGTTTAATCGGGATGAATCGGCCCCAACCCGGGTTCAGCGAGTTCCCGATTTAATGGGATGCCAGTCGTCCTCCCGAACGGAATGAACACGAAACGACTCGGCGCGCTACTGGTGGCGACACTGCTGCTCGTGTCGGCGGTTGCGCCGCCGGCGCTGGCACAGTCAGACTCGGATTCCCTGTCTGTCGGCGTCTCACAGGACGCTGAGACAGGTGACGTGACCGCGACGGTCACGAGCAACGGCACGGCCGTTCAGAACGCGACGGTGAACGTGACGGCGGACGGCAACGCTTCGTACGCGGGTGCGGGTGAGTACGAGACCGACGCGAACGGGACTGTTTCGCTCCCTGCCCCCAACGAATCGGTGACAATCACGGTCGTGGCGAGCCACGATGGCGCGAACGCGACGACGACGGCTGACATCGAACCGACGCTCGGCGTCGCTATCGCCGAGAACGACGATGGCTCGGCCGTCGTGACGGTTACGAGCGCGAATTCGACAGTCGAGAACGCGACGGTCAACGTGACCACGAGCGGGAACGACTCCTACGCCGGCACCGGCGAGTACGACACTGACGCGAACGGCACGGTGTCGCTCCCGGCGCCGGACGATCCGGTGACCGTCACCATCGAAGCGAGCCACGACGGCATGGTCGCGACGACGACCGCTGATCTCAACCCGGCGCTCGATGTCGCCGTCGAGGGCGCCGACGACGGATCGGTCGTGGTGACGGTCACGCGCGGGAGTTCGACGGTCGAGAACGCCACGGTGAACGTGACGGCGAACACGACGTACGCCGACACGGGCGAGTTCACGACCGACGAGAACGGCACGGTCACGCTCGCGAACCCGTCCGAACCGGTCGAACTCACGATCACCGCGACGGATGACAACGAGTCGGCGACCACCTCGGTCGTCGTCAACCCGGTCGAGACGCTGGCCGTCGGCGTCGAACAGGCGAGTGACGGATCGGTGACCATCTCGGTCGGTCGTCTCGGTGACCCCGTCGCGAACGCGACGGTGACCGTGACGGCGGACGGCAACGACTCCTACGCGGGTGCGGGCGAGTACGACACTGACGATAGCGGAACGGTCGTCCTCCCCGCGCCGAGCGAGAACGTCACGGTGACGGTGACGGCGACGGACGACAACGAGACGGCGACCACGACGGCCGAACTGACGCCGCCCGAATCGACGGGACCGTTCGGTCAGATCGTCTCGTCGTTCGTCGAGTCGCTGAAGAGCGCGGGCTTCAGTGGCCCGCTCGGTGAGCAGGTCTCCGACTTCGTGACGAACAACAACCCGTCGAACGAGAACGCAAACGCGAACGCATCCGAGCGCGGCCCGCCGGAACACGCGGGCCCACCGTCGGACGACGGGAACGAAACCGACGACAACGAGACGGCCGAGAACGACTCCCGCGTCGTCCCGGCTGATCCTCCGGTCGACGGTGACAACGAGAGCGACGCGCCCGGTAACTCGGGCGACGCTCCGGGGCAGTCCAGCGGCGAGGATGACGACAGTGATGCGCCCGGCAACTCGGGTGCGGCACCGGGTCAGTCCGACGACGGTGACGACGACAGTGACGCGCCCGGCAACTCGGGCGACGCGCCCGGCCGCTCCGACAATGGTGACGACGAAAGCGACGATGAAGAGAGCGAGAGTGACGATGAAGAGAGCGAGAGCGACGACGAAGAGACCGAGAGCGACGGTGATGACGGAAGCGACGCCGGGAGTAACGGAAACGGCAACGCCGGTAGCAACGGAAACGGCAACGCCGGTAGCAACGGAAACGGCAACGCCGGCGGCAGCGGTAACGGCAACGCCGGTGGCAACGGCCGGTAACCGACCCCGTTAGATCGGTTTTTCGCGGCAACGCTGTTTTTCGACCGCTGCGGGCGCACAGTCGGCGAGCGCGGCCGCTCGGTCGAGTGAAATGTCTCGCAGTCTGACGGCCGCTGCGGCGCCGGCCACGGCCAGCGGTGCGGCGCTGGTTCCGGGAGTCCACGCTCTCTCGTCGAACGGACGGTCGTCGTCGATAGCGGCCACCGTGACGGCGAGCATCGCGGCGGTGAACGGATCGGCCCGGCCGCCGTCGGCAGCGATATCGGCGGCGCCGGCGATGGCGAGTGCCGGTTCGGGGTCGTCCCCGCCCAGCGCTCGGTCGATGGCGGCTGCCCGCATCTCCGCGAACGTCACGGCGTCGGTACCGAGAGGGAGTGGTCGACGACGGTGCCGTCGGGCGCCACCGTCACCGTGCCGAGATCGACGCGTTCGCCGGACTCGGCGCCCCGATCGACCGTGCGGAGCACCCGCTCGCGGTCGAGACGTTCCCAGACGACGCGCTCGACGAGTTGCTGGAACGCGTCGCGGTCGCTCCAGGCGGCGTCGAGATTCGACGGCACGTGGACCAGAAACCGGAACGCGTCGTCGTCGACGCCGATGCTCACGCCGAACGTGTCGGCGGTCGACTCCCCTGCTTCCCTCCCTCCGCCGTCGGGGTCGTCGGTCATACGCGCGCTCCGTGGCCCGGACGCATAAGCGAGACGGTCGTCGCGCGTGAGACTGACTGGCAGACCGCGACCGGATGGCGTCGTTTTTGGCCGCTGCCCGCGCAGTCCCGCCATGAGCTACTCCATCGGTCTGGTCGGGAAGCCCTCCGTGGGCAAATCGACCTTCTTCAACGCGGCGACGATGAACGACGTACCCGAAGGGGCCTACCCCTTCACGACGATCGATCCGAGCGTCGGCGAGGCCTACGTCCGCGTGGAGTGTGCGGCCCCCGAGTTCGGCGAGACGTGTACCCCGAGCGTGGGCAACTGCGACGATGGCAGGCGATTCGTCCCCGTGAAACTCGTCGACGTCGCTGGCCTGATCCCGGGCGCTCACGAAGGGAAGGGGCTCGGCAACCAGTTCCTGAGCGACCTCAACGAGGCGGACGTGTTGATCCACGTCGTGGACTTCTCGGGCAAGACAGACAGCAAGGGAGAAGCGACCGAGGGGCACGATCCCCGCGACGACATCGACTTCCTCGAAGACGAACTCGACATGTGGTATCTGGGGATCCTGGAGAAAGGGATCGAGCGGTTCGAGACGAAATACCACGGCGCCGACGCGAGCATCGTCGACGACCTCGCCGAGCAGATGAGCGCGTTCCGGACGGACGAAGACGAAATCGAGCGGATCATTCGCTCGGAGGAGCTGGATCCCGACCCGGCGACGTGGGACGAGGCGGACCGCGAGTCGCTGGCGCGGGAGATCCGCAAGCGCACCAAGCCGATGGTGATCGCCGCGAACAAGATCGACGACCCCGCGGCCGCGGCGAACTTCGAAGAGATATCGACCGATCCGGACTACGACCACCTCTCCTTCGTCCCGACGAGCGCGCACGCGGAGAAGGCGCTCAAGGCCGCCGACGAGGCGGGAACGGTCGACTACCGACCCGGCGACGGGGGATTTGATGTCGTCGGCGACGTGAGCGACGAGCAGGCCACGGGTCTCGAACAGATCCGCTCGCTCGTCGACGAGTACGGCGGCACGGGCGTCCAGTCGTCGCTCGAGGCGGCGCTGTTCGACGCGCTGGATCGCATCGCCGTCTTCCCGGGGAGCGACGACGGATCCACCTCCGAGAAGGGCGTCTTCCGCGACTGTTTCCTCCTGCCGTCGGGGTCGACGACGGCGGATTTCGCGTACCACATCCACACCGACCTCGGCGACGGCCTGCTCCACGGCATCGACTGTCGCTCGTCGCGACAGATCGGTGGCGACCACGAACTCTCGGACCGCGACGTGGTCGAACTCGTGACGACGAACTAGTCGGCCGCTTCGAGGACGGCTTCGAGCGCCTGTTTCGCGCTCTTGCCCTTCACCGTCCAGCGGTCGCCGTCGAAGACGTACCGCTCGGCGTGGACGAAGGACTCCCCGCTCCCCCAGGGGGCGGCGTAGGCGACGCCGATGAAGACGAGACCGACGGGCTTCTCCTCGGTGCCGCCGGTGGGCCCGGCGATTCCGGTCGTGGAGACGCCCCACGTCGTCCTCGCCCGGTCGCGCACCCCTTGGGCCATCTCGCGGGCGACGGGGGCCGAGACGGCGCCGTGGGCGTCGAGCGATTCGCGGGAGACGCCGAGCGCGTCCAGTTTGGCGTCGTTCGAGTACGTCACCATCCCGCGGTCGAAGTAGTCGCTCGACCCGGGAACGTCGGTCAGCAGCGACCCGATCAAGCCACCCGTGAGCGATTCCGCGGTGGCGATGGTGTCGTCGCGCTCCCGCAGGTGGTCGCCGAGCCGCCGTTCGATGGCGTCCTCGCCTGCGGGTGCAGGTCCGATCCGATCGGTCGCCTCGGCATCAGCGTCGGTCATGGCCACCGGTTGGGCGGCGCGCCCCATCAAATGGCCGCCGAACGGAATGCCGGTTTTCCGACCCTTTATGTCGGCCGAGCGGAGTGAACTGGATATGGCAGACGAGACGATCGCCTTCGTCGGACTGGGTATCATGGGTGGACCGATGGCGAAGAACCTCCTCGATGCGGGCTACACCGTGATCGGCCACAACCGGTCGCAGGGGCCGGTCGACGAACACGTCGAAGCGGGTGGCGAGGCGGCGGAGACGCCGAAGGAAGCCGCCGAACGTGCCGACGTGACCATCATGTGCCTGCCCGATTCGGACGTGGTGTCCGAGGTGATGCGGCAGGAGGACGGCGTGCTCGCGGGCCTGAGCGAGGGCGACGTGGTCATCGACAACTCCACCATCTCGCCGATGGTGACCGAGGACCTCGCCGAAGAGGTGCGCGACCGCGGCGCGCGGATGCTCGACGCCCCCATCAGCGGCGGCGAGGAGGGCGCCATCGAGGCGTCGCTGTCGATCATGGTCGGTGGCGACGAGGACGTTCTCGACCGCTGTCGTCCCATCCTCGAAGTGATGGGCGAGACGATCACGTACTGCGGCGACAACGGCGCGGGCCAGGTCACCAAGGCCTGTAACCAGATCGTCGTTGCGGGCACGATGGAGGCCGTCAGCGAGGCGCTCGTGTTCGCGTACAAGGCCGACGCGGACCTCGAAGCCGTCGTCGACGCCATCAGCGGCGGCGCCGCCGGCTGCTGGACGCTCGACAACCGCGCGCCGAACATGATCCACGGCGACTTCGAACCCGGCTTCTTCGCCGACTACCAGTACAAGGACCTCCGCATCGCGACCGACGCCGGCGAGGCGTACGGCTCGCCGATGCCCCAGACCGAACTCGTCCACGAGATGTACAAGTCGATGGTCGAGACGGGGCGTGGCAAAGACGACAACTCCGGCGTGATGCAGGTCATCGAGGATCTGGCGGGTGTCGAGGCGCGAGTCGAAGACGATTGAATACTCTTCGAGTCCGCCGAGCGAAGGCGCAGGTCGAAGACGACGACTGAGGCTGTCGGCTGCGGCCGCTACTCGATGTCGTCGTGGTCCAGCAGTCGCCGCTCGCGATCCTCGGGCGCAGGGTCGTACGTGACGATTTCGAGCAGGTTCCCCGACGGATCTAGGAAGTAGAACCCCTCGAACTCGCCCCAGTCGTAGGGGCCCTGCATCGGAAACTGGTCGTCGAGTTCGTCCATCAGGGCCTGGTAGGTGTCGCGATCCGTCTCAAAGGCAATATGGGCCTTATCGAGCGGGTGATCCAGATCCGCCTCGTCCCACTTCTCCGCGCGTCCCGTCTCCATGAGCGTGACGACCGTGCCGCCGCCCGTCTCGAACATGACGTGCGCGCCCTGGAAGTCCTCCGGCGGGCGCAACAGGTCGAGATCGAGGATGTCTCGGTAGAAGGCGTACGCGTCGTCCAGATCGTCCACGTCGATGTTGATGTGGTCGATGGCGTCCATGCCCTCACTGGCGAGTGTGGGGCGAAATAGGTTTCCCCGCCCCGCCGCACAGCTACGGGTTTTTGTATGCGCGAACGCAAGGGCGGCTATGAGCCACGACGACCTCGAACACGCGGGATTCAAGGATCGAACCCGCGTCGACGAGGCCCTGGAGACGATTCTGCACGCCGTGTCGGGCCACGACCGAACCGAGCGCATCGCCTTGGGACGGGTCGACGGCCGGACGCTCGCTGAGACGGTGACCGCGCCGACGCCCGTCCCCGGCTATGACCGGGCGGCGATGGACGGCTACGCGGTGCGCGCCGAGGACACCTTCGGCGCGACGGGTCGGTCACCCACGGTGCTCCGCGAGGCCGACGGTGAGGTCGCCCCCGGCGAGGCCGTCCGCGTCCACACGGGCAGTGACCTCCCCGACGGCGCCGACGCCGTCGTCATGGTCGAGGAGACGGAGATCGTCGGCGACGAGATAGAGGTGTTCGACGCCGTCGCCGAGGGTGAGAACGTCGGCGAAGTAGGCGAGGACGTCGCCGAGGGCGAGGAACTCTACCAGCCGGGCCACCGGATCCGCCCCTCCGATCTCGGCCTGCTGAAATCCGTCGGCATCGATCAGGTCGAGGTGTACGACCCGCCGACGGTCGGCGTCATCCCGACGGGCGAGGAACTCGTCCAGCGCGACCCCGCGCCCGGCGAAGTCATCGAAACCAACGGGCTCACCGTCTCGCGCCTCGCCAACCGCTGGGGCGCCATCCCCACGTATCGAAACGTCGTCGACGACGACCCGCACGCCATCCGCGCCGCGATCCAGCGGGATCTGGCCAAGGACGTGGTGGTCACCACGGGCGGGTCGTCGGTCGGCGAACGCGACTACACGCCCGAAGTCGTCGACGACATCGGCGAGGTGCTGGTCCACGGCGTCGCGCTCAAACCCGGCCATCCCGTCGCCCTCGGCGTCGTCGAAGACACGCCGGTGATCATGCTCCCGGGCTACCCCGTCGCCTGCATCATCAACGCCGTCCAGTTCCTCCGACCGATCCTCAAGACCGTGGGCAACATGCCCGTCCCCGACCACCCGACCGTCGAGGCCCGGTTGACGCGAAAGATTTCCAGCGAACCCGGAACCCGGACGTTCGCCCGCGTTCGGTTGACCGAGGACGGCGAGGACGACACGCCCGCCGCCGAACCCACTCGCGCGAGCGGTGCGGGCGTCCTCTCCAGCGTCGCGCTGGCGGATGGCTGGGTCGTCGTCCCCGAGGAACGCGAGGGGTACGACGCGGGTGACCACGTCGCCGTCGAGAACTGGGAGTGGTCGGCATGAGTGACGGCCGACAGGAGTTCCACGACCTCAAATCCCCCGCGGAGGCCCGGGACGCCATCGACTCGCTCGACCTGTCGCCCGCCGACGAGACGGTTCCGCTCGACGAGGCGCGGGGCCGCGTCCTCGCGGAGCGCATCGACGCCGGCCTCGACGTGCCAGGGTTCGACCGCGCGAGCATGGACGGCTACGCGGTGCGCGCCGAGGACACCTTCGGTGCCGACGAGGCCGACCCCGCTGTCCTCGAACAGGTCGGCTCGGTCCACGCCGGCGCCGAACCCGACGTGCGCGTCGACCCAGGCACCTGCGCCGAGATTTCGACGGGGGCGGTGATGCCACCCGGCGCCGACGCCGTCGTCATGGTCGAGCGAACGGACGAGACGGCCGACGGCGTGGCGATCCGCACCTCGGTCGCGCCCGGCGACAACGTGATGGTCGCGGGCGCTGACGTGGCCGCGGGGTCACGTGCGCTCGGCCCCGGCACCCTGCTCACGCCGCGCGAAATCGGATTGCTGTCGGCGCTCGGCGTCGACGAGGTCCCCGTCCGCGGCACGCCGACGGTCGGTATCGTCTCCACCGGCGACGAACTCGTCCGCCCCGGTGAGACGCTCCGCAGCGAGGCCGGACAGATCTACGATGTCAACTCCTACACCATCGCCGCGGGCGTCGAGGAAGCGGGCGGCGAGGCCGTCCTCTACCCCCACGCCGGCGACGATTACGACGAGATGGAGCGCCTCTTGGTCGAGGCTGCCGAGGAGTGTGATCTCGTGCTCTCCTCGGGGTCGACCTCCGCCAGCGCCGTCGATGTCATCTACCGCGTCATCGAGAGCGAGGGCGAACTCCTGCTGCACGGCGTCTCGGTCAAGCCGGGCAAGCCGATGCTCGTCGGGCACCTGGAGGACTCGGCGTACGTCGGCCTCCCCGGCTACCCCGTCTCCGCGCTCACCATCTTCCGAACCTTCGTCGCGCCGGCGATTCGCGCCGCGGCCGGCCTCCCCGCCCCTCAGACGGCGGCCGTCGAGGGGCGGATGGCCGTCCAGGAGCGATACGGCGAGGGGCGCACCAGACTCATGCCCGTCGGCCTCGTCGAAACCGACGAGGGAACGCTTGTCTACCCCGTCGACAAGGGAAGCGGGGCGACGACGAGTCTGGTCGAGGCCGACGGCGTCGTCGAAGTGGACGCCGACACCGCCTACCTCGCCGAGGGCGAGTCCGTGACGGTGCAGTTGTTCTCGCCCGACGTGCGCGCGCCGACCCTCCTCGGTGTCGGCGAGGACGACCCCGCGCTCTCGCGCTTGCTCGATCATCTGGAGCGCCCCCGCTATCTCGATGTCGGAAGCCGCCAGGCTCGGCGCCGCCTCCGCGACGGCGTCCCCGACGTGGCCGTCGTCACCGGCCCCAGCGACCGCGACGTGTCGGCCGTCGACCTCGGCGGGTGGCGTCGGGAGTGGGGTCTCGTCGTCCCCGATGGCAACCCCGACGCCATCACCGGCGTCGCCGACCTGGTGGACCGCGACCTCCGAGTCAGCAACCGCTCGCGGGATTCCGGGCTCCGGGCCAGCCTCGACGCCGAACTCGACGCCCTCGCGTCGGATCGCGGCGTCGACCGCCGGGACCTGACCGACGCCATCGACGGCTACGAGCTGACGGTCAAGGGCTTCGAGAGCCCCGCGCGGAAGGTACTGGCCGGCGACGCCGACGCCGGACTCGGCCTGCGGGCGACGGCGCAAGCCCTCGACTGCGGGTTCGTTCCGCTCGGTACCGAGTCGGTTCGCGTCCTGGCGAACCCGGATCGAACCGAGAAAACGGGAGTCAAACAGCTCGAATCTGCCCTCGATACGCATTTCGACGACATCGTGGCGTCGCTCGCGGGCGTCGAACGCTAGTCGCTGCCCGTCGGCGTCGCGGCGCGACCGACCGCGTCGTCGGATGTCGTCATCCTTCGCAGTTCGTCGAGCGACTCGACCCGATAGTCGCCGAGGACACACCGCCCGCGGCGGTCCGGGCCGTGGCGTTCGACGTGAACGCCGTCGAGGCCGGCGTTCCACGCGGCGCCGATGTCGTTCGGCCCGTCGCCGGCGAGGATGCCGTCGTCCTCGTCGTCGACGCCGATATCGGACATGGCGAGATAGACGGGGGCAGGATCGGGTTTCCATCCAATCTCACCGGTACAGGAGACGACCGTATCGAACCAGTCGCGGATGCCGACGTGATCGAGCACCGGGTCGACGAGATACTCCTGGCAGTGGGTGACGAGACCGACGGGCCGATCGAGGTCCGCAACGAACGCGGCGTCGTCGTGGAGGTAGGTCGCCTCGGCGCGGTCGGCCGGATTCTCCGCGTCATGTAGGGCGTCCCAGAAGGTGTCGGGGTCGACGCCCCACTCCACCAACTGCGCCTCGCGGGCGCCCGAGAGACCGTGCCAGAGCACTTCGACCTCGTGGTCGGAGAAGGTGCGGTCGATCCGATCTCCGACGCGGTCGAACACGTCGCGGGCGTACGATGGTTCCACGTCCACGAGCGTTCCGTCGAGGTCGAACAGCCAGAAATCGTAGGCGTGTGCGACCATTCGAATACGGCTAGACGGGGGTGAAACAAGTGTGTTCCGCCCGTCACTCGACGCGGATCGAACTCCCCAGATGCGCGTGCAGCACTTCCCGCGGCGCGTCGTCGAAGTCGTCGGCGTCGGCGATGGCCTCGCGGAGGGCGTCGCGATACGCCTCGGCGGTGCGCAGTTCACTGAACGTGATGTCGGTGACGGTGACGCCGAGCCACTCCTCGGCCCGCCGGCGGAGGTAGTCCTCGTCGCTCACCTCGCCGTGCCACAGCGCGTCGCGGAAGAACAGCCAGCCGTCAGTCCCCGGTTCGGCGGCGGGTTTCGTGACCACCGTCTCGAAGGTGTCGGGGTCGGCGTCGACGCCGACGGGGTCGAGGCGAAAGGTCACGCGGAAGACGTAGGTGGCGCTCATCAGCGCTCGGCGTCGAACAGTTTGGCGAGGCGGATGTCGGTGTCGGTGATGCCGCCCGCCTCGTGGCTGGTCAGTCGCACTTCCACCTCGTCGTACCGGATGCAGATCTCCGGATGATGGAACTCTTCGTCGGCCACTTCCCCAACCCGGGTGGCGAAGGTGACGCCGTCGAGGTAGTTATCGAAGGGGTAGACGCGGACGATTTCGTTGCCGTCGCGCTCCCACTCCGGCGGAAGCCGTCGCTCGATTTCGTCGTCGTCGAGACGTTCGGCCATACGGATACGTCCATCGGACACCGGATAATGATTGGGGTGGGTGTCTCAGTCCTCGCGCAACCGCTCGCGGACGTGCCGTGGGGCGTCGCTGCCCTCGATCCCCTCCCGGGGCGCCTCCGCCGTCGTTGGCGACGGGTGATCGCCGAACTCGGGATCGAACAGGCTGAGCGCGGTCTGGATCGTTTCCCAGTCGTCCTCGGCGGCGGCGTCGCGGAGGCTCTTGGTCGGCGCCGAGAGCAACTGCCCGACGAGGGCGTCCGCGAGCGCCGCGACCGTCTCGCGTTGCTCGTCGGTCAACTCGCCCTGGGCCTCCAGTTGGGAGTACGCCGTGCGGAGTTCTCGCTCTTTGACCATCTCCGCGCTCTCGTACATCGCGGCGATGGCCTCGTCGGCCTGCTGGCGCTTGAACGAGTCGAGCAGGCGGTCGAACTCCTCGTCGATCATGCGCTCGACGGTGGCCGCAGCCTCCCGGCGCCGTTCGCGCGTGTCGGCGGTGATGGATTCGAGCGAGTCGATGTCGAACGCGTCGACGGCCGCCAGCTCCACGACCGCGGGGTCGACGTCCCGTGGCTGGGCGAGGTCGATGACGAGCGTCTCGCCCGCCGTCGCGAGATCCGATCGATCGAGGACGTGGTCGGGGCTGTTCGTGGCCGTGACGAGTACGTCGGCCCGTTCGGCGGCCGCGGCGGCGGCGTCGAGGGCGACAGCCGAGGCCGTCGTCTCCACGTCTTCGGCGAGGTGGGTGGCGTGCGGGACCGTCCGGTTGGCGACGACGATGTTCGTGACCGGCGTGTCGTCGAAGGCGCGGGCCGCGAGTCGGCCCATCTCGCCGGCGCCGACGACCATCGCCGTCGCACCGTCGAGGTCGCGCTCCTGCGCGGCGAGTTCGACGGCCGCGCTGCCGAGCGAGACGACGCCCTCGTTGATCGTCGTCTCGGTGCGTGCGCGCTCGCCGACGTGGATCGCTTTCGTGATGGCGGGCTCGAGTACCGGACCGACTCCGCCGACGCCGCGTGCCGTCTCGAACGCCGTCCGGAGTTGGCCGATGATCTGGTTCTCGCCGAGAACGAGGGATTCCAGCCCGGCCGCGACACGCATCAGGTGGCGGAGGCTGGTCTCGTGGTTGAGTTCCCGGACGGCGTCCCCGTCGACCGGCGCTGCGAAGTCGGCCAGTGCCTCGCGGCCGACCGTAGCGTCCGCGGTCACGACGTACGCCTCGGCCCGGTTACAGGTCTGGAGCGCGAACGCCTCGTCGACGCCGTCGCTCGCCAGCAGGTCACGCACGACGGCTGCCTCGTCGTCGCCCGCGACGGCCTCGATCTCGTCCACGGTGGCGTGCTGGTGGGATACCGTGACGCCCTGGAGGACACCCGTCTTCATCGTCGCTCCGTTCGAGATACGTAGATCATGCGCTCCGATTCGGCCGAGGATTCGGGACGGCGCTACCTAAACTCTTCCACTGCCGTGTCGCCCGCCGCGCGCGTGCCGTCGGGCGGTCGAACCCGTGAGTCCGCCCGTCCTGCTGGGCCGAGCGCGCTCTCGTTGGAGCGCGCTCCGTCGCTCGGCGCGGCGCGTGGTCTCCCTGGGTCCGGTGCATACACTTCCGTCCTCGATACGGCGCCTTAAACGTCTCGTCGTCTCCCGAGGCGTGGGGACGGAAGGCTCATGCGCATCCGCTCCGTACGCGGCGCCGATGACGACCTCTCGACGGACCTTCCTCGCCGCAGCGAGCGTGACGCTGGGTGGCGTCGCCGGCTGTCTCGGCGGCGGTGGCGGCAGCGGTAGCGCATCGAACCTCGGCGGCTACGAGTCGACGACGACCGACGGACAGGTCGTTCCGCTGGCGCCGCTCTCGGATGTGGTCGAGTGGTACAACAACGGCGACGCCCGCTTCGCGGACGCCCGCTCTCGGACCGCCTACGAGGAGTCACACATCGAGGGCGCCGTCTGGAGTCCCGCTCGCCACGGTCAGCGCACCGACGACCCGGTCGAGGCCTGGGACACCGACACGCTGATCGTCACGTACTGTGGCTGCCCCCATCACCTCTCGTCGATGCGGGCGGCGTCGCTCATCGACTCGGGGTACGAGCGCGTGGCCGCCCTCGACGAGGGATTCTGGGCGTGGCAGGACGGCGGCTATCCGGTGACAGGGTCCAGCGCCGACGTGGAACCGACCCTTCGTGTCGTGGAGGGGCGCACCGATCCGACCTTCGCCGGCGAGTGGGCGTGGGCGCGTCACGACCCCTCCGGACAGCGCGAGGTCGCCCCCATCGCCGACGACGGGTCGTACGCGCTCAACGTCCGCTTTGCCGACGTGGGTCCCGACGACCCGATCCGGATCACGACGCCGGCCTACGAACTCTCGGCGGCGGCCGCGTCGTTGGCGGCGGGCGTCATCGGCGCCGACGGCCGACTCATATGAAGTAGCGGAAGTCAGCAGCTACGGGTTATTGTAAGCCAGTCCCGGCGAGAATCTCTGGACAGTTACGATAATTCCTTATCAGTTGGACCGCTCGGCGGTCATGTCGTCGTTCTCGTCGAGGACGACGCTCGTCACGTCGTAGCCGCGGTCGCGGAGGGCCGCGACCAGCGCTTCTTGGTCCAGGTCGGCTTCGTAGTAGAACACGATGTCGAACGTTCCCTCACGGAGGAGTTGCTGACACTCCCAGACGAACTCCTCGCCGTCGACCGTGAGCCCCTGAAACTGGTTCGAGGAGAAGTCGGCGTCGTCGTTGCCGGCGTAGATGTACGTCTCGCCCTTGCCGGCGTGGTCGGCGATGACCTCGTTGAGTTCGACCGTGAGTTCGTGCATCTCGAGGTCCTCTTGGCCCGTCAGGTCGGTGTGGACGATGGCGCCGGCGAGATCGATATCGCCCGGTTCGAGCAGCGCTTTCGTCCGCTGGTAGAGGTCGTGGTCGAGTACGTCGCTCATGGCCGTTCGTATGCTGGCGCGGATTTACCGCTGGCGGTTTCGCGCTACCCCAGGCGCTCGTCGAGAATGAGCCGCGTTTTCGTGTTCTGCACCTCGTCTAAGTCCCGCGTCTTCGTGATGAGTTCGTTGACGGCGCGGGTGTCGGTGGCGTCGACGACCATGACGATGTCCTCCTCACCCGAGACCTGCCAGACGAAGTCCACCTCGTCCCACTCGGCGATCCGGTCGGAGACGCCCGTGGTGTCCACGTCGACGGCGACGGAGACCTCGATCATCGCTTTTACGTTGCCGGTGTGTGTCGCGACGGTGAAGCGCTCGATGATCCCCTCGTCGACGAGGCGTTCGACCCGGTTGCGGACCGTTCCCTCCGACGTGTCGACCCGGTCGGCGATCTCGGTGTAGGGCGTCCGCGAATCCCGCCGGAGGATGCTCAGAATCCGCCGGTCCAGTTCGTCCATGCGCTCCCTTGATCCGTTGGCCCCTTACCGATTGCGAATTTCGTAACGTGGCTTCGAAAGGAAGGCTTATTGGTGGCGCTTCCCTGTGTTTCTCGTAATGTCGGACGCCTATCTCGCACTGGAGGACGGCCGCGTCGTGGAAGCGCGCGGTCGTGCTCCGGGTCGGACGCGCGGCGAACTGGTCTTTACGACCGCGTACACGGGGTACGAGGAGAGCCTCACCGATCCCTCGTACGCCGAGCAGGTACTGACGTTCTCCTACCCCCTGATCGGCAACTACGGCGTCCGATCCGAGCGGTTCGAATCGGATCACATCCAGCCCCAGGCCGCCATCGCGCGAGAGTTCACCGAGGAGGTCGTCGAGTGGTGTGAGTCGGAGGACGTCCCCGCCATCGACCACCTCGACACTCGCGACCTCGTCACCTCCATCCGCGAGGAGGGTGCGATGAAATGCGGGCTGGCTGTCGGCCCCGACGCGACGCCCGAAGCGGCGAAGGAAGAACTCGACGCCTGCAAGGGCATGAGCGAGCACACCGACATCGGCGCGCAGGTGAGCGTCGACGACCCAGAGGTCTACGAGGGCGGCGCGGCCGCGACGGTCGCCCTCATCGACTGCGGCGCCAAGGGATCGATCATCGACTCCCTGGTCGAGCGCAACGCCACGGTTCACGTCCTGCCGTACGACGCGACGCCGGCGGACGTGGCCGCCGTCGACCCCGACGTGCTCTTCATCTCGAACGGCCCCGGCGACCCCGTCAACTTCGAGGCCGCCGAACAGCTGGTGTCGGAGTATCTCGGCGACCTGCCCGTCGCCGGCATCTGTCTCGGCCAGCAGGTCGTCGCCAACGCCCTCGGCGGCAGCACCGAGAAGATGGCCTTCGGCCACCGCGGCGTCAACCAGCCCGTCCGTGACCTGGAGACCGACCGCGTCGTCATGACGACCCAGAACCACGGCTACACGGTCGGCGACCCCGGCGACCGCCTCGACGTGACTCAGGTGAACGTCAACGACGGCACCGCGGAAGGCCTTGCCAACGAGGACCTGGGCGTCATCACCCGGCAGTACCACCCCGAGGCCAACCCCGGTCCCCACGACTCCCTCGATTTCTTCGACGACGTCCTCGACCTGGTGTCGGCGGACGCTCCAGTCGCCGCCTCGGACTAACCGCGGTCACTCCGTCACCGTCTCTTCACGTGCGATCCGCCGGAGGAGCACCACGATCACTGGCAGGACGACCACTGCGCCAGCGACGAAGGGTGACCAGTAGACCAACGCGTACAGCGCCGCTGCCGCGGGCGGGCCGACCGTCCGGCCGAGACTCCCCGCGCCCTGTGTAACGCCGAAGGCAGTGCCCTGTTCCGCCGGTCCGGCACTCACCGAGACGAGCGCCGCCAGCGACGGGTTGAGGAGGCCGTTTCCCAGCGAAAGTAGCCCCAACACGCCAAGCAGGGCCACGAGTTCGCGGGTGAGCCACGCCGGACCCCCCGGCGCCGGTACGACGCTCCCGAGTTCCGGGGCGAACGGGAGGGCGGCAAGCGAAACGAGCAGGAGCGCTGCGCCCACGACGGCGAGGCGTCCGGAGCCGATGCGGTCGGAGAGGCGCCCCACGAGCACCCCCTGATTCACTGCGCCGAGTACGCCGACGTAGGTGAGCAACAGCGCCGCTCCGGTGGCGTCGAACCGGTACGCGCTCGCGTCGGCGACGAAGGGGATGAACATGACCTGCACGCCGGCGAAGGCGACGGAGATGAGAAAGAACGCGAGCACGAGGCCCCGAAGTCGCGGATCACGGAGGGCGTCGACGAACTGCGAGACGAGCGTGGTTCGCTCCGCCGGCGCGCGGTGGCGGTCGGGTTCGTCGAGGGCGACGCATGCGACCCCGAGGGCGACGAGGCTCATCCCCGCCGCGCCGAACGCGGGTAGCGAGAACCGCGTCGCCGGGATGGGGAGCGTCGACGCCATCCGAACCGCCGTCTCGCTCGCCAGCGCGCCGCCGATGGCCGGGCCGAAGATGAACCCCAGACTGAACGCGGCGCCGACGAGGCCGAGCGCCCGCGTCCGGCGCTCCGGTGGCGTCACGTCCGCCACGTACGCCTGCGCCGCGGCGATGTTGCCGCCCATCGCTCCGGCGAGGGCGCGGGCGAGAAAGAGCGTCGCGACGCCGCCGACGACGCCCCCGGCGGTACCGGCCTGGTCCGCGAGGCCGAAGACGGTCCACGCGACGGCGCTGCCCGCGAGCGAGAACAGGATCACCGGTCGCCGTCCCCAGCGGTCGGAGTACCGACCCAGCGCGGGGGCGGCGAGAAACTGCGTCAGCGAGTACGTCGCCGCCAACAGGCCGATGAACACGTCGCCGACGCCGAAACTCCGGACGTAGTACGGGAGGATGGGAACAACAATGCCGAAGCCGACGAGGTCGAGGAAGACGACGAACACCACGGTCGCCACCGCCCGGCGAGGTCGAGCAACGACGCCCGCCGCTCCGCTGGGGACGCTCATACCGGCAGGGGTGGGGCCAGCCACCTCTCGCAGCCTTTGTAAGTCATCGCACACCTGATTGCACGCGATCTGGCGATCAGGTGTGCAAACAGTTCAAAGGCTACTATAACTGTTGGGTCGTGGGCACCTCTCCCCTTCGGCAGGTTTTTGACCCGACTCGCGCAACTCGGTGGCATGGTTACGGTCAGGGCTCCCGCTACGAGTGCGAACCTCGGCAGCGGTTTCGATGTCTTCGGCGCCGCCCTCGACCGCCCCGCGGACGTCGTCAGGGTCGAGAAAGCAGATCGGACGACCATCGATGTCGTCGGCTACGGCAGCGAGTTCATCCCCGAAGACCCGGCGAACAACACCGTCGGCGCCGTCGCGGAGGCGCTCGACGCGCCGGCACACATCCAGATCGACAAGGGGATTCGGCCCTCGTCGGGGCTCGGCTCCTCGGGAGCGAGCGCCGCCGCCGCCGCGCTCGCCCTCAACGAACTCTACGATCGCGGCCTCACGCGGGAGGAACTGGTCCCGATCGCGGGCAAGGGCGAGGCCACCGTCTCCGGCGAGGTCCACCTCGACAACGTCGCTCCCGCGCTCCTCGGCGGATTCACCGTCGCCACCGGCCGCGACGTGACGACGGTCGATGCCGACATCCCGCTCGTGGCCTGCCTGCCGGAAATCGCCATCTCGACGCGTGACGCGCGGGATGTCGTCCCAGCGGGCGCGACGATGGAACAACTCATCTACACCGTCGGCCGGGCGGCGACGCTCACGACGGGGATGTGCCGGGACGACCCGCGCCTCGTCGGCAAAGGGATGCACGACCGTCTGGTCACGCCCGCCCGGGCTGACCTCATCTCGGGATACGATCTGGTCCGCGAGGCGGCGCTCGACGCGGGCGCGACGGGCGTCACCGTCAGCGGCGCTGGCCCGGGCGTGCTCGCCGCGTGTTACCCGGACGACCGCCGCGAGATCGCGGCCGCGATGGTCGCCGGCTTCGACGAGGCCGGCGTCGACGCGCGGGCCTACCAGACGAAAATCGGGACCGGCGCGACGCTCTATTAGACGCCGCGGCCCTGCAGCTGCTCGTCTTCCGGCATGTCGACGTTCGACTGCCCTTTCATCCCCTTGCCGACGTTCGTGGCGATTTCGGTCAGCCGTTCGGGGTCGTCCCAGTTGTTGACGGCCTCGACGATGGCCGTCCCCATCGCTTCGGGGTTTTCCGCGCCGAAGATGCCCGAGCCGACGAAGATGCCGTCACAGCCGTGATGCATCATGAGCGCCGCGTCGGCGGGCGTCGCGATGCCGCCCGCGGCGAAGTTGACGACCGGGAGCCGCCCCATCTCGGCGGTTTCGTGGACGAGTTCGCGCGGTGCGCCGTGTTCGCGCGCCCAGCGCTCGCGCTCCTCGTAGGCCATGCCCTCCAGCTGCCGGATGGCCCCCTTGATGGCGCGCTGGTGGGTGACGGCCTGATTCACGTCGCCCGTGCCCGCCTCGCCCTTGGTGCGGATCATCGCCGCGCCCTCGTCGATGCGACGGAGCGCCTCGCCGAGGTTGCGCGCGCCACAGACGAAGGGAGAGGTGAACTCCCGCTTGTCGATGTGGTACTCGTCGTCGGCGGGGGTCAACACCTCGCTCTCGTCGACCATGTCGGCGCCCGCGGCCTCCAGGATCTCGGCTTCCTTGGTGTGGCCGATGCGCGCTTTCCCCATCACCGGAATCGACACCTCGTCGAGGATCTCCTGCAGCGTTCCGGGATCCGCCATCCGGGCGACGCCCCCGCGCTTGCGGATGTCGGCAGGCACGGCTTCGAGGCTCATCACCGCGACGGCGCCGCAGTCCTCCGCGATGCGCGCCTGCTCGGCGTTGACGACGTCCATGATGACGCCCCCCTTCTGCATCTGGGCGAAACCGCGTTTCACTAGGTCCGTCCCGCGCCGCAGGTCTTCGAGGTCGGTCATACCTCTCGTTACGAGGGTATCCACTTAACGGCGGTCTTTCGGTAGATGTTGCCACCGCCTCACCGTCACCGATTTACCGGACCGCGTCTTGCTCACGACCATGAGTTCCGGGCCCACGTCGGACACGCTCGCTCGCCGCATCGGTGCGCTGTTCGACGGCGCCGGCCTGCCCGCTGCCGACCCGCTTCCGCGATGGCTCGCCCCCCTCCCGCGGGCCGTCGAGAACCTCGGCCTGTCGCTCGCCTGGGTCGTCGTCCTCACCAACCTCGTCGGCACCGCCTTCGGCTTCTGGTACTACCGCTTCCAGTTCGCGGCCGAACCGGTCGTCGCGTGGCCGCTCGTCCCCGACAGCCCCGTCGCCACGCTCTTCATCGCGTGCTCGCTCGGCCTCTGGAAACTGGGGCGGTCGAACGAGGTGGTGAACGCGCTCGCCTTCTTCGGCTGCTGGAAACTCGGCCTCTGGACGCCCTTCGTCCTCCTGGCTTTTGCCGACGGCTTCCTCGCGACGACGCCGCTCCCCATGTATCTCTTCCTCCTCGGCAGCCACCTCATGATGGCCGTCGAGGCGTTTCTCCTCCACCGCTACAGCGACTTCCCCGTCGGCGCCGTCGCCGTCGCCGTCGCGTGGTACGGCCTGAACGACGTGGTGGACTACTTCGTGCCCGTCGTGGGCACGCCCCACCACACGCTCCTGCCGGGCCAGCGCATCGTTGAGGGGGGGATCACGCATCTCGCGCCGATCCACGAGGTCGCCGCCGCGGGCGCCGTCGTCCTGACGCTCACGGCCACGTTTCTGACGCTCGCGACGCGGGTGAAAACGCTCGAATCGTGGGCGAACGCCGAGGACGGTTAGCCGACGTTCCGGCGCTCGGTGAACACGACCGTCTTCTGGTCGGACTCGATGGCCGTCCGGACGGTGATCCATCCGCCGGCCTGTCGGACCGCGTACGCCTCCGTCACCGACAGCTCGACCCGCTTTGTCGCCGTATGCGACGCGCCCGCATCCAAGGATCCGACGGCTTCGGTGCCCTCCCAGACGACGTCGCCGTCGGTGCCGTTCCCGGCGTAGATCCGGGTGTAGACGGTCACGCCCGTCGCCGATTCGCCGTCGTTCGACAGCGTCGTCGTCACGTCACGACACGTCTCTCCACACCTGTCGATCCGGTCGACGGTGAACTCGAACGCCGGCCCGGAGGGACCGGTGGCCGTCCCGGTCGTGTCGCTGCTCGCCTCGTCGTTCGTCCCGCCATCCGCCGTCGCCGTCGGTTCGGTCGCCGTGGGGAACGACTCGATCTCCGTTCCGGAGTCGGCACCGCCCACGAGTCCGAGGCCGAACGCTGCCCCCGCGCCGACGACCACCACGATGGCGAGGCCAATCAGCAGCGCGCGCGTTCGCATCGGTGATCACCTCACACCGGCGGCGGACACGACGCCGACGACCGATCGAATCGCGCCGAGCAGTTGCTCGACGAACGCCGGCACCGATCCGGGCAGATCCACGGGCTGCTCTGCCCCGTCGGCGGCGTTACTTGCGACCGTTCCGTCCGTCGTCGCCGCCGCGGCGACCGGTGACGCGACGGCGCTTCCGATCAGCGCCACCACCGCAAGAGCCATGATCGCCCTGCTTGCGTTCATCGTAGTCCACCGAACGGGACGGACACGCATATAAATCGAACTCGCTAAACCCCGATATCGTCGGCTTTGGTCCCGATTAAGCCCAGTTTAACGACGAGCCGTTCTCGGACCGAACCATACGGTTTTCCGCCCGGGGCACCTGTTCTGACCATGGCCGACTACGCCCGCCTTGCGTCGCTCCCCCTCCGTATCGACGCCACCGCGCGCACCCGGAACGAACGCGAGACATCGAGCGACTTCACCCGCGTGACGACCGTCTTCGAACTCCACGGCGACGGCGCGGTCGGTCGCGGCGAGGACGTGACCTACGACGCCGTGGATCACGATGCGCTCGCCGACGTACCCGATCAGGTCTTCGACGACGCCCTCGCGGGAACGCACACGTTCGGGGAGTTTTCGACGGCACTGGACGATATCGACCTCTTCCCGACGAAGGCACCAGCCCAGGCGTCCGCGTACAAGTACCGCCGGTGGGCCGTCGAGAGCGCGGCCCTGGACCTGGCGCTCCGGCAGGCGGAGACCGATTTCGCGTCGGCGCTCGGCCGCGAGCGCGACCCCGTCGAGTTCGTCGTCAGTACCCGCCTCGGTGATCCGCCGACGACGGACCGCGTCGAGGCCATCCTCGACCGTCACCCCGAGATGGGGCTGAAACTCGACCCGACGAGCGACTGGACCGCCGGTCTGATCAGTGACCTCGCGGCGACGGACGCCGTTCGCGTCCTCGACTTGAAGGGTCACTACGAGGGGACGACCGTCGACCAGCCGCCCGACTCCACCCTCTACGAACGGGTGCTATCGGGGTTTCCGCACGCGGTGATCGAGGATCCCGCGATCACCGACGAGACGCGCCCGCTGATCGAGGGGGGACGCGACCGCATCTCGTGGGATGCGCCGATAACCGGGGTCGAGAGCGTTCGCGGCCTGCCGTTCGACCCCAACTGGCTCAATATCAAGCCCTCCCGCTTCGGCACCGTTCGGTCGCTCCTCGAAACGATCGAATACGCGACGGGCCGGGGCATGACGTTGTACGGCGGCGGTCAGTTCGAACTCGGCGTGGGACGCGAGCACATCCAGACCATCGCCGCGACGTTCTATCCCGACGCGCCGAACGACGTGGCTCCCGGCGGCTACAACCTGCCCGACCTGCCCTCGGACCTCCCCGACTCGCCGCTCGAACCCACCGCCGACCCGCGCGGTCTCGGATTCTAGTCCTCGCGGTCGGCGTGGGCGCGCACCCAGAGTTCGCCGATCCGCGAGAGGCGGGTCCGGTAGGACTTCCCGTGTTCCTCCTGCTCGATGTAACCCTTGCCGCCGGGGCCCAGTCGGTCGACGTTGTAGATGACCTTCGACCGGAAACTGTCGGTGTACTCCTCGCCGAGTTCGACCGCGAGCGCCTCCGCGAGTTCCGAGACGGACTCGAACTCGCCGTGTTCGCCGAGTTCGAACAGGATCACCTCCTCGAAGGGCTTGACGTTCGAGAACGAGGCGACGGGGAGTTCGACGATGTGATCGTCGCCGATGCGCTTGGCGCCGATGGTCGTCCCGCGCTCGTCGAACTCGTCGAGGAGTTCGGCCGTCGCGTCGAGTCGCGCCGCGATGCGTCCGTCGTCGGGGTCGTCCGTCTCGTCGAGGAGGTCAGATAGGAGCTCGCGGTTCGCCCGGAGTTCCTCCGCGAGCTCCGTCTCCAGATACTTCTCTGGCGCCGTGTAGTAGGTGTGGATGCGGTCGCGGTCGGTCTGGCGTTCGAGCGTGATGGAGTGGGCGGCGGTGGCGAAGGCGAAACTCACGGGGCGGGGCATCGAACTCACGTTGACCCACACCTCGC
The DNA here is from genome assembly GCF_023276355.1 of Haloplanus sp. XH21. Taxonomy (NCBI): domain Archaea; kingdom Methanobacteriati; phylum Methanobacteriota; class Halobacteria; order Halobacteriales; family Haloferacaceae; genus Haloplanus; species Haloplanus halobius. The sequence goes on from NZ_JALLPL010000001.1 coordinate 796,107, forward strand.
CGTCGGGCGCGCCCTCGTCCAACTGGTCGTTGATGAGGTCGAACGCGTGTTCGAAGGCGGCGTCGTAGTCGTAGACGTCATCGATGACGACCCGCCGAGTCTCGGCGCCGAGCAAATTCTGGAAATCCTGTTCGAGTTTGGCCGAGAGGTCCCGCGAATACTCCACGTTGGCCTCGCTCCCGACGGCACCCTCCAGCAGAATCACCCGGTCTACGTCGAACTGGTCGCGGATCAACGGCGCGATCAGCCGGTCGTAGTCGAACCCGACCGGGACGATGTGGGTCTGCATACCCGACCCACCGGGCCGAGACGGTATAAAATCCCTCAGACGCCTTCGGAGATGCTGACTCCGCACGGCGTTGGTCGTTCCGCATGTTCAACGTGGCGACAAGAAGTTGAGCAGCGCCCCGAGTACTGGGGGCTCGTCGCCGCTGCTGTCCCGTTCGAACGGAACTGAAAAAAGAGCCGATCGCCGTGGTACCGCGCCGACGGTCGGTCAGGGTCGGAACTGAGGCATGCCGTCGCGACGCTAGTCGCCGCCGTTTCGCCCACGGCCCGGATTGCCGCCACCCTGTCCGGGGGCGTCCCCGCTCTGCCCGGGCGCCTCACTGCTCCGTCCGCGCGAGGCGTCCTCCGCGGGATCGAAGACGTACATGCAGTCGTTGGGGTACGACCGGCTGAACTGGTCGGCGTCCTCACAGCAGAGGACGCGGCCGTCGTCCATCACCCACACGTTGTCGATGTTGAGGAGTGCGTCGTCGGCGACTTCGGCCCGATCGGTGGCGTCCGGGCCGACGATGACCGGTTCGAGCGTCGAGATGTTGTAGTCGGGCTCGAGTTCGGCGCGGTAGACCATCCCGCCGTCGACGCGCTGGGTCTGAATCTTCCCCTCATCGTCGACGAAGCCGTCGTTGACCTCCGAGAGGCCGATGTAGACGTAGTCCCCGGGTGTGGCGTTCTCGACGCTGTCGATGCCTTCGGCCTTCCGGAACTCGATGGTCGCACCGATTTCCTTGGCGGCGGCGCGCGTCTCGAGGAACGGGACGCGCCGCAGGTCCTCGTCGACGCCGTCGGGGCCGTTCGCCTCGTACTGTTCGGCCCAGTCGACGATCTCTTGGTCCGTGATGTAGTTCTGGTTGCCGTTTTCGATGACATCGCGGTCGGCCTCTTCGAGCGCCGTCTCCAGGTCGGTCTCCCAGTCGGTGTCGGCGTGCGTTTCGAGGTAGTCGACCTGACTCACGTCGTCGTAGGCGGCGATCCATGCGGCCACCTCACCGTTCGTCGCGTGCCCGAGTTCGAGCCATTCGAGTTCCAGGTCGATGTCGGCGGGTGGGTTGTTCTGGGCCGCCTCCGTGTTCGTCACGAGCGGTGCGTAGAGCGTTCCAGCGATATCCATCGGGTCGCTGTAACTCGGAATCGGCCGGTCCGCGACGAACTTGTAGATTCCCTTGTTCGAGCCGTCGGAGGTGAGATACGCCGTCTTCCGGTCGTGCTGGATGTCGGGCGCTTCCCACGCTCCGCGACCCATGACGTAGTATTTGACGGGGTCGATATCCGCGGCGTCCGCAGCCTCCGGATTCCGGAAGTCGACGATGTAGCCGTAGTCGTAGCGGTTCGGATACGACTCGGCTATCGGCGTCGTGGTGTTCGTGTCGCCGTCCTGGTCGATCGGGTCGGCGCCCAGATAGTACGCGAGGAGTTCGGTGCCGGCGAGGGCGAAGGTGCCCTGTGGATACCAGCTAGTGTCGTAATACTCCCCGACGAGGCCCGAAATCCGGGTCGGGTTCGGGCGGTTCCAGAACGCCGCCCCGCCGCGGCGCCCGACGCCGCCGTCTTCGACCATCTCGCCGACCGTCGCGGTCAGCGAGACGCGCGTGTGGGCGTACTCCTCTTCGGCCGACAGGGGCGTTCCCCACGGACTCAGGTCGCCGTAGCAGTTGATCTTCGTCCCGCCGAGACTTCGGAACGCCTCGGTGTCGGCGAGATTGACCGTCTGGTCGAGGGCCGGGGTCAGGGACCCGCCCTCGATGGTGAGTGGCATCCTGCTGAGCGTCCCCGGCGTCTGCTCGAAGTTGGTGAACAGATAGCCGTCGTACTCACCCGCCGGTGTGGCGACGAACTGGTTCATGTCCGGGTCGTTCCCGAACGCGGAGTATTTCGAGCCGCTGAACGAATCGATGGGGGTCCCGTCCGGCGTGTTCGGCACGCCGAGTCGGGCGTCGCCGCCATCAATTGGATCCTTCTCTCGGGCTAGCAGCTCGTACTCCCCGCCGGCCGTCCGCACGCGCCCCTGCTCGTCCGCCGTCTGTGGGGTCGAGAGTTCGTCGAACTCGTCGTTGGACCCGTCGCCGTCGAACTGGAACCCGGAGACGTAGCCGACGCCGCCGTCTTGGAACTCCTCGGCGTTGGTGACGCTCGGGGTGCCCGACACCTCGGCGGGGTCCGTCGGATGCTGGAGACTGAAAATCAGCGTCCCGCTGTCGAGGACGAACGGTCCCGTCACCTCGGCGCCGAACGCCGTCGTGGCGAACCGTTTGAGATCTCCGTCTACCCAGGGGGCCCCGTCGGTGTCCGTATCCTCGGCGCTCGCCACGCCCATGACGCTCGCACCTACTGCCGCTGCGACTGATGTCCGCATCAGATTGCGTCGGTTGAGTTGTGCCATGTCGCGCCTGAGTCGAGGCGCAGCCGGCGGATAACTGCTTATATTACTGATATGTGGCGCTCATATTCGACAGAGCTGTCACCGGCAGTCAGTACCCCAATTGACCGACAATCACCGCTACATACTGCCCGGTAGTTTCCCAGCCGTCATGATTCTCCCCTCTCCGCCTGCTGTTCGACGACCCCGCCGCGAATCTCGTCGGCGCGGGCCCGCACCATCGACAGGTACGCCTCGATTTTCCCCGGTTTGCGCCCGAAAAACGACGCCACCCAGTTCGTATCGACGCCGGGCTGTGAGACCAGATACGCGGCAAGGGTGTCCTTTCCGGCCTGTACGACCGCCGGTGGCAGCCCCCGATCGCCGGTTCCCGCCTCGACGAAGCCGTTCACGTCGAAATACACGTCGGCGTAGAGTTCGGCCGCCTCGGAATCAGCGAACTCGGTCCGTTCGTGATCAGGGGCGTCGAACCGGTACACCGTCTCGTCGGCCGACGATTCGAAGATTCGAACGCCCAGCACATACTCTCGGTAGACGCTCCATTCCTCCTTGTTCGGTGAGTGCTGTTTCGACATCGCTGTAACTGGTGTCGGATTTCCCTTCGGCATAGTAAAGCCGTGCTAATGGGCCTATATACCGATATATTCGCCACGTCGGATGGACGGGCGACGCTCGAGTTCGGGGTCCTGTGGCGGTCAGTCCCGCACGGTGACGCTCTCCCCGGCCCTGAGCGTCCGACCCCGTGACGCCTCGGGCACCCGCGAGATGAGCATGAGCGTGTAGTAGTGATCGAACGCGTCGCAGTCGGCCCATTCGGGGAACGTGGCCTCTCGGCGCTCGATGAACCGCTCGCGGAACTCGGGTAGGGGGTCGCCCGTCTCCGGGTCACGTGACGGGACGACACATCGCGCGCAGGGTTCGGCCCCCTCGAACCGAACCGCGCCGTCGCCACTGCCGGCGACGAACGCCGGGGCGTCGGCGCCGACGAAGCAGTCCTCCCAGAACGCGGGGACGCCGCTCACCTCGACGTTGGCGCGGAGACGCCGACGCGCCCCCTCGACGGTCATCTCGTCGAACCAGCCGGCGACGGTTTCCAGCGTCGCCGTGCTGATGACCGACGGGCCGGCCTCCGGGCGGTCGACGAACGCCGGTGGTTCGTGCCGTCTGAGGGTCACGTCGTCGCCGATGAGGTCGCTGAACCACGTGCTCGCGTCGGTACGTCCGGATTCGGTCGTGAGATCGAACCGCCGGCGCTCGCCCCCCGCTTTCGGTTCCACAGTCAGGACGTGGGTCTCGGGATCGAACGTCGTCCGCACGTCGTGGATGCGGTCGGTCTGCTTGCCGTTGTACGCGAGCGTCTGCATGTCGTCGCCCGTCTCGATGCGGTCGGCGTCCGGATCACAGAGGGCGTACTCGCGGTCGCCAGCGACCGTCCCCGCCGCGCTTATCTCCGCGGCGTCCACGTCGATCCCGTCGAGTCCCTTGATCGGATAGCGTCGGATGCGCTCGATCTTCGCCATCGCCGACCGATAGACCGGCCGGCGTCATAACCGTTTCTGACGGATACCCCTTCGCCGTCCGCCGACGCTGGAATACGACAGGTATTTCCCGCCCGCCCGAAAAATATATAGGCGTACATGGGACGCTCCGTGTACTCATCATCACCATCATCACCCCACGAGGGGATCATCAATGGACGACACAGCCAAATATCTCATTCACGCATCCATCGCGGCCGACGGCGTCGTCGAACGGAGCGACGTCGTGGGAGCCGTCTTCGGGCAGACCGAGGGTCTGCTCGGCGACGAACTCGACCTTCGGGACCTCCAGCAGTCCTCGAAGGTGGGGCACATCGACGTACAGATCGACAGCGAAAACGGCCAGTCGTTCGGCCACATCACCATCGCCAGCAGCCTCGATAAGGTCGAAACGGCCATCCTCGCGGCGTCGCTCGAAACCATCGACCGCGTCGGGCCGTGTCAGGCTTCCGTCGAAGTAACGGACATCGAGGACGTGCGCGAGGCCAAACGCCGGAAGGTCATCGACCGCGCCAAGGAACTCCTCGCCGGCTCGTTCGACGAGAGCGTCATGGACTCCTCGAAGATCCTCGCGGAGGTCCGCGAGAGCGTCCGCATCGACGACATCACCGAGTACCAGGGGTTCCCGGCGGGGCCGCGCGTCGGCGACTCCGACGCCATCATCGTCGTCGAAGGGCGCTCGGACGTGCTCACGCTCCTCCAGTACGGCATCAAAAACGCCATCGCCGTCGAGGGGACGAACGTGCCGGACGCCATCGCCGACCTCACCGAGGAACGGACGGTCACGGCTTTCCTCGACGGGGATCGCGGCGGCGAACTCATCCTGCGCGAACTCGCCCAGGTCGGCGATGTCGACTACGTCGTCTTCGCCCCCGAGGACCGGTCCGTCGAGGACCTCGATCGCCACGAGATCATGACCGCGCTCCGCGACAAGACGCCGTATGGCGACCTCTTCGATGGCGACGAGCCGCCCCGACCGTCGGCACCGGACGAGAGCGACGTGGCGTCGACCGCGTCCACCGCCGAATCGGTGGCGCCCGCCGTCCCGGTGGGCGAGACGCCCGTTGCGACGGCCGGCAACGGTGCGGACGCGTCGTCGGAACCGGATACGTCGGCGGGCGAAGCAGGCGAGTCGGATGACGGCGACGAATCCGATGCACCGCCGACCGACGGTTCGGAGGCCACGGCACCCGACACGCCGCCGACGCTCCGTGGGCACGTCCGTGATGTCATCGACGGTGAGACGGGAACGGCTCGCCTCCTCGATGCGGACTGCTCGCTGCTCGACACCGTCGACGCGAGCGAGACCTTCGACGCGGTGTCTGGGGCCGAGACGACGCCGTACGCCGTCGTCCTTGACGGCGAGGTGACCCAGCGGCTCCTCGACGTGGCGGCCCAGCGCGGCGTCGAACAGATCGTCGCACGGTCGGCCGGCGAGATGGTCAAAACTCCCGTCGATGTCCGCGTTCGGACGGCCGATCAGTTCGCGGCCGCCGACTGATCCCGGCGGTACAGAACCGCATCTCCGTTCTCGAAGAACTCCGGCAGGCGTTCGACGCGCTCGAAGCCACAGCGCCGATACAGCGACTGTGCCGCCTCGTTGTCCGGCTCGACGGTGACCGTCACCTGCTCGGCGTCGGCGGCACACGCCTCCAGCAACGCCCGCGCCCGCCCTTCCCGGCGGTGGTCGGGTGCGACGACGAGTTCCGCCACGTACACCGTTCCGTCGCCGGGTACGGCAAGGAGGTAGCCGACCGGGGGGCCGTCGGCCGGCGCCGTCGTGACCAGGATGTCTGCCGGCGAGGCGCGCGTCGGGTCGATGGCGCTGTCGAGCAGCTCGGGACTCGGCGCCGTCAGATGCGACTGGAGGTCTTCGAGTACCGGCGCATCGGCGGGGATTCCGGGACGGATCACAGTAGTAGCGCCGCGAGCGCGGCGCTCACGATGGCGCCACCGAGGGTGCCGAGGAAGTTGACCGTCTGATTGCCGACGCGGCCGCCCTCCAGCGTCGCCCCGAGGAGGCTGTCGACGGTCATGCCCGCGATGCCGCCACAGACGATGGCGAGGGCGGCGAGCCCCGGCGATCCGAAGGCGAACACACCGACCGCGACGCCGGCGACCACGAGAGCGCCGACGGCACCCACCAGATACCCCTGCCAGGTCACTCCGCCGTCGGTGCCGGGATCGACACGTTCGAGCGTCGTGATGAGTCGCGGATCGTCGAACAGGACGCCGATTTCGCTGGAGAGCGTATCGCTCATCGCGGCGGCGAGCGATCCCGTGAACGCGAAACGGAAGAGCGCGCTGTCTATCGGGAGACCGCCGCTGGCCGCGAACCCGATGACGGCCACGAGACCCACCGCGGCGTTGCCGAGGACGTTTCCGCTCCCGCGTGCGCCTTCGTTCTCCTCGGCGACGCCGCGGTCGGCTTTCTCCTCATAGCGGTATTTCGCCGACAGGCCGCCGATGCCGAAGAAGGCGATGAGGACGGCGAACCACCCGGCGCCCCCGAAGACGATGGTGAGCAGGCCGAGCAGCACGCCGGTCACCATCCCCGGCACCGACGCGGTGCCGGTGCGGTAGGAGACGTAGCCGAGCGCCACCGTCACCGCGAGTGCGACGCTCACTTCGCCGAGACCCGACTCGACGCCGATGGTCCGGAACAGCCACAGCAACAGGCCGGTCGAGAGCATCACGATGGGGTCGTCGCGCTGATACAGCATGGATCGCAAGAGGGCGGCGACCAGCGCGCCGGCGGCGGCGAGGAAGATGATCGTGGGAAGCGGCGGGAGCGCTCCCAGATTCCAGCCGACGATCACCTGTCCGGCGACGGCGGCGAGGAAGGCGACGAGGCTGAACCCCGCGACCGTTCGTGCCGGATCCGTCTCGACGCGTTCGACGGCGCGAGCGCCGAGGTTGCCGTAGGACACGACGAGAACTGCGGCGACGAAGACGTCCGTGGGCATGGATGCGCGAGGGGCGGTCGAGAGGAGTGCGAGGCCGGTCGCGGCCAGCGCGAAGCCGGCGAGACCGTTGAGTCGGCCGTCCCGCCGGTCCTGGGGTCGCGCGAACAGCTCGAACACCGGCCCCTCGTCCACGACGAACGCGGCGAGAAGCGCCACGGCGGCGAAGGGGGCGGCGGCCGCGCGCCCGAGCTCGGGGGCGGCGAGGGCGAGTGTTCCGACGGCAGCGAACCCTCCTGCCCGTCGAAGGGTGGACGTCACACCCTCCGCTACCTGCGACGGCCACTTAACGCTCCCGACACGCCCCGATTCCGCCCGTCAGTCCGCGAACCCGTGGCGTTTTGGGTCACGACCGCCTGGTAGCGGCCGTGGGACTGTACGACCGATATCTCGCCCTCAGACAGCGCGTCCACGGCGGCGACCCGCCCGCCCACGTCGCCCTCGTGCTCACCGAGCGCGACCTGCTGGAACAGGGGGCGTACGACCGTCTCGAACGCGTCCTCCGTTGGGCGTTCGAGTACGGCGCCGAACGCGTCACTGTGTCGGTGAGCGTCCTCGACGAGGCGGTGGTGCCGACGCTGGAGCGCGAACTCCGCGCGCTCGATGCGCCCCGCCGGGTCGCCGTTCGCGCCCCCGACGACACGGAACCCGTCGAAGCGCCGATCCAGGTGAACGTCGGTCTCGGTGGCAAAGGCGAGTTCGCGGCCGCCGTCCGCTCGCTCGCCGAGGACGTCGACGACGACGAGTTGGATCCGGAAGACGTGGACGAGACCGACATCGAGCGGCGACTCGTCTTTCCCGACGAACCCGACTTGCTGGTCAAGACGGGCGCCGAACGCCTCTCCGATTTCCTCATCTGGCAGTCCGTCTACTCCGAACTCTACTTCACCGACGTGAACTGGCGTGACTTTCGCAAGCGAGACTACCTCCGCGCCGTGTTGGATTACCAGAACCGTCAGCGACGGTTCGGCCGCTGATCTTATGCTTCGGCCTCGGTTTCGGTTTCGCTCTCAACCGGCTCGTATTCGACGCTCGTCCCCCTCGCGACCGGCTGGAGGAGATACCGACCGGTCTGGCCGCGGCGAACGGGCGTGAAGTCGGCGGTGAACACGGTCCGCGTGTTCGCCCGGATCTCGAAGGCGTGTTTGAACTGGAGCGGCGCGTTCCCCGGCGTGTCGACGGTCGCATCGCTGCCGTCGTCGAGCGTCGCGTCGACGTTCGTCACGTCCAACTGGAGGTAGGCGTACTCGCCGGTTTCGAGTTCGTGTTCGCCGACCAGCGCCGTGTTCGACCCCTGCAGGTCGACCAGGTCGGCCTCCTGTGGCTCGTCGAACTCGTGGTATTCGCGCTCGTCGCTCTCGTCGGGCGTCTCGGTCGCCGTCTCTTCCGTCTCCGTCGTCGCGGTCGTCTCGGTTTCCGTCGTCTCGTCGTCTTCGTCGTCCGATTCCGTGCCCGGCTTCACCCAGATGCCCTCGATGGTGACGATACAGGACTCGAAGTCGCCGATGTCCCCGGGCTGGTCCGTCACCTGCGTCGCGAGGACGCCCGTCTCGCCGTCGCTGCCGCCGGCACAGCCGGCCAGACCGGCCATCCCCGCGGCTGCCAGGCCGCCCGTCGCTCGGAGGTAGTCGCGTCGCGATGCGAGCCGTCGACCGTCGGATTCGGTCATGGTGACCGAGAGTCCCCGCTCGGGCATAAAGCCGGGAAGCCGTTCCCCTCGAATCAACCCGAATTCAGGCGAGTTGCCCCGCCTTACTTCTGCTCATCCGCGTCCGCGACTTCGATTCGTCCCTCAAGTTCGCGTTTCGACGCGGGGCTGATGGTGATGCCCGCGTCGTCGAGTCGGGTCTTGAGCGCCCGGGCGTACGCCGACCGGAGGGAGAACACGTCACGGCGCCGGGGGTCTCCAACCCAGTAATGCGCCCGGAGGATGACCGCATCCGAGCCGAACTCGTCGACGTACGCCTTCGGTGTCGGCTCCGATTCGATACCGTCGACTTCCGCCGCTACCGCCGTGAGATGATCGAGCGCCTCGGTCAGATCCGCCTCGTATGAGAGGCCGACGCGCTCGACGATGCGCTGCCGTTTCCGCCCGTACGGCCGCGTGATTTCCTGCCCCGTGAGCACCGTGTTCGGAACCGTGATGAGTTCGCCGTCCGGCGTGAGGACGCGCGTGACCCGGAGCGTGATCGACTGGACGGTGCCCTCGCCGCCCGCCCACTCGATGTAGTTGCCGACGTTGAACTCAGGATCCACGACGAGCACCAGACCGCTGACGATGGAGCCGATGACCGTCTGCCCGGCGACGCCGATGGCCAGCGTCCCGGCGGCGATGACGAGCGCCGAATCCCCGATGAAGTCGGCGTAGCCGGCGGTTCCGGCCGCGACGAAAAACGCCACGACGACGACGAACAGGCGGAGGTACCGCGACAGCGCCTCCTGTAGCGTCGGATTGTTGCGGTTTCGACGGTTGATGGCGCGCCCGACGAGCGGTTCGACGACGAACCAACCCACGACGACGACGGCGATGAAGCCGGCGAGAAACCACCCGGCGCGAACGAGCGCCGGCCAGTAGGCTGCGACCGCTTCGGGACCGATGCCGGGTACGGGCGTCGGTGTCGCTGTCTGGAGTGCGGCGACGTGCATACCCGCTCATCGGCGGCCGCCGATACAAAGCCCCCGCTCCCGTGAACGCGACTCGGGATCAGTCCGCGGTGCTGTCCTGTCGGTCCAGTTCGAGTTCCGCCGACAGTTCCTCGGCCCCCCGCCGCGACAACTGGTCCCGCAGCCGCCCGGCCACGTCGCGGGCCTCGACCAGCGACGATCCGGCGACGGCCCGAACCAGTGCGACGGCCCGATCCGAACGAGTGTGGCGCCACGACGCCTCGCGCGCCTCGTACGTGCGGATCGCCCGCAGGAAATCCACCTTCGAGAACTCGGGCCAGTAGGGCGCACAGAAAAAGACCGCGGCCTCGTTGCCGTTGGCGTGCCACGGGAGGAAGTTGCTCGTGCGCTCGTCGCCGCCCGTACGCACGATGAGGTCGACGTCGCGGACCGGGCGGGCGTAGAGACGGTCTTCGATCTCCGTGGCGTCGACTTCCGCGGGCGCGAGGCGACCGTCGGCGACGGCGTTCAACGTGTCGCGGGCGGCGCCTAGGAGCTCCGCGCGGCCGCCGTACGCCACCGCGACGTTCAACCGGAAGCGGCCGTAGGATGCGGTGCGGCGCTCGGCGTAGGCAACGGCCTCCCGAACCCGCTCGGGGAGGCGCTGTACCTCGCCGATCGCGTGGATGCACACCTCGTTCTCGTGGACCTGCTCCGAGTCGGCGAACTCCCGGAGTTTCGTCTCGATGAGGTCGAACAGGTGTTCGCGTTCCTCGCGCGGCCGCTCGAAGTTCTCGGTCGAGAAGGCGTACACGGTGAGTTCTTCGACGCCGAGGTCCTGACACCACCGCAACACCTGCTCGGTGGTCTGGGCGCCCTCGCGGTGACCGTCGGCGGCGTCCGCGCCGCGCTCTCTGGCATACCGCCGGTTGCCGTCCTGGATGATGGCGACGTGGTCGGGGCCGTCGTCGATATCGCGTCGGAGCACGCGCTCGTAGGCGCGGTCGATCCAGCGACGGACCCGTGACTGCATGTTCGTGGTCTCGCTGCCGACCGGTATGGGTCTTTTGACACGCACCCCCTGAAACCGGCTGACGATAACCCCTATTAGTCTCGGGCGTCGATGATACCGCGATGACCGACCCGTCCGACGCCGCGGCCGCGGTCGAGGATTTCGACCATGTTCCCGAGACCGATCAGACGTTCGAGAACGCACTGGCCAAGGCCCGGGACGGCCGCCGCCTCACCATCGACGACGGCGTCGAACTCCTGACGACCGGCACCGACCGCGCGGGCATCGACCCCGTTCGGAAAGAGCGGGTGCTGGAGGCGGCAGACCAGCGACGGGCGGAGGTGGTCGGCGACGACGTGACGTTCGTCGCCAACCTCAACAACAACGTCACGACGGCGTGCGATACGGGCTGTCTGTTCTGCAATTTCAAGGACCGCGCGTCCGAGTTCGAGGTCGACGCGCCCGACGACCACGGTGGGTTCACCAAGACGCCCGCGGAGTCTCGCCGGGCCGTCGAGGACGCCGTCGAACGCGGCATCTCGGAGGTGTGCTCCGTCAGCGGCCTCCATCCCGCCTTTGCGCTGGACGACGACCACCGCAAACGCCTGGAGGCTCATCCCGATCCCGAGCAGGTGAACTACCGATCGCCGGACGCCTACACCACCTCGCCGGGTACCTACGTCGACCAGATACGCGCCATGTCCGTCGACGGCGTCCACGTTCACTCCATCACGCCGGAGGAGGCCTACCACGCCCGCCGCGGCACGGACCGGTCCTACGAGTCGATCTATCGCCGCCTGCGCGCCGCCGGCCTCGACAGCGCACCCGGCACCGCGGCCGAAATCCTCGTCGACGAGGTGCGCGACGTGATCTGTCCCGCCAAAATCGACACCCAGGAGTGGCTCGCCGCGATGGAGGGCGCGATGGCCGCCGGCCTACCCGTCACCGCGACCATCATGTACGGCCACGTCGAGAACGAGAAACACCGCGTCATGCATCTGAAGCGGGTGCGCGACCTCCAGGACCGCACCGGCGGCATCACCGAGTTCGTCCCGCTCTCCTTCATCCACCAGCAGACGCCGCTGTACGAACACGGCCTCGTCGACGGCGGGGCGACCGACGCCGAGGACGAACTCATGATCGCCGTCTCGCGGCTCTTTCTCGACAACATCGAGAACATCCAGACCTCGTGGGTGAAGTTCGGCGACGAGAAGTCGCTGAAGACGCTCTCCTGTGGCGCCAACGACTTCATGGGAACGCTCCTCTCCGAGGAAATCACCAAGCGCGCGGGCGGCGACTACGGCGAGTTCCGCTCCATCGCCGACTACGTCGACATGGTGACCGCCATCGGCCGCCGGCCGGTCGAGCGGTCGACGGATTACGAACGCCGCCGGCCGGTCGACCCCGCGGCCGACACCCACGGTCCACGACTCGGCCCCCATGCGGACGGCACGCCACTCCTCGACGGCCGAGAGGTCGCACCCGCGGACGACTGACATGATGGCAACTACCCACGCGGCCGTCGGCCTCGTGCTCGCGCTCCCGTTGCTCGTCCTCGCCCCTGATCTGGCCGCCGTCGGCGCACTCGCGTCGCTCGCGGGCGGCGTCTTCCCCGACCTCGACCTCCTAGCCGGCCAGCACCGCAAGACGCTCCATTTCCCGGACTACTACTGGTTGGGCGCGGTGCCGGCGCTCGTGGCTGCGGCCGTCGCGCCCTCGGCGACGACGGTCGCCGTCGCGTGGTTCCTGCTCTCGGCGGCCGTTCACTCGGTGAGCGACGCCTTCGGTGCGGGGACGGAACCCCGACCCTGGGAGCGAACGTCCGCCGAGGCCGTCTACCTCCACTCCCGCCGTCGCTGGATCGCGCCCCGTTACTGGGTCCGGTACGACGGCGCACCCGAGGACTACCTGCTCACCGTGCTCCTTCTGGCCCCGGGCCTGACGCACTTCGGCCCGACCGTCGGCCGCGTGACGCTCGTCTTGCTCACCGTCGGCGGCGCCTACACGCTCGTCCGGAAACGGTTGCCGGACCTCGAAGAGCGGCTACTGAAGTGATCGGTACCGCCGACCAGCCTCGTCGTCGGCGTTCAGGGCGTCCAGAATCGGCTCCCTGAGCCACGTGCCGGGGGCTGGATCGGTCCCGTCTCGCCGGTGTGTCGCGGGCAGATAGCGCTCGTGTGTCGGCAGGCGCTCGCGGAGCGGGACGCCCGCGTCGGCGGCCAACGCCTCCAGTTCGTCCAGCGCCGGCCACGCGTAGTCGGGATTGATGTAGTCGTCCGTGACGGGCGAGACGCCGCCCAGGTCGTCGACGCCGCAGTCCAGCAACTCCCGCGTCGGCGAGAGGTTCGGCGGCACCTGCACCGACACCTCGGGCGGGAGCGCCGCCCGCGCCATCGCCACCGTCTCCCGCATCGTCTCGACGCTCGGCCGGTCGAAGTCCGAGCGCTTGTTCGGCACGACGTTCTGAACGATCACCTCCTGGATGTGGTCGTACTGCTCGTGCAGTGCGCGGATGGCCAGCAGGCTCTCGGCGCGGTCGCGGCGCCCCTCGCCGATGCCGACGAGGAGGCCGGTGGTGAAGGGGACGCCCGCCTCGCCCGCGGCCTCGATGGTACCCAGCCGCCGTTCGGGCGTCTTCTGGCGGCCGCCCGCGTGGGCGTCGACGTCCGCCGTCGTCTCCAGCATCACGCCCATGCTGGCGTTGACGCCGGCGAGGCGCTCGAGATCTCGGTAGCGCAGGTCGCCCGGGTTACTGTGGGGAAGCAGCCCCACGTCGAGCGCCATCTCGCAGACATCATAGAGGTAGTCGAGCATGTCGTCGTACCCCCACTCAGCGAGTTGGTCGTGGACGGCGGTGTAGCGGGCGTCGGGCGCGTCGCCGAAGGTAAAGAGCGCCTCGGTACAGCCCGCGTCGGCGCCGTATTCCAGCTGTTCGCGCACGTCCTCGGGCGACAGCAGCGTGGCCTCGCCGGGCACGTCGTAGAACGCGCAGTAGGTGCAGGTGTACCGGCAGGCCGTCGTCAGCGGGATGAAGACGTTGCGGGCGAACGCGAGTTCCGACGCGGGGTCGACATCATCCGGCGTGACCTCGAGCAGGTCGTCGACCGCGTCGGCCGCGACGAGCGTCGCCGGATCGACGCCGACGCCGTCGGCTTCGGGCGCCCGTGACATGGCCACCGCTCGTCTCCCGATGGGCAAAAAGGTGTCACTCCGTTCGGCGGACGCCGACCCGACCGCCGCTGGTATCGAGTTCGACGCCGGCATCCCGGAGCCACGACGCGGCCGCCCCCTCGCCGTGGAGCAGCACTTCGACCAGATCCGCGGGTTCGTCGACGTCCGTCGACAGGCGCATGGAGTCGACGACGCTCACCTCCGCATCGACCGCTCGGGCGGCCTGCCGGTGGTCGCGATAGGAGACGCCGTGGAAGTCGACCCGGAAGTCCGGCTGGGAGATCACGAGGGCGTTCGTCCCGCCGCCGCGTCCGGGAGCGATGGCGATGTCGGCGTCGTCGCCGGCGGCGACGAGACGCGCTACGGTGGCCGGCGTCACGAGCGCCAGGTCCGCGACGACGACGGCGACGGTGTCGACAGCCGCGTCGAGGCGGTCGTTTATCGCCGCCGAGAGCGAGCGGTCGTCGACGGTGCCCGCGATGTCCTCCCCCGCGAACCGGTCGTCGTCCGGAATCGATATGCGGGCCGTCGTGACGAGTTCTGGGTCGTGGCCGGCGCTCAGAAGGGCGGCGAGTACGTCACACAGCATCGCTCTCGCGAAGGCCGTCCGCTCCTCGGCGTCCAACAGGGGACCGAGTCGCGTCTTCGGTCGCGTCGCTTCGAACGGGACGAGAATCCGCATGGACCCTTACCCGAGCGGGTCCTCGGGGCCTTGCTGGGAGCGCCACCAGAACACGCCGCCGCCGATGAGCGCGAGGATCAGGACGCCGACGCCGGCGTAGATGAGCGTCTGCTGGGTCTGTTCGGACTCCTGGGCCTGGTTCGCCTTCTCCGTCGCACGCTGAGCGAGGCTCGTGGCCACGTCGAAGCTCCCGTCGTTGTAGGCCGCGACGGCGTCCTCGTAGTCGGCCCGGGCGTTCGACGGGTTCGCGCCGCTCGCTTCGGCCTCGTCGATGGCGGCGCCCGCCGTGTCGATGGCCTCACGCGCCGACGCGCTCGTCTCGGTGTAGTGGTGGGCCTGCCACGTGTCGATGGTCGAACTGGCGCCGCCCTGTTGCCCCCGAGTCAGTTCCATCAGGAGGAACTGCTGTGCCGGGTCGTAGCTGTACGACTCGATTTCGGGGACGGTGCCGGTGATCCGCACTTCGACTTCCGCCGTGTCGTCCGCGGCGGCGATGTCGACGTTGGAGAACGACTGTCCCGTCGGCTCGGCGAGGCCCACTTGCGAGCCGGTCTGGTCGTAGAACACCACCGTCCACGAGACGTTGGTCAGTTCGGTCGTTCCCGACAGCTGCCAGCGCTCGCTCTGGGGGTTCTGGTACAGCTCTTCGAGGGTGACCGTGGCCGATACTTGCGTGCCGACTTGTGCCTCTTCGGGGGCATCCTCGCCAGTAACCGACACTGCCGCCGCGGGAACGGTCGCGACGAGCAGGACGGCGACGACGGCGAGGACGACCCTAGAAGAGCGATTCGAGTTCGTCCTCGTCATCTTCAACCAGGTTCTGGAGGTTAGCTTCGCTCTCTTCGCGGATCTCGCTGATGTTGTCCTGTGCTTCGATGGCGACCTGCTGGAGTTCCTTGATGCGGGGGACGTTCGTGACGCCCGACAGCAGGATGGCCGAGGCGACGAAGTCGCTGTTGTTGATGGGGTAGTCGCCACCGCGCACCTCCATGCTCCCGGTCTGCTCTTCGAGCCACTTCCGCCCGCGCTCGATGCCTTTTCGGTTGAGATACGCCGAGGGCCCGGCCATCACGAGGAGGGCTCGCTCCGTGCCGTCGATCTCACAGGGCAGGGTCAGGCGACCGAGCGCCGCCTTGCGCACGAGGCTCGTGATGCGGTTGGTCGTGTTGGCGGAGTCGAGTTGGTCCTCCACGGATTTCTCGTTGCCCGTGAGCTTCGAGAGCAACCCGCCCGACTGCTGTTTGCGCTCGACGCTCTCGCGGGCGTAGCCGACGGTCGAGACGCCGCCGCCCGAGAGCGTGTTGATGATCTCGGAACTGTCGACGACCGATTCGGCGACTTCTTGGCCCTCGCGGACCTCGCCGGCGCCGAACAGGATGCCGAACCGTTTGACGATTTCGTCGTTGATCTCGTCGTAACCGCTCTGGACCGACTCCCCGGTCTGTCGCCAGGCGTCGTTGTCGAACACGAGGAGGTTGTCCACCTCGTTGACGAGCGTCTGGAAGGAGCGAGCGGCGTTGAGGGTGTAGATCCCGCCCTCGTCACTTCCCGGAAGAATGCCGAGTCCGTAGACGGGTTCGGTGTAGATGCGCTTGAGATGTTTCGCCAGGACGGGCGAGCCACCGCTTCCCGTCCCGCCGCCGAGGCCGGCGACGACGAGGAAAGCGTCGACTTCGTGCACGGGAATGCCGTCGATGGCGCCCTGAATCTCGCCGATGTCCTCCTCGGCGATTTCCGCGCCGAGTTCGTTGTCCGCGCCGACGCCGTGCCCTTTCACACGCGACTGTCCGATGAGCACGCGTTGGCTCTGTGGAATATGCTCCAGTCCCATCAGGTCGGCTTTGGCCGTGTTGACGGCGACGGCTGCGCGGACGATTTCGCTTCCCGTCCGCTGATCGTACTCGAGGAATTTGTCGACGATCTTGCCGCCGGCCTGCCCGAAACCGATCATGGCCAGTTTCATTGTTTCAGACCCCTCTTCATTGGGATGAAACCAGGCGTAAAGCGACTATAAGCCTTGTGGGCGATCTCTCGACTCCGCCGTTTTCGAGCTCGGAAATCAAGGGGCGGCGGCGGATATTTCGACCATCCGACGATGTCTGACAGGCGTCCGCCGCCCGTCAGCGGTCGCGGAGATACTCTCCGAGCGTCTGCAGCTCTGACGCTGCGACATCGAACGCTTCGACGTCGTTGTGCTCGGTCGTGTTGTCGAACTGGAGGGAGCGGTACTGGTCTCCCCCCATCGGTGCACCGGGGATGGCACCGAGTATTGTCAGGCCGACCTTCGCCAGCGCCATCGGGACGGGAACGACCCGAACCGGCCGGCCCTCGCTCCCGTGGACGAGACGGGCGACTTCGGCGAGCGTGAGCGTTTCTGGCCCACCGAGTTCGTAGATGCCGCCGTCGTACTCGTCGTCTTCCACGGTATCGGCGAGCATCGGTACCAGATCACCGATCCAGATCGGCTGGAAGCGGGTCTTTCCGCCACCCGGCAGCGGCGTTAGATACGGCGGTGCGAGTTTTTTGGTGAACGGGACGAACTCGCCACCTTCGCCGAAGATGACCGACGGCCGGACGATGACGTGGCGCAGCGACGACGACTTGACGATCTCCTCGGCCGCACCCTTCGCGCGGATGTACGCCGTCTCCCCGTCGGGATCGGCGCCCAGCGCGCTCATCTGGACGATCTTCTCGACGCCCGTCTCCTGGGCCGCCCGCACGACGTTCTCGGTGCCCTGTCGGTGGATGCGGTCGTGCATCTCGTCGCCCCCGGAGGGCTTGAACAGCGGCGAGAGCGCGACCAGGTTGACGACGATGTCCTGGCCCGCCATGGGTTCCAGCAGCGAGTCGTAGGCGGTTACGTCGCCCATCGTCTTCTCGACGCCGTCGGGCACGTCCTCGCTTCCTGGCGTCCGTGAGAGGGATGTCACCGAGTGGCCCCGGGATTGCAGCTCTCGGCAGAGATGTTGGCCGACGAACCCGCTCCCGCCGGTCACAAGAATGTCCATAACTCGCACGTGTCGTCGAACCGACCTAAAAGTAACGCGGGGGTTAAACGCTGGCCGCCGTATCACCTCCTATGCTCCTCACGCTCGAAGGCCTCGACGGCAGCGGGAAGACGACGGCCTGGCGGATGCTCCGTGACCGGCACCCGTCGGCGGTGTTCACCTGTGAACCCACCGATTCGTGGTACGGCGAAGCGGTCGGCCGCTCTATCGCGGACGACGACGCCGACCCGCTCGCGGAACTGTTTCTCTACACGGCCGACCACGCCGACCACCTCTCGCGCGTGATTCGACCGGCGCTCTCCGCGGGGTCGCTCGTCGTCTCCGACCGCTACACCGACTCCCGCATCGCCTACCAGGCGGCGACGCTCGCCGACACGCCTGTCGACGACCCCTTCGAGTACGTGCGCCGGATTCACGCCCCCTTCTCGCGACCGCCGGACGCGACGCTGTATTTCGATATCGACCCCGAAACGGCGGCCGAGCGAAGTGGCAAGACGAACAAGTTCGAACGGGTCGAACGGCTCCACGCGGTGCGCGAACAGTACGAGCGCCTCATCGACGCTGACCCCGACCGCTTCGTCCGCATCGACGCTACCCGTTCTCGGGAAGCGGTTCTCGACGATGTGGCCGCCACCGTCGACCGGTTGGTCGACGACTGATACGACTCATTGTCACGGTCTACCGGTGGTTCGCCAAGACGGTCCGGCGACTGGCAATAAACTCTGACCCTCGCCCTACCCCGCCGTCTCCGGCAGGTCGTACTCCTCCGGCGACGGCAGATAGAGGACATCGATGGTCACGCCGAGCCCCATCGGGACGCCGACCATCAGCCCGAGGACGGCCCCGGCGTTCCCCAAGTCGACGCCGACGCCGAGGCTGAACGCCACGATCGTCGTCACGACGAGACCGACCGGCACCAGCAACGCGGTGTAGACGCCCGCGCCCCACCGGGTGTGGAGCTGGACGCGAAAGAAGCGGGTCATGACGGCCGCGAGGAGGGTGTTTCCCACGAGGACGGCGCCCATCAGGGCGAGATCCAGAAGCGTCGCCATAGCCGACAAAGGGGTTCGACCGGCTTTGCCCTGTCGTTTCTCATACTGCCGGCAGTGTTACTCACTCGCCTGTCGCGCCCGGTCGACCAGTTGGGCCGCCGGCCCGGTGTAGTCGTAGCCCGGGATCAGCCCCTGCACGTAGGTCCCCTCGACGTAGTTGATGATCGCCGCGGCGTCGTCGGCGCCCCGGCGTTCGTTGATGTCGGTGAACGCGACGTCGACAACGACTTCGTCGACCGCCAGTCGGACCGTCGGATCGAGGTCCTGGTCACCCCGGGTCACCCCGTCGATGTCTTCGAGTCGCAGTTCGAGCGTCTCGTGCCACCCCTCTTCGACGACTGCCGCGACATCCCCCTCGACGGCCGCCGAGAGCGCCGGGACCCGTATCTCGACCCCGAACTCGACGCGGCCGTCCGTCTCCGTCGCGGTCACCACGGCGTCGAACACCGTCGTCGTCGCCTCGAACCGCCCGTCGTCGATGCGTTCGAACGCGTCGTGATCGCGAAAAGCGCGCGCGACCCGTCCGGATGCCTCACTCATGTTCGTTATCAGGGCGTCGCCGCTCAAAAGCCTCTCGCGTCGCCCGCCAGTTTGGCTTCCCTACCATCCTGCCGGCGACGGCACGTTTAAGTTTCTGCCGTCGCTTGCGTGTAGTGACGCTTCGTCTGGAGGGCCGAAGCGTCAGCGGGGACCAATTCAGGGCGGCAAGCGATCGTACGGGCTTTTTCCCGTCCGCTCGCTTTTCGCTTTTCGACGGAGTTCGTTGGGTAGTGGCTTCTCGGCTCGTTCAGGGTGCGAGGGGGGGGGTTCGAACTACGCGAACGGCTCACTTCGGTCGCCGTTCTCTCATTCGAATCCCACCGGCACACGACACGCTCCTCGTGTTCACTCGGAGCGGTAGTGCGAGGGAGGGGATTCGAACCACGGTCACTCTGCTCGCTGGCTCACGGTTTCTCCGTTCGCCACGCCGAGACGCTCACTCCGTTCGCGTCTCGCCTTCGCTGCGCGCGACCTCCCTGATTCGAATCCTCTGGACGCACTGCACGCTCCTCGTGTTCACTCGGAGCGGTAGTGCGAGGGAGGGGATTCGAACCCCCGAACTCCTTCGAGAGCGGGTCTTAAGCCCGCCGCCTTTGGCCTGGCTCGGCCACCCTCGCTCGGATGTCCGTTCCGCAGTCCCCCGCAAGTGGCTTTCGGTCCCGGCGGTGGAGTACTCGTAATAGGGAGTAGCGAAAGTCACGATAGCTTCGCGCCGGGACGGTCCGGTGCGACGCTATCGACAGTTACGACAATCCCTATAAGACGCTTCGACGCGCCGGTCGAACGCGTCGGCGAGACGCTCCGTCACCGGTCCACCGCCAACCCTATCGTCGTCGACGGTCGCCACGGGCCGCACTTCCCAGGTTGTGTTCGTCAGAAACGCCTCGTCGGCCGTCCGAATCGACTCGACGCCGTAGGTGCCGGTTTCCACCGGAATCCCCATCTCGTCGGCCAGGTCGAGGACGATCCGCCGGGTCACGCCCGGGAGTATCGGCTCCGAGAGCGCGGGGGTCCGGAGCGCGCCGCCGTCAACGAAAAAGACGTTACTGGTCGCGCCTTCCGCGACGGCGCCGTCCACCGACCGGACGAGCGCCTCGTCGGCGTCCGTCCCGCGCAACTCCAGTCGCGCGAGGATCCCGTCAAGGTAGTTGTGGGTCTTGCTGTCGGCGGGCATCGCCGCCTCGGGGATCCGCCGGGTGTCGACCGTTCGCACTGTCGCCGGGGCGTCCCAAACGTCTTCTCCCGTGACGCCACCCCGCGGCAGCGGCTTGACGATGACGATCACCGACGGCTCCACCGCGGGGTCGGGCGTGAGTTTCCCCGCCTGGACGCCGCGCGTGACCGAGACGCGGACGTAGGCGTCCGCGAGGTCGTTCGCGTCGAGGGTCGCCGTGATGCGGTCGTGAATATCGGCGGGGACAGCGCTGCCCATGCCCAGCG
This sequence comes from Haloplanus sp. XH21, assembly GCF_023276355.1. NCBI lineage: Archaea > Methanobacteriati > Methanobacteriota > Halobacteria > Halobacteriales > Haloferacaceae > Haloplanus > Haloplanus halobius. The sequence goes on from NZ_JALLPL010000001.1 coordinate 816,779, forward strand.
TATCGCAGGTGTTCACCAGTCGCTCGCGATGGGCGTCCCACTCGAAGACGGTGCCGCCGTAGGCCCGGAGCGTCTCGAAGGCGGCGTCGCCGTAGAGAAAGCCGCGGTCCTCGACGCTGACGGTCGCCTCGCTGGCCGGCACCAGGTCGCCGTTTACGTGGTACTGCATAGGTCAAGGAAGTTGCCGACGAGTTGCTTGCCGTCGTCGGTGAGAATGCTTTCGGGGTGGAATTGGACGCCAACGTGGGGCTTGCTGCGGTGTCGAACCCCCATCACGACGCCGGCCTCGTCGTCGGTCCACGCCGTCTCTTCGAGGATGTCCGGCACGTCCCGGCGGTCGACCGCCAGCGAGTGATACCGGCCGACCGCCATCCCGTCGGGGAGGTCGGCGAACACGCCCTGGCCGTCGTGGGTGATCGCCGACTGCTTGCCGTGGACGACGGCGGGCGCGTGGCCCACCCGCGCCCCGTGGACGGCACAGAGCGCCTGGTGGCCGAGACAGACGCCGAGCGTGGGGTAGTCCACCTCCGCGAACACGGCCATCGACACGCCGGCGCTCTGTGGCGTTCCCGGTCCCGGCGAGACGACGATGCCGTCGGGATCGAGCGCCCGAATCCCGTCGACGTCTATGGCGTCGTTTCGGCGGACGACCACCTCGTCCGCGATTTCGCCCACGTACTGAACGAGGTTGTAGGCGAAGGAGTCGTAGTTGTCGACGACGAGAATCCGCGTCACGTCTCCACCTCCATCTCGGCGTCGTCGCCGAGGGCGGTGTCGACGGCGTTGATGAGCGCCTGCGCCTTCGCGAGCGTTTCGTCGTACTCCGCGTCGGGCACCGAGTCGTGGACGACGCCGCCCCCGACCCGGAGGTGGTACTCGTCGCCGTGGCGGACCAGCGTGCGGATGATGATGTTGAGCGTCGCGCGGCCGTCGAAGCCGATGGCCGCCATGCTCCCCGTGTACGGTCCGCGACGCTGGTGTTCGACCTCGTCGATGATCTCCATCGTCCGCGGTTTGGGCGCGCCCGTGATCGTCCCGCCCGGAAACACCGCGCCGATGGCGTCGCCGAGGTCGTCCTCCTCGCGCAGGGTGCCGGACACCGCCGACACGAGGTGGAACACCTCGGAGTAGCGGTCGATGCGGCGGTATTTGTCGACGGTGACCGACCCGTACTCGCTCACTTTCCCCAGGTCGTTGCGCTCTAGATCGACGAGCATCGCGTGTTCGGCCCGCTCTTTCTCGTCGCTCCGGAGAGCGGCTTCGAGACGGCGGTCCTCCTCGGCGCCGTCGCCACGGGGACGGGTGCCGGCGATTGGTTCGGTCCAGAGGTGGTCGCCGTCGCGCTCCAGGAGGAGCTCCGGACTCGCGCTCACGAGGTCGACGCCCGGGAACTCCACCAGCCCGGAGTACGGCGCCGGGTTCACCTCGCGGAGCGCGGCGAACGTCTCGACCGGGTGGACCGCGGCGGGCGCGGTCAGCCGGTGGGAGACGTTCGCCTGAAACGTGTCGCCATCGCGGATATACTTCTTCACGCGGCGCACCCGATCACCGTACGCCGCGCGATTACACGAACTCGTGAACGTCACGGGGCCGTCGACTCGCGGGGTGCCGACCGACGGATCGCCCGTCGTCGCCGCCTCGGCAAGGTCGAGCGCGCGCTCGCGCCCGCGTTCGTAGGCGGCGTCCGGGTCGGTTCCGAGTCGCGGCGTCGCCACGAGGCGCAGCGTCGACTCGCCCGCCTGCCAGGCCGCGAGACAGGTGTAGCGGGCGAGCTGGAGGCGTGGCAGCCCGCGGTCGTCGACGGTCGTCTCCGGCAGGGCCTCGATCTCCCGAACCGTGTCGTACGAGAGCCAGCCGAAGAAACCGCCGGGGTAGGGTATCTCGCAGCCACCGCGCACGAGCGACTCGTCGGCTACGAGGTCGGTGATGGTGTCGAGGACGCCGTCGCCGTCGCCGTCGACGGTGTAGACCTCGTCCGGATCGACGCCGAAGTAGCCCCACCCCGAGCGACCGCCGGACGTCTCGAAGAACAGCGACGGTGCGTCGCTACGGGCGCGCCGATAGGCGTCGAAGGGTGACGCCTCCAGTCGCACTTCGACCGGAATCCGCGCGGTGGGGGCGGCGCCCTCGGCGGTGGCCAGGAACGCTTCGCGCGAGGTTTCGACCGTTGGCGTCACGCCCCGTCCTCCCGTGGACCGGGTCGCTTCCCCGCCGGTGGCAACGCCCCGTTAGCGGTCCACATCGACGGCCTTCAGCGTCGCGTCCTCCATCGGTTTGTCGTCCACGTCCGTCGGCACCGACCCGAGTTCCTCGACCACGTCCATGCCCTCGGTGACCTCGCCGAAGACGGCGTGGCTGTCGTCGAGATGCGGCTGGGCGTCCAGCGTGATGAAAAACTGCGAGCCGTTCGTGTCGGGGCCGCGGTTGGCCATCGACAGGATGCCCGCCCCGTCGTGGCGCAGGTCGGGGTGGAACTCGTCGTCGAAGGTGTAGCCCGGGCCGCCGCGTCCGGTGCCCTCAGGGTCGCCGCCCTGTATCATGAAGTCGTGGATGATCCGGTGGAAGGGCAGATCGTTGTACAGCGGGTCGATGCGTTTCTCGCCGGTCTCCGGGTCCTCCCATGCGCCCGTTCCGGGTTCGATGGGCACGTCGTACTCGTCGGCGCCTTCGGCCAGGCCGATGAAGTTCTCGACCGTCGTCGGTGCCCGGTCAGCGAACAGTTCGACCGTGATGTCGCCGTGTGTCGTCCGCAGTGTCGCAGTCGGATTGCTCATACCGTCACCTGGCGGTCCGACGGGATAACCTTGCTGTCCCTACTCGCTCGGCGTGGGGGTCGGGGTGGGCGTCGGCGTCGCGGTTGGCGTCGCCGTCGACCCCGAATCATCGCGCTCCGATTCCGGTGGGCCAGTCGTCGGCTCCGGGGGTCGGTGGTCGCCCTCGATCATGAACTCCACCAGGTAGGCGATGAACGCCTCGTTGTCGGCGACGTTGAAGCGGTCCCCGCGGAGGAACGTCGTGTCGCCGAGCAACAGGGCGTTGTTCTTGCGGACCGCGACCGGATACTCGCCGCTCACGTCGTCGCTGCCGGACTTGTGCGTGTTCGGCGCGCCCCGCAGGAGGACGGTCCCGTCCCTGGCCGTGACCGCCGCCGCGGTGTACATCGCCGTCCGTTCGACGCCGTCGAGGTCACCCTGCCCGGTCGGGCGAGCGAGGACGTGTTTGAACGTCCCGTCCGCGTGCTCCTGGTTGTAGAGATACTGCGTGTCGACGCTCATGCCGTACCGGGAGGCGATGGTCGTCAACTGGCTCTGTTGGGTCTGGACGGCCGTCCCGCCGAGGGTTGCTCTGACCGCGGTCCGATCCGGTTCGCCGACCATCACGAGGCGGCCGCCGTTCGCCGTGAACTCCCGCACGTCGTTGATGTCGCCGGGGAGGTATTCGGTCCCCGGATCGATCACGAGGAAGGCGTCGACGTCTTCGAGGTGGGTCGCCAGGTCGCCCTGGGTGTAGAACTCGACGTGGTAGCCCTGCCGGACCAGCGCGTCGACGAGCGGTTCGATATCCGTTCGCTCGAACCGGTTGTTGTGGCCGCGGTCGATGAGGATCGTTCCGGTCGCGTCGGTGCCGGGGGCGGGACTCGGTTCGATGGCCCCCGTCGCGGCGATCGGATCCGGCGCCACGGACGCCGGATCGTACTCCGGAATGTCGGTGTTGCGGTCCGGTTCGTCGTCGTCGCCGAGCAACGTCGGAGCGACGCCCGCGCCGGCGACCACGACCACGACGGTCAGACAGAGGACGGCGATCCGCGCGGCCAGTTTACGCCGCATGCGGTCCCCCCGTATCGGCGCCCGTTCCCGCGGCGGCCGGCTCACCGGCCGAGTCGTTCCGCGGCGCGTCGAGATACGACGCGGGCACCATCATAAACACCGGCTCCGTGGTGTTCTCGCCGTAGAGATACGTCGCGGAGACCATCTCCTTGTCCGGCGCGGTCGAGGCGATGTAGTTCGACCGGGAGAGGAAGCGCACGGTGCCGTCCGGGCGCATGACGCGCACGTCGTATCGGTCGAGGTCGGCCTCGGCGGCCGCTCGTTCGACGGCCGCCTGCCGCCCACCGATCGAGTCGACCATGCCGTTTCGGACCGCCTGGGTGCCGCTGTAGATACGGGCCTGCTCGACCTCGCTCCGCGAGAGGTCGAGGCGATCATCCCGCTGTTCGTACACGGCGTTGATGAAGGCGTTGCCCAGCGATTCGACGATGTAGTTGAACTCGCGTTCGTCGCCGCCGGTGAGCTTGTTCGGCCCCGTCGTCGCTACGAGCGCCGTCGGTTCGAGCTGTTGGGGCGTTGTCGCCAACACCCCGACGCTGCCGACGGTCGACGCCGGCTTGGCGTAGATGTGATCGCTCGGGGCGATCGTGTAGTACGCGCCCGAGGCGGCCGACGCGTCGACGCTCGTCACGAGCGGCATCTCGGCGGCCGTCCGCCTGGTCTGGAGATACAGTTCCTCGCTGGCGGCGGCGCCACCACCCCCGCTGTTCACGAGCAAGACGACCGCCTTCACGTCGGGATCGTTGCGCGCCTGCTGGAGCATCGACGAGACGCCGGCGGCGGTCCCCCCGTCGATGGTTCCCGCGACGGGGACCACTGCAACGGTGCCGTCCGAGGACGTGGCGTTCCAGGCGACGGGCGCCAGCGCGAGGCCGACGACGACGCCGATGGCGACGAACAGCACGTACGACCGGGCGATCCACGACAGGAGGGCTCGACTTCTGCTCGCCATGCCTTCCCCTTGGGACACCACCACAAAAAACGTCGGCTGCGGCGAGTCACTGGGCGGCGACCGTCGGTGTACCGGGACGCCCGTCTCGGTTCATACGGATTATTGTGACTGTGTACCGGCGATTCGCCGGGACAGCCCAGCGAATCACCGGGAATGACTTACAATAAACCGTCTCAGGGCGCGCCGGCGATCACGAACAGACACGACTCCTCGGCGTCGAGGCGCCGGGTCGCGCCCGGATCGACCCGGAGCGCGTCCCCGGCCGACAGCGACACCGACTCGCCATCGACGGTGGCCGTCGCTTCGCCCTCGACCAGAACGTACACTTCCTCCTGTCCGTCGTCGGCGTGGTCGTGGGGTTTCCCGCTCCAGTCCGCGTCGCAGTCCAGCACCGAGACACCCAGGTTCGAGCAGTCGAGGGCGTCCCGCAGGAAATGCAGGCCGCCGCCGACCGACTCGACATCGTGGTAGTTGACGCGCGTGTGTGACATACGATGAATGGTTGGTGGGAAGCGACAAAAGTGCCCGGTGAGGCGGGTCGGCCATCGCCCCGCTTGCCCCGAGAGTTAACTGTGCGTGCCGAGCACGCTGAGACATGACGCCACGTCTCGGATCGGGGGCGACCTTCCTCGCCGAGAGTCGCAAGTCCGTGCGGACGTTTCTGGACAACGCGCCGTCGATCCGCCAGCTCCTGGAGAGCCGACACCGCGAGGTCGACGCCCTCCACGCGATCCTTCCCTCGACGGTCCAGATCGGTGAGTCGGCGACGCTGACGGTGCAGGTCTGGGACGCCTACGAGCGCCTGGTCCGCGAGTTCGGGGGCACCGTCGAAGTGACGACGACCGATCCCGAGGCCATCGTCCCCGACCGGCTTCGGTTCGGCGGCGACGACGACGGGTGGGTCCGTACCGGCGGGATCACCTTTCGGACGCCCGGCACGCAGTACGTGCGGGTCGAACACCCCGCGAGCGGCGTGACGGCGGTCAGCAACCCGGTCGATGTCACCGAGTCGCCACCCACGAAACGGCTCTACTGGGGCGACATCCACCTCCACTCGCTGGACTCCGATGGCGTCGGTCGGCCGGCAGCCGGCTATCGGTTCGGCCGGGACGTGATGGCTCTGGACGTGGTCGCCTACACCGATCACGACACGATGGGGTTTTTCATCCCGCCGTCGCTCCAGCGCCGGCGGATGCACGACCACGGCTTCGACGACGGGGTGGCGGCCGCCGACGCCGCGAACGATCCCGGATCGTTCGTCACGCTCCCGGCCTACGAGTGGACACAACAGCCCAACCGCGGCGGCCACCTCAACGTTTACTTCGAGTCCGCGGACGACGTGGCCCTGTTCGATTCGATGGCCGCCGACAGCGACACCTACGAGACACTCTGGGCGCGTCTCGATCGGTGGCGCGCGGAGACCGGGCGCGACGCGCTGACGATTCCCCACCACTCCGCCGAGGCGATGTATCCGTTCGACTTCTCGGCCACCGAGTCCGACGACGAACTCGCGCCGCTGGTCGAGGTGTACTCCCAGTGGGGGAGCAGCGAACGCCCCGCGACCGCGGGCAACGAGAAACCCATCGGCGGCATCGCCAGCGGCGAGGTCGGGGTCGAAGGCCACTACGTGCAGGACGCCTTCGCGCTCGGCAACCGCGTCGGGATGCTCGCCTCGTCGGATTACCACGGCCCGCTGCCGGGGCATTCGCTACTCCACGTTCCGCCGCACGTCCCCCGGCGAGCAATCCGCGACGGCCTCGGCTGGGGAACGATCTGGCGGCTGTGGGACGAACGCAGCTATCCGGGCGGTCTGGTGGCGTTGTACGCCGATGAACTCACCCGAGGGGCCGTCTTCGCCGCGCTGCGGAACCGCAGCGTGTACGGGACGACCCAACCGGCCCGCATCCACGTCGCGTTCAGCGTCGCGGGGACGCGTCTCCGCGACGACGACTCGCGGGCCGCCGTCGACGACCCGGCGGCCGACCGCACCGTCGAGGTGTCCGTCGCCGGAACCGCACCGCTCCGAGACGTGGTGGTCGTCAAGAACAACCGCGAGTGGCGAACCATTGGAGGAACGACGGCGCTCGACGCCGACATCGAGGCGTACACCGCCGCTGCGACCTTTCGTGACGACGATCCCATCACTGGACTCTCGTGGGACGCGGACCGCGGCACCGACGACGATGTCTACTACGTTCGCGTCCACCAAGCGGACGGCGGCACGGCGTGGGCCGGTCCGCTCTGGGTGGGCGCCGATTAGATCTCGGGTACCGACGACAGCGCGCCGCAGGCGTCGCATTTCAGCACGGTCGCGCCGCGCTCTTCGACCAGTCGGGTGTCGGGGGAGTCGCACTCGGAACACGTCACGAACGAGTCGACGTACTCGTCGAGGGCGCTCTGGACGCGAGACTGCTTGAAGTCGCCCGTGAAGCGGGCGCGCCCGCGGTCGTCGATGCTCGCGCTGGTGCCGAGTTCGGTCTGCAGGAATTTGAAGAGATGGTGTTGGTCCCGGTTCAGGCGGTCGTGGGTCTCCTGGAAGTTCTCGTAGATAGTGACGTTCCCCTCGGAACGGACATCGACGTCGGGGACCTGAAACCGCTCGGCTGCGTCGCTGATCTCCGGCGTCTCGGTCAGCGCCCGCTCGAGACTATCTTCGTAATCCATGTCCGTACCTGCGGCCCGCGGCGACTAAAACGTTTCATACCGTCGGCTGTAACTGTTTCACGACATTTCCCACCCCGAGTAGCGACGATCTTCCCCGGCGTCCAGCCGACAGTCACGGGAGCGTTCGGCGCGTCTCGACAGCTTGGTTGGCGTCCTCTTCAGGTGGGCCGACACTCGCTATCGTGCTCCGATCACGTCTCGCAAAAACTGCCTGTGAACCGCTACCACGCCCGTAGACGCATGTTAACTGCACTCAAGATAATAATATAACCTTCCACTCGCTATGGATGGTTGTTATGAAAAAGCAGGAGCTCATTCACCTGCACGGCCTCCTCGCGGAGGTAGAGAAACAGTGTTCTGCGTGGCATGACGAAGAGATCGACCTGACCGAGTACGAGAAAAAGGGGGTACGACCGACCTCGATCCACAAATCGAAGACAGACCACAAGGCGGCTGTTTTTAAGCTGGCGAAAGGTATCACGTCCTCCCTCGACACGACCGAGGAGCGCGTCGCTCCTCACGCCGACTGAACGAACGTACGGTCCGTTCTCCTGCGACCGCTCGAATCGGGGAGCGGCGGCGCTGTTCACTCGTCGACTAGCTCTTCGAACTCGGGGATGAGCTCGTCGCCGTCTTCGTCTTCGTCGCCGTCTTCGTCGCCGTCTTCGTCACTGGTGTTCGATTCGCTGTCCTCGGCGTCGTCCGTCTCCTCCTCTATCGGGTCGACCGACAGGATAGACAGCGGCACGTTCTCCAGTCGCTGTCCGATTTCCTTGCGCGCGATGCGGGAGGCGTGTTCCTCCTGCTCGACGTTGAACACCTTCATTTCGAGTTCGAGCGCGACCAGCGCCTCGTCGGCGGCGATGAACGCCGGGGGGAGTTCCTCGCCCGACGGGGAGGTGCGGGACCCCATCTCGATCTCGACGTAGTTGAGGTCCGGATTCAGCATCTCCCCCGTCTTCGCGATGGCGATGCGAATCGCCTCGTCGGGGGTCGCTACGTCGTACACCGGGACCGCTGCCTCGACGACGACTCGACAATCCATACCACACCATAATTGTATTCCCACCGTCATGAATTTTCGCCTGCGGGGTCGACGCGGCGACGGTGCAGACACGTCCGGTCTGCAAACCGCCTCAACACGCCGCGAGAGCCCCGCTTTCGCCCTACTCGTCGCCGGCGCGAAGCATGTGAAAGAGATACGTCTGGGCGTAGCCGGCGATGTCGCCCCCGAGTCGCTCCCGAATCGCGCGTGACGTTTCCGCGTACGATCCCCGCTCGCAGTCGGGGTAGTGGTCCGCGATGGCCGAGCGGATCCAGGTGTCGAGCGGCACCGCCTCGAGGTAGTCGAGCGAGAACAGCAACACGCAGTCGGCCACCTTGTCGCCGACGCCGACGAAGCGGGTGAGATACTCCCGCGCGTCCTCGTATGGCTTCCCCAGCGCCGCCTCCGGGGTCGCCTCGCCGTCGGCGATCATCGACGCCGTCCGCTGGACGTAGGGCGCGCGGTAGCCGAGTTTCAGGTCGCGCAACTCGGTTTCGGTCCGGGCGGCGAGTTGTTCCGGCGTCGGGAAGGCGTGGTACGTGCGCCCGTCGGCGGTGACGGTGTCGCCGTACTCGCGGGCGAGCGCTCGCTGCATCCCGTGGATGCGCGCCACCCGCATCTGCGCCGAGCAGATGAAGGAGACAAGACAGGGGAAGGACGGGTCGCGCACGAGGCGCAGGCCCGGATACGCGTCGAACGCGCGGTCCAGGAGCGGGTCGTCGGGCGTCGCCGCTCGGATGGCGTCCAGGTCGTCGTCGAGTCGGAGGAGGTGTGTCAGGATCGGTACCGCGTCGGTGGTCGACTGCCACTCCAGTCGGTCGCCGGTCTGGCGCACCCGGACCACGGCCCGGTCGTTGCCCACGCGGTCCAGCGACGGCACGACCGTCTCGTACCACGCGTCGCCACCGTGGACATCCAACCGCTCGTACATCTCGTCGTCCGGGCGATCCCAGAGGTAGCTCTGCCCGCTCTCGACGGTCGCCTGCAGGTCGAACGGGCCGTCGAGGTCGGACAGCGGGATGGCGCCGCGTTCCATGCTCCGGGGTGGGTGGTACGTCGCTTTCCGCGTTTCGCTTTCGGCGCCGAGTTGCGGGATGAATCGCCTCGCGCGGCCGCTCGAAAACACTTATTCCGTTCGTCCGATTTCCTCCGGGTATGAGTGATATCGTAGTGACGCTCCCCGACGGATCGGAACTCACCGTCGAGGAGGGGTCGACGGTCGAGGACGTCGCCTTCGAAATCGGGCCAGGACTCGGCCGCGATACGGTGGCTGGCGTCGTCGACGGCGACCTCGTGGCCAAGGCCACCCCACTGCACGACGACATCGACCTCGTCATCGTCACCGAGGACAGCGACGAATATCTGCGCGTGTTGCGCCACTCGGCCGCCCACGTCTTCGCCCAGGCACTCCAGCGCCTCCACCCCGAGGCCGAACTCGCCATCGGGCCGCCGACCGACGACGGCTTCTACTACGACGTGACGAACGTCGACCTCGACAGCGAGGACCTGGCCGAAATCGAGGCGGAAGCCGCGGAGATCATCGCCGCGGATCTCGATATCGAACGCATCGAACGCCCGCGCGAGGAGGTGAAAGAGCAGTATGCCGACAACCCCTACAAACAGGACATCCTGGAGACGGAAGCGGCGGGCGAGGATCCCGTTACCCTCTACCGACAGGGCGAGTTCGAGGACCTCTGTCAGGGCCCCCACGTCGATTCGACCGGTGAGATCGGCGCGTTCAAACTGCTGAACATCTCCTCGGCGTACTGGCGTGGCGAGGAGGACAACGACACGCTCACCCGCGTCTACGGAACGGCCTTCGCCGACGAAGAGGCGATGGAAGCCTATCTCGAACGCCGACGCGAGGCCGAGAAGCGCGACCACCGGAAACTCGGCCAGGAGCTCGACCTGTTCTCCATCGACGAGGTGACCGGGCCGGGTCTCCCCCTCTATCACCCCAACGGCAAGCGCGTGCTCGACGAACTCTCGGCCTTCGCGCGCGACATGAACCTCGATGCGGGCTACGACCCCGTCGAGACGCCACACCTCTTCCGGACGGAACTCTGGAAGAAGTCGGGCCACTACGAGAACTACGTCGACGACATGTTCCTCCTCGATGTCAACGACGAGGAGTACGGCCTGAAGCCGATGAACTGCCCCGGCCACGCCACCATCTTCGACCAGAAATCCTGGAGCTATCGGGATCTTCCCGTCCGCTACTTCGAGGACGGCAAGGTGTATCGCAAGGAGCAGCGCGGCGAACTCTCCGGTCTCTCGCGAGTGTGGGCGTTCACCATCGACGACGGCCACATGTTCGTCCGTCCCGACCAGATCGAGGACGAAGTGACGCTCGTCATCGACAACATCTTCCGCGTGTTCGAGACGTTCGATCTCGACGCGGAAGTCGCGCTCGCGACCCGCCCGGAGAAGTCCGTCGGGAGCGACGAAATCTGGGAGCGCGCGCAGTCGCAGCTGCGCGCCGTCCTCGAATCGCAGGACATCGCATACGATGTCGAGGCGGGCGACGGCGCGTTCTACGGGCCGAAAGTCGACTTCGCGTTCGAGGACGCCCTCGGCCGCAAGTGGGACGGCCCGACGGTCCAACTCGACTTCAACATGCCCGAGCGGTTCGATCTGACCTACACCGGTGAGGACAACGAGGACCACCGCCCGGTGATGATCCACCGCGCGCTCTACGGCAGTTACGAGCGATTCCTGATGGTGCTCATCGAGCATTTCGACGGCAAGTTCCCGCTGTGGCTGGCGCCCGAACAGGTGCGCATCCTCCCCGTCAGCGACGATAACCTGGGATACGCCAAGCAACTCAAGAACCGCTATCTCGACGACTTCCGGGTCGACATCGAGGACCGCTCCTGGACCGTCGGCCGCAAGATCCAGCAGGCCCACACCGACCGCGTGCCGTACATGCTCATCGTCGGCGACGACGAGGAGACGGCCGGCACCGTCTCCGTCCGCGACCGGACGGAGCGAGAACGGAAGGATATCGACCCCGACTCGTTCGCCACCCACCTCCGCACGGAACGCGACGAGAAGCGCATCGAACCGGACTTCCTGTCGGAGTAGTCGCCCGGTCGGAAGGCATCTATCGTAGTCGTTGTAAGTCACCGCACCCCTGATCGCACGCAGTCTGGCGATCAGGTGTGCACACAGTTCCAAACGCTACTATACGTCCCCGTGCCGAACAACCGCTATGCCAGCGTCACACCGCGCGTGGTACTTCGTGGAACGCCCCGACGGCGAACCGACCCTCGACTGTTTCGACCTCCGTGAGACCGACCGGCCGACGCCGACGTTCGGCGAACTCCTCGTCCGCGTCGACTACCTCTCCGTCGATCCCTACATGCGTGGCCGGATGCGAGACTCGGCGTCGTACGCCGACCCATGGGGACTCGGTGACGTTTTGGAGGGCGGTGTCGTCGGCGAAGTCGTCGAGAGCGAAAGCCCGGAGTACGAGGCGGGCGACCTCGTGACCGGTCGCGGGACGTGGTCGGACTACGCCGTCGTCGACGCCGACGATGTCGCGCCCGTCGATCCCGACGTGGCGGCACCCCCCGCGTATCTCGGCGTCCTCGGCATGCCCGGCCGGACCGCCTACTTCGGCCTGCTCGATGTCGCCGAACCGCGCCCCGGCGATACCGTCGCCGTCTCGGGGGGCGCCGGCGCCGTCGGCTCGACCGTGGGACAGATCGCGACACTGAACGGCTGTCACGTCGTCGGCTTCGCCGGCACCGACGAGAAAACCGAGTGGCTCACGGCGGACCTCGGCTTCGACGCGGCGGTCAACTACGCCACGACTGACGACTACCGCGCAGCGCTCGACGAGGTGGCTCCCGGCGGTGTCGACGTCTACTTCGACAACGTCGGCGGGCCGATCACCGACGCGGTGTTCGCGAAACTGAACCTGGACGCGCGGGTCGCCGTCTGCGGGCAGATCGCACATTACAACGACGAGGGCGTCCCGACCGGGCCCCGCAAACTCCCCCAGCTTATCGCCCCGCGGGCGAGGGTAGAGGGGCTGCTCGTCTCCGACTACGCGACGCGGTTCGGCCCTGCCCGCGAACAGCTCGAAACGTGGGTGGCGAACGGCGACATCGACCACCGAGAAACCGTTGTCGAGGGGCTGGAGAACGCTCCCGAGGCGTTCCTGGGGCTCTTCTCGGGCGACAACATCGGCAAACAGGTCGTGAAAGTCGGCGAGTAGCGCAGCCTGCCCGCCTCAGTTTTCGTCGTTGTCGCCGTCGCCGTCCGACGCCTGGATTCGCACCGTCGAAATCCGGGTCCCCTCGACGCCCGTCACTTCGACGTGGTAGCCCTCGATGTCGACGCTGTCCCCGGGTTCTGGCGCGCGGTCGAGGCGGCTGAGAACCAGGCCGCCGATGGTATCGACCGTCTCGTGCCCGAGGTCGGCGTCGAGCACGTCGTTGACCGCCGTGATCGCGACGCCACCGTCGATGTCGAATGCCCCGTCTGCACGCCGGCGAATCGCGGATTCGCGCTCGTCGATGTCGAACTCGTCGCGGAGGTCACCGACGACGGCCTCGACGACGTCTTCGACCGTCGCGATGCCCTCGAACGACCCCCACTCGTCGATGACCGCGGCCATCTGCTGGCGCTCCCCCTGGAACTGTAACAGGAGGTCGTTTATCGTCGTGGTCTCCGGGACGACGAGTATCTCGCGGGCGATGTCGGCGGCCGTCGCGGCGTCCGGAGCCCGGCCCTCGCTCGCGCGCAACACGTCCTTGACATCGATGAAGCCGACCACCTGGTTCGGGTCGTCGGCCTCGACGACCGGGTAGCGGGTGTGGCCCGACTCGAAGATGGTCTCCCGGATCGTGGGGAGCGCTGCGTCGGCGGACACGCTCACTACGTCCGGCCGCGGCACCATGACCCCCCGCACGGTGGTGTCGTCGAGTTCGAACACGCGTTCGATCATCGCCACCTCCTCGACGTCGATATCGCCCGCTTCGCCGGAACGCGCCAGCACCCGGCGGAGTTCCCGCTCACCCAGCGTCTCGTCCGATTCGGACGCCGGCGGCACTCCAAGCAGCTGCGTGAACGCGTTGGCCGTACCGTTGAAGACGACGATGCCGGGGTAAAACAGGTAGTAGAAGGCCTTCATCGGCGGGGCGAGATACAGCGAGAACCGCTCGGTCTGGGCGATGGCGAACGTCTTGGGCGCGAGTTCGCCGAAGACGACGTGGAGGAACGTGATGACCGAGAACCCGACGGCGACGGCGGCGATGTGGACGAGCGTCGGCGGGAGAACTCCACCCAGCGCCGGTTCGAGCAGCGACGCGATGGCGGGTTCGCCCGCCCACCCGAGCCCCAGCGAGGCGAGCGTGATGCCGAGCTGGGTCACCGCGAGATAGTTGTCGAGATCGGTCATCACGTCCTGAAGACTCGTTGCGCCGGGGCGGTCCTCAGCGACGAGTTGCTCGACGGATGTCGCGCGGACCCGGACGAAAGCGAACTCCGCGGCGACGAAAAAGCCGTTCAACGCCACAAGAAACAGGGCGACGAGGAGTCGGGCCACCGACAGGCCGACATCTACCATCGGTGCGGGCGGCGACTGGGAGCAGTCGGACGGGACGAAGCCATACCCGTCTCTCCGTGCGAACTCACTAAAAGGGTGGTCTCAGTCGGGCGCGCTAGTCGAGCATCGCCCGGTTCTCGTCGTCGACGAGGTTGTACAGACGGCGATCGCCGTCGGGCAGAAACTGGAGTTGGGCGGCGTGAAGCGCGGCGTCCGCCGGATCGGTCGTGTCGTCGGCACGCCAGCGGCCGTCGGTCAGCGTCGGTTCGGTGCGGGTGGATGCGGTGCGGTCGGTCGTGGACTGCGGTTGTGTGCTCATTTGGGATGCGGACTGCGGGTCGGTCGAACGTCGATACCTGTCGGTGGAGAAAGGGTCACTTGCGTACAGGTACGACGTGCGGGAGCATCTACTCCTCCCGATGGGCGTATTGTTCATAAAAGTTCCTGTTTGTTGGCTGGGTGGTGGGGTTCGCCACACCGTGTTTATTTTCCATAGACTTCTTCTGTGCAAAAACACCTTTCAGGACACAGTCTCTCTCGAAGATGGGGCGCTACCACTGTACTCCCTGAAATAAGCCAGATGTCCGAAGTTTGGTTCGAAATACGGTCCTTGAGCGAATTAGTCGGATCAACAAAGCCCTCCTGAATCGGATCCACCCTCTCGGCGACAGGAATCGTCAGTCGCCGGAATCGGTAGTGTGAGTCGACTGCCCTCCCACAAGAATTTTCTCCGGATCCCCGGAAATGATGCTTTGATGAAACGATCTTTCCTGGTTGGGGTAATCGGTCTGGGACTCACTACCACCAGTCTGCTCCTCTCCGAACTCCACTACTCGTACGGAACCTCCCTTCTGAAGTTCTTGCTCGGAGTCGGCATCATCTACGTCACTCTTGGATTCGGTCTCACCCGCACACAGGGTGAATACGCGAGGGGCCTCTGGGCACTCTCGATACTTCTTTTATATCTTATTTCGACAGGGCTCGTCGCCGCCTCCCTCGATGCATCACTACTGGTCCTCGTCGCCGGAAACGTTGATTTCGCGCTCGGAACGGGGGCCGCCGGTGCTGGCATCATCGGTGGACACCGACGCCGATCGGAACGGTCGGTTCGCGATGTCGTCGGAACTGCGGTCGGACTCGTCGCCGTCTCTACAATCGTCACGCGACTGACGATCCCGTCTCTCACCTTCTTTCCCGTCCTCCAGGTGCTCTTTATCACCGGCATTCTCATCGCCGGTGGTCTCCCGTACTTGCTGATTGGAAGGGACTCGTCCAGTGGGTCTCAGCGGGGGTAACCCACGCGAACGCCCCGGGCGGTTTCCTGCGAGCGACGGTGAGCGGTGACAAGGGGCCGGGAGGGAGTTGCACAACGCGAACGCCTCGCTCCCGCTCGGCGTTCTCTCGTTCAACACCCACCGCGGGTCGTTCGAAACCGTTCGCTGTCGCTCGCGGATTTCTTACGGGCCGGGAGGGAGTTGAACCACGGTCGTTTCGCTCACTCCGTTCGCTTCACTCCCTGGTTCAACTCCTTCCTGCCGGTTCCCTCACCGCCTCGTTGTCACTCGGCGGTTCAGTGCACGGGCCGGGAGGGAGTTGAACCCCCGACCGACGGATTAAGAGTCCGTCGCTCTACCTGACTGAGCTACCGGCCCAACGCATGAGTCGCTACCCGTGGCCGACTAAAAGGCGTTTCCCTTCCGCCCGACGGAAGGGACGAGATTAAGTGAGACGCTGAGAGAGGACGGACAACATGAGTACCCCAGCCCCCGTCTCTTCGATGTCTTCGTACGCAATCCTTGGGTGTGGGAGCGTCGGTCACGCCGTCGCCGAGGAACTCGAGGAGGAGGGCAAGGACGTGCTGATCCTCGATCAGGACGAGAGCCGCGTTGAGGCGCTCCGCGACCAGGACCTCGACGCACGCCGGACGGACATCCGCGAACCCGAGGTGGCCGACCTGGTGGCCGATCGCGATGTCCTCCTGATCCTCGCGTCCGACGTGGAGGCGAACAAGGCCGCCGTCTCGACGATCCGCGAACGCGGCGGCGACCAGTATATCATCGTCCGCGCCTCCGACCCCGTTTCCGAGGACGAACTCACCGATGCCGGCGCCGACGTGGTCATCACCCCGTCGCAGGTGATCGCGGAGTCGGCACTGCGCGCCCTTGAGACGGGGGAACTGGAGTACAAGGCCCAGCAACTGGCCGAGATCCTCCGCTCCGGCGAGGGGAGTCTCGGCATCCTCACCCACGACAACCCCGACCCCGACTCCATCGCCAGCGCGGTGGCGCTCCAAGCCATCGCCGAATTCCACGGCGTCGAGGCCGATATCCTCTATCCCGGCGACATCGGCCACCAGGAGAACCGGGCGTTCGTGAACCTGCTCGGCATCGAACTGCTCTCGCTCGCCGACGAACAGTCGCTGGACGACTACGCGCTCGTCGCGCTGGTCGACCACATGAAGTCGGGCGATATGGGCATCGAGACGAGCGTCGACATCTTCATCGACCACTACGAACCGGATTCGGAGTTCGACGCCGAGTTCATGGATGTCCGCCCGAACGTCTCCTCGACGTCGACCATCCTCACGAAATACATCCAGGAGTTCGACCTCTCGCCGAGCGAGGCGGTGGCGACGGCGCTGCTCTACGGCATCCGCGCCGAGACCCTCGATTTCAAACGCGACACGACGCCCGCGGATCTGACCGCGGCGGCGTATCTCTACCCCTTCGCCAACCACGACACCCTCGAACAGGTGGAGTCGCCGTCGATGTCGCCCGAGACGCTCGATGTCCTCGCCGAAGCCATCCAGAACCGGCAGGTCCAGGGGAGCCACCTCGTCTCGAACGCGGGGTTCATCCGCGACCGTGACGCCCTCTCCCAAGCCGCCCAACATCTCCTCAACCTGGAGGGGATCACGACGACGGCCGTCTTCGGCATCGCCGACGACACCATCTATCTCGCCGCGCGGTCGAAGGACATCCGCATCAACATCGGCAACGTCTTGGATGACGCCTACGGCGGCATCGGCGATGCCGGTGGGCACTCAACCCAGGGCAGCGTCGAGATTCCGCTCGGCCTGTTTACGGGGATCGAGGCGAGCGAGGACAACCGCGACACCCTCCTCTCGCTGGCTGAAGAGGCCGTCCGCAAGAAACTGTTCGACGCGATGGGCGTCGAGAGCGCGTCAGAGTCGGGGAACGGCAGTTAGGCGACGATCTCCTCGTCCTCGCCCTCGTCTTCGAGGCGTTCGACCACGTCGTTGATGAGGATCACGTCACCGACGGCCCGGACCCAGCGGTAGGGGATCATCACGCCCTTGCCGGATTCGATACGGCTCGCGAACAGTTCCTGGCTGAGCTCGCCGAGCGCGAGTCCTGTGACGGACTGCTGGCTCAGGTCGAGGCGGACGTCTTCGACCTCTCCGACGAAAACCCCGTTGTTCGAATACACCTCGCGCCCGACGAGCGTCGTGATCTCCTGTGGCGTGCCGTCCATATGCCATCCTGTTCGTGATGGGTCTTAATTGTTCGCGGACTCCGCTGGCGAGATCAGTTCGACTGGGTGCGTCGACGGCCGGGAGAGCAGGGCGTCGAGTTGCTCCAGACACGACGTGCCGCTGGCGACGACGGTCCGGTCACGGGTTTCCGCGGTCGTGAACTGCTCCGCCAGGTCGTCGCCCACGTCCATACTCAGTTCGTAGTAGGTGTCCTTGTAGCCGAACGATCCGGCCATGCCACAACACTCCACGTCCGAGGTGACGACGTCGTGGCTCAGGTCTTCGAGGACGGCGACGGTGTGGCCTTCGAGACCGAGCGTCCGCTGTTGGCAGTGGGCGTGGTAGGCGATCTCCCGTCCGTCGCCGCTGGGCAGGGCGTCGGCGTCGGCGCCGTTCTCCAGCAGGCCGTAGACGTACTCCATGATCTCGTAGCTGTGCTCCTGCAGGCGCTCGGCGGAGTCCTCGGCGAGGAACCGCTCGTACTCGCGGTCGAACATGGCGAGGTCGGAGGGTTCGATGACCACCACGTCCCGCCCGGCGTCGATGTGTTCGGCGAGGCTGCCGTACACGTCGTGGGCGTGGTCTTCGGCGGTGGCGATCATCCCCTGAGAGAGGGGGGCGCGACCGCTCGACCGGACCGCGGGGACGCGCACGTCGACGCCGAGGGCTTCCAGCGCCCGGACCGCCGCCTTCCCGCGTTCGACCTGGACGTGATTAGTGTAGACGTCGGGGTAGAGGACGGCTTCGCGGGTGGGATCCGAGACGGTCGAGGTGCGGTGTTCGAACCACTCCACGAGTGTCTCGCGCTGGAACTCGGGGAGGTCACGGCGGGCGTCGACGCCGGCGACGCGTTCGAGCGCCCACCGCGCCGGCGCGGCGTCGGCAATCCAGTTCGAGACGGGCGCGGTCGCGCTTCCGAGTTTCGCTAGCGTCTCGAAGTTGCCGAACAGGCGTTTGCCGAGGTCGAGACCGCCCGGCTCCTCGTCGGGTGTGAGCCCCTCGACGAGGAAGTCCGCGCCCTCGGGTTCCTCGCCGCGGTTGATGCGGTCACGGACCACCGTGTTGATCCACGGGATGTCGATTTTCGTCGGACAGCCGTTGACACACCGGGAACAGCCGGTACAGAAGTCGTTGAACTCGGCGGCGGAGTCCAGCCCTTCGATTCCCGCCTCCCACCCCGTGCCGATACCGCCGGAGTAGGTTTCGCCGCCGAAGGCGTGGCCGCCGACGTGCTGGAAGTTGGCACACGAGTTCGAACACTGCCCACACCGGATGCAGTACAGCGTCTCCCGCAGTTGCTCGTCTTCGCGCATCGCCATCCGGCCGTTGTCGATAAGGACGAGGTGGAAGTCGCGGTCCGAATCGCGCTCGGACAGCGGCGTCTCGTCGTCGTCGAAGTCGAGCGTCGGCGAGTCGACCGGCGGCGTGAGCAGGGAGACGTAGGCCGTGAGGTCCTGGCCCGTCCCTGACCGCGCGAGCAGTTCCAGAAACGGCGAGAGGTCGTCCGTCGAGGGCACGATTTTTTCGACCCCTGCGACGGCGACGTGGGTGTCGGGCGTGACCGCACATTTCCGGGCGTTGCCCTCGCTGGTGACGAGCGCCATCGTCCCGGTGTCGGCGGCGATGAAGTTGGCGCCGGTCATCCCCACGTCGGCGTCGCGGATCAGTTCGCCGAGGCGTTCCCGCGCGAAACTGGTGAGTTCGTCCGCCGTCTCGAGCGGCGTCTCGGGATCGAACCGCTCGTTGAACAGGTCGGCGATGCTCCCCTCGGAGCGGTGGATGGCGGGCGCGATGAGGTGAGAGGGCGCCTCGTCGGCAATCTGGACCACCCACTCGCCGAGGTCCGTCTCCACCACGTCGACGCCGTTGGCTTCGAGCGCCTCGTTGACGTCGAGCTCCTCGGTGGTCATCGACTTGCTCTTGACCACGCGGTCGGCGTCGGCGTCGTCGGTCACCTCGCGGATGTACCGATTGGCGTCGGCGGCGTCGTCGGCGACGTACACCGTGCCGCCGTTCGCTTCGACCGATTCCCGCAACTCATCGATGAGTTCGGGCAGGCGGTCGATGGCGTCCTCTTTGATCTCTCGGACCTGGTCCCGGAGATCCTCGTAGTTCTCCAGGCCCGCCACGGCCGCCTGCCGGTTCCGGTTGAACTCCTTGGTGTTCTCTTCGATGGCGGGCCCCTCGGTCGCCATCAAGCGTCGGATCTCGGCCGCTTTGTCGCCCTTACTCATCGAGCATCACCACGTGGACCGCTTCGGGGCCGTGCGCCCCGAGGACGAGTTCACCCATGTCGGCGGTGGCGCTCGGCCCGGTGGCGACGATGGCGCTCTCGCCGTGGTCGCGCGCCGCGTCGCCGAAGCGGTCCATCGCCTCGGGCAGGTCGGGGAGAACGTCGCTCGCGCGGACGACGGGCACGTGGAGTTCGGGGTAGAGACTGACGGGTTCCGCCCCATCGGCGGTGGAGGGCAGGAGGACGCTCCCGTAGTTCGCGACGCCGAAGGAGGCGGGGGTGACGCCGGTCGCGGCGCGTTCCAGGGCGGCAGGGGTCGGATCCACGGTGACGTTGTCGGGGTACGATACGTCGAAGGGAAGCGAGACGCCGACGGCCGGCTCGCGCACGAGTCCGTCGAGCGTCTCCGCGAAATCGTCCACCGTCACCCGGGTGCAGTCGACGCCGAGTTCGGCGAGGGAGTCCTCGAACGTCGACAGTGTCGGGTTCGTGTTCGTGGTGGCCATGGACGGGCGTTGTTGCGCTGGGGCTTTGGTGCTTCGGTCCCGTGCTGTGCGCTAACGGTGCCCGCGATGGGTCAAAAAACGGTGATGGTGGGCCGCGATACGGACTGTTGGAAGTCAGTTCCGGCGGTCGTCGACCGCCGGGGCACAGTCACAACAGCCGTCTCAGAACAGCCCGGGGAACAGGACGTAGCTGAACAGCATCGCGAGGACGCCGACGGCGATGGAGTAGTACAGTAGCGGGATGAGGTTGTACCGCATCACGCGACCCTCCGAGCCGACGAGCCCGACGGTCGCCACCGCGGCGACGATGTTGTGAACCGCGACCAGATTGCCGATGGCGCCGCCGACCGCCTGAGCGCCGACGATGATCTGTGTCGGGAGTCCGAGTTGCTGTGCGGCCTCGAACTGGAACCCGCCGAAGGTGATGTTCGAGACGGTGTTCGATCCCGCCATCGCGGCGCCGAGTGCACCGATGAGCGCCGCGACGAAGGGGTAGGCCGGTCCCAGGAAACTGGCCGTCACCGTTGCGAGGACGACGATCATGCTGCCCGTTTCGGGGGCACCCGGATGCGCACCGGAGTTGATCATCACCTGCACCATCGCGATGACGAAGATCAGCGCGATGAACGGCGCGACGATCTTTTGGGCCGTCTCCGTCCAGGCGGCGGTAACCTCCTCGGCCGTCATGCCGAAGATCGGAATCGCGAGGACGGCACTGACGATGAGCCAGAACCCGGGGACGTTCATCCACGCGATGCTGTTGCCGAGCGATGTCCCGAGGATGTCGCTCCAGGTGATGACGAACCACGAACTGTTGATGAACGACGAGACGGGCGCGACGGCGCGCGTGACGACGAGCAGGACGACGAGAAGCAGGTACGGCGACCACGCCTTCAGCAGGGACATCTCGGTCGCGCTCGCGGTCCCGCCGTCGGTGACGGCCTCGGTATCGGGGGCGCTCCCGTTCTGTCCGGGTTCGATCGTTCCGACCCAGTGGTCGGGCCACTCCTCGCGTGGCGGGAAGTCCCAGTGCGTATCGGGGAGCAGGTAACCGGCCCGGAGCACGCTGAGGACGATGGCGCCGCCGACCATCGAGCCGATGAGGCTGGGGAACTCGGCGGTGATGAACCAGGCCGACAGCCAGTACGGGACGGCGAAGCTGATCCCCGCGAACAGACAGAGCGGGGCGACCTCCCAGGCCGGCTTCAGCGATCGGTCTTCGCCGCCGAAGAAGTAGACGACCATCCCGACGGCGAACAGGGGCATCACGAAGCCGACCAGTGCGTGGTAGGTCGCGGCCCACGCCGCGACCTGGTTCGAGTATTCGGTGACGGTGAACCCGCCCGCCTGGATCACGTCGCCGAAGCCAGCGGCGGACAGCGGGTCGCGGATGCCGACGACGATGGGGGTGCCAACGGCGCCGTACGTGACGGCGATGATGTGACCGATGATCGCTGCGATGACCGCCGCCAGCGCCGGGAAGCCGAGACCCAGCAACAGCGGTGCGACGACCGCGGCGGGCGTCCCGAACCCGGCAGCCCCCTCGATGAACGTCGCGAGGAAGAAGCCGATGAGAACGATCTGTACCCGGCGGTCGTCGCTGACCGCCGCGAACCCTCGGTTGATGCGGTCGAACGCCCCGGCTTCCATCAGCGTGTACAGGAGCAACAGCGCGCCGAAGACGATCCAGAGGATCTCGACGGCCGTCATCACGCCGACGATGGAGCCCGCGGCCAGCCACTCCGTGGGCATGTCCCAGGCCACGTAACCGACGACCAGCGCCGAGAGCCACGCAATCGGCATCGCTCGCGTCGCCGGCCAGAGGAGACCGACCAGCATCATGCCCGCGAGTAGCAGCGGCAGTGCCGCCAGAATCGTCTCTCCAGTAGTCACCACACTCGATTCACCCGATTAGACCGCAGTATAGCCGATATGGCCAGCGTTCGCATAATACGTGCGGTGGGTGTTAGTCATTGGTTATAAATCAACTGGAATTATTTCCGTTATGTATTATATACATCCATATTATTTGAAATATTGTCTGTATGTGTGATATATTTTTTATTTCTTTGTGACACTACGTGTCGTCGGACGCCCTGCCCGCTCTCCCGCCGCAGCGCATGGCGGGGCCGAGACCGACCTCGGAGTACCGGCATTTTATGCGACCATGGACCAACTGAGAGCCAATGGCAACGACTGGGGACTCCCTCGACGACCCCGCGTCGGAGGGCGATTACGACTATCGGAGCGACGATGTCGACCGGCCGGGGATGGTCGACGACCTCGAAACGCTGCTCGACGGCGACGTACGTTTCGACGACTACTCTCGACAGCTGTACGCGACCGACGCGAGCGCCTACGAAGTGACGCCAGTGGGCGTCGTCTTCCCGACGTCGACCGACGATGTCGTCGCGGCCGTCGAATACTGCGCCGACCGGGGGATTCCGGTTCTCCCGCGGGGTGGCGGCACCAGCCTCGCCGGGCAGACCGTCAACGAGGCCGTCGTCGTCGACTTCTCGCGGCATATGACCGACGTGCTCGCGGTCGACCCCGGCGAGGGACGCGCTCGCGCCCACCCCGGCGTGAACCTCGGCGATCTCAACGCCGAACTCGAGCCACACGACCTGAAGTTCGCCCCGGACCCCGCGTGGGGCGATAAGAGCGCACTCGGCGGCGCCATCGGCAACAACTCAACCGGATCACACTCCCTGAAATACGGGAAAACCGACGCCTACGTCGAGGAGGTCGAGGCCGTCCTCGCGGACGGAACCGTCACGACGTTCGGTGAGGTGAGCCTGGAGGCTCTGCGCGCGGGCGCCGACCCCGACGGCGACATCGAGTCCCGCATCTACGCCGAGGTGTGTCGTATCATCGACGAGGAGGCCGACGAGGTCGCGGAGCGCTACCCGGACATGAAACGCAACGTCTCGGGCTACAACCTCGATATGCTGATCGACGAGGCCGAGACGGGGTCGGTCAACCTCGCGCGCCTGCTCGCGGGCAGCGAGGGAACGCTCGCGCTCGTCACCGAAGCTACCGTCTCGCTCGAACCCGTCCCCGAGACGAAGGCGGTGGCCCTGCTCACCTACGACGACCTGCTCGACGCGATGGAAGACGTCGAGCCGATTCTGGAACACGATCCGGCCGCCGTCGAGGTGATGGACGACGTGTTGCTCGGCCTGGCGCGTGAAACCGCGGAGTTCGCCGATGTCGTCGGGATGCTCCCCGAGGGCACCGACTCCGTGTTGCTCGTGGAGTTTTACGCCGACAGCAACGCGGACGGGCAACAGAAGGTGGCCGACCTCATCGCCGACCGCGTTCCGGACGGTGATCCCGCAGTCGCCCCCGACGAGGGGGCCGCCGACTACACGGTCGACCCCCGCCGTGCGCGGAGCGCGATGGAGGCCCACGACGCGGAGACGCGCGCGAAGTTCTGGAAGATGCGCAAGTCCGGGCTCCCGATTCTGCTCGGGCGCACCACCGACGACAAACACCTCGCGTTCATCGAGGATACGGCCATTCCCGCGGCGAACCTGCCGGACTACGTCGCCGACTTCCAGGAGCTGCTCGAGGACTTCGAAACGCGCACCACGTACTACGCCCACGCGGGGCCGGGCGTGCTCCACATCCGCCCGCTGGTCAACACCAAGACCGTCGAGGGCATCGCCGAGATGGAGGCCATCGCCGACGCGGCGACCGACCTCGTCGTCAAATACAACGGCTCCGTGTCGGGCGAGCACGGCGACGGTCACGCGCGCACGCAGTGGAACCGAAAACTGTACGGCGACCGCCTCTGGACGACGTTCCGCGACCTGAAGACGGCGTTCGACCCGGACTGGCTGTTGAACCCGGGCAACGTCTGTGGGTACGCGGACGACGAACCGATGCCCGACCGCACGCCGGAGCGGGCGGCCGCCTTCGACATGACCGAGAACCTGCGGTTCGGCGCCGACTACGAGTTCGACGCGGGGTTCGACCCCGCCCTCGACTGGGACAACGAGAACGGCTTCCAGGGGATGGTCGAACTCTGTCACGGCTGTGGTGGCTGTCGCGGCCCGCAGGACACCACCGGCGGGGTGATGTGCCCCACGTACCGCGCCAGCCAGGAGGAGATCACCAGCACGCGAGGGCGGGCGAACCTGCTCCGGCAGGCGATGAGCGGCGACCTGGACGACGAGGAGCAGTTCGACGTGGAGTTCATGCACGAGGTGCTCGACCTCTGTATCGGCTGTAAGGGGTGTTCGAAGGACTGCCCCAGCGAGGTCGACCTCGCGAAACTCAAAGCGGAGGTGACCCACGAACACCACCAGCGCCACGGCGCCTCGCTCCGTGATCGGCTCTTTGCCAACATCGACACTCTCAACGCCGTGGGGTCGGCGCTCGCGCCCCTCTCGAACCTGGCCAGCAAGGTGCCCGGCGCCCGAACCGTGATGGAGAAGACGCTGGGCATCGCCGCGGACCGCTCGCTCCCCACGTTCCACCGCGAGTCGCTCCTCGACTGGTTCGAGTCCCGTGGCGGCGCCCAGGTCCCCGTCACCGACGCCGACCGGCGCGTCCTGCTCGTCCCCGACTCTCACACCAACTACAACGACCCCGACGTGGGGAAGGCAGCCGTCGAGGTGCTCGAAGCGGCGAACGTCCACGTCGACGTTCCCGAGGACGTGACCGGGAGCGGCCGACCGCCGTTCTCGAAGGGATTTATCGAGACAGCGCGTGACCGAGCACGGGAGAACGTCGCCGCCCTCGCGCCTCGCGTGCGAGAGGGCTGGGACGTGGTGGTCGTCGAACCCTCCGACGCGGTGATGATGCAGTCGGACTACCGCGACCTGCTCTCCGGTGACGACGTCGACGATGTTTCTTCCAACACGTACGGCGTCATGGAGTATCTCGACACGTTCCGTCTCGACGAGCGCCTCGCGGTCGACGCGCCGGCGACGTCGCTCACGTACCACGGCCACTGTCACCAGAAGGCGACGAACAAGGACCACCACGCCGTCGGCGTGTTGCGCCGCGCGGGGTACGACGTCGACCCCCTCGACTCGGGGTGTTGTGGCATGGCTGGGTCCTTCGGCTACGAAGCCGAACACTACTCCATGAGTCAGGCCATCGGGAACATCCTCTTCGAGCAGGTCGACGCGAGTCCGGGCGACCAGGTCGTCGCCCCCGGCGCCTCCTGTCGGACCCAGCTCGGCGACGAGTTCGACGAGGAGCCACCGACGCCGATCGAGCAGGTCGCCGCCGCGCTCACGTAGGATCGAACGGCGTTCCCGCGGTCCACAGGCGGTCGACGTACGCGCGGGCCCATCGGGTCGCCGCGGGGTCGTCGTTGCCGACGAAGCCGAGCGGCGTGTCGTCGCGGTAGACCACCAGCCCCATCTCGGGGCCGTCGGGCGTCTCCGCGAGGACGAGCGTGATCGGGGCGGCGTGGTCGGTGCGCCGGACCCCGACGCGGCCGAGTGCGACCGACTCCCGGAGGTCGTCCGGCCGCGTCTCCGCGATCCGGTCGAGCACCCGGTCGGTCGTGACGAACGTCCCGGTCATCGCGTCCTCGACGATCCGGTCGTGATAGAGGCTGGCGTGTCGGTCGAGAAAGCGCGCGGAATAGGCCGAGACGTGGGTCGCCGTCTCGATTAGCGTGGTGACGCGATCGACGGGCTGATAGGGGGCGTGTGGCGTCGATTCGACGAGCGTCGCGCCGTCGAAGACGCCCGGTGCGATTTCGGTCTGCAGATCGACGCCCTCGAACAGCGACGCCGCGTCGGCGATGGCGCCGATCCGCTCGACCCGCCGGTCGTGCTCGTCGAGCGCGAGCCGACCCAGCGGCGTCAGGCGATACCCGGCCGTCGTCGACGCCGCGAACCCCACGGTCGACAGTTCACGAAGCGAGCGGTCGAGGGTCGACCGCGAGACATCAACCGCCTCCAGCAGCGTCGCTTTCGGCTGCGGCTCCGGGTCGAGCGCGCGAAGCGTTGTCCGTCGCCGCTCGACGATAGCCGCGGGCGATCGGTCGGTCATCGCCCCCCGACCGATCCGCGGCTGACCGATCGCCATTTAGCACTTTCGGCGATATCCTTATATATCATCTATCAGCGCGTGACGCATTTCGCGGCAGATAACATGAATATGGCGGTGGGTAATGCTGTGAGTGCCGGGGTGCCTCTGACACACGGGGTCGTGGCGGGTCGTTCGACCTGCTTCCCGGTGCCCGGCGGCGAGCGAGTTTGCCCGGACTCGCTCGCTGCCGGGTGTCCCCGGTGACCGAACGCGCCAGTTACTTCTCCGCCGCTCGGTGTGCTGCGCTGACGGTATTGGTCAGCGTCTCGGCATCCTTCCCGGCCGCGAGGTGTGAGCGACAGTTACAGTCCGACGCACCGAAGCCGGGAATCGGTCCCGTGGGGAGGCGGTCCGCGACCGCACATTCGGCGTCGGTCCCGGACGTGGTGACGACGATGTGCAGGTCGGTCGCCGGATGCCCGGCGAGATAGTCGATATGCCAGTGGCGAACGTCGTGGTCGCCCGCCGCGACCCGCCGGTGGCGATCGACGCGGCTGAACCCGCCGCTCCCGAGCGCGCTTCCCGTGTAGGCGTACGCCCCGGCCGGCACGCGGTGGTCGCCGAGCGCGCCGACCTCGACATCCGCCGCTCGCGACAGTTCGAGGACGAGCGTGTACGTCCCCCCAGTGTGTTGCCCGTCGTCGGCCATACGGAGTCGGGGGACCGCCCCTGCAAAACGCTACCGACCGCAACCGGTATGGTCGCGCCGACCCGAGCGGGGTCGTGGACGACGCCGTCGACCGACTCCGGGCACGCGCCGACGGGGAACTCGCGGACTACCGTCGCCGTCCCGGCCGCGACCCGACGTACGCCGACTGTGACCTCGAACCCCGGCTGGAAAGCGCGCTCGCCGACCGCGGCATCGACCGCCTCTATCGCCACCAGGCCGCGGCCATCGAGGCCGTCCGCGACGGCCGCGATGTCGTGCTCGCGACGCCCACGGCCAGCGGCAAGAGCCTGGCCTACACCGTTCCGGCGGTCGAACGCGCGATGGACCACGGCGGACGCACGCTGTATCTCGGCCCGCAGAACGCCCTCATCGCGGACCAGGCCGACACCCTCGACGGCCTCGCCCGCGACCTCGGATTCGGTAGTCGCGTCTCGGTCGACACCTACACGGGCCGCCTCTCGAAGACCGAAAAGCGCGACGTGCGCGACCGCCGGCCGACGGTTCTGCTGTCGAATCCCGATATGCTTCACTACGGGCTCTTGCCCCACGGTCACCGCCTCTGGGAGTGGCTGTTCGCCTCCCTGGATCTCGTCGTCATCGACGAAATACACGACTACCGCGGGGTGTTCGGGAGCCACGTCGCTCTCGTCCTCCGCCGTCTCGCGCGCCTCTGTGAGCGGTTCGACAGCGACCCCCAGTTCGTCTGCTGCTCGGCCACCATCGGCAACCCGGTCGACCACGCCGCTCGGCTGACCGGCCGCCCCGAATCCGGGTTCGCGCTCGTCGACGAGGCGACGAGCGGTCGCGGGCCGCGCCACTGGGTGTTGTGGAACCCGCCGGAGTACGAGGGGGATCGTGGCTCGGGTCGCCGGCGATCGAGCCACGTCGAGACGAAACGCCTGTTCGCCGACCTCGTGTCGGACGGCCACCAGACCCTGGTGTTCACGCGGGCGCGCCAAACCGCCGAGCGCTACGCGACCGAGAGCGCCGACGCCCTGCGCGACCGGGGCGCGAGCGACCTCGCGAGACGGATCGAGGCCTACCAGGCCTCACTGCGCGACGACCGCCGGCGCGACATCGAAGACGGTCTCCACGACGGCGACGTGGCCGGCGTCTGGAGCACCAGCGCGCTCGAACTCGGCGTCGACGTGGGCGGTCTCGACGCCGTCCTCCTCGACGGCTACCCCGGGACCCGGATGGCGACGTTTCAGCGCGCCGGCCGGGCGGGCCGTGGCGACGACGCCGCGCTCATCGGCCTCGTCGCCGGCGAGGACCAACTCGACCAGTATCTGGTCGCGAACCCCGACGACCTCTTCGCGGGCGACCCCGAGCGCGCGATGGTTGACCCCGCGAACGACCACCTGCTCCCGGATCACGTCGCGGCGGCGGCCGCCGAGAACTGGCTGTCGGCCGACGACGACGCCCACTTCGGCGAGACCTTCGACGATGTGATGGCCGACCTCGTCGATGCCGGCCGCCTGGAGCGCCGCGAGACCGAGGACGGCCCGCGGTGGACCCACGCGGGCGACCGGAGCCCCCAGCACGAGACGAATCTCCGCCGGATCGACGACCGCGACGTGGACCTGCTGGCCGACGGCGACGTCATCGCCACGCTCGGCCTCGGCGACGCCCTCCGTGACGCCCACCCCGGCGCCATCTACCACCACCAGGGCCAGTCCTACGAGGTGGCCGACCTGGATCTGGACCGCGACGTGGCGACCCTGCAGTCCACCTGGGCGGACTACTACACGCGCGTCCTGACGGAGAAATCCATCGCGGTGGACCGGGACCGGGCGTCGACCGCCCTGTCGGCCCGACCGGACGTGGCCGTCACCCTCGCCGATGTCACCGTTACCGAACGGGTGACGGGCTACGAACGCCGCGACGCGGGGCGGGGCGAGACGCTGGGCGAGGAGGCGCTCGACCTGCCCGAGACGACGCTGTCCACGACGGCGCTGTATTTCACGGTCCCCACGGATCTGGAGGGGGAGATGCGTGCCATCGGCGACTTTAATGGTGGAATCCACGCCGCGGAACACGGTCTCATCTCGCTGTTCCCGCTCGAACTCCTCTGTGACCGGGCGGACGTGGGTGGGCTTTCGACGCCACACCACCCCCACACCGGCGCGAGTACGGTTTTCGTCTACGACGGCCACCCCGGCGGCGTCGGTCTCGTCCGCGCCGGCTACGAGCGCATCGAACCGCTCCTGGAGCGCACGGCGCGGATGCTCCGCGCCTGTGACTGTGCCGACGGCTGTCCGGCCTGCGTCCAGTCGCCCCACTGCGGGAACGCGAACGACCCCCTCGCACCCGACCCCGCCGCATATCTCCTGGACGCGTTGAGCGGTCGGGGCTGAGACGGAGTATCGTCACTGTCTCCCGGTGGGTCGCCAAGACGGTCCCGCGAACCACCGGTACTGACTGCCGATAAACCGTATGAGGCGGATCGCCGAAGAACGACAGGTACTTTAGGCCGCCCTAAAGATTGGCGGGCATGAGTGCAGATGTCTGCGTAATCATCCCGACGATCAGGGAGTACGAATGCGTGCGGTCGTACGTCGCGAACGCCGAGAAGCACGGGTTCGATACGGACCGACTGGAGTTCGTCCTGGTGACCGAGGATCACTGTCCGACCGACGACATGCAAGCCATGCTCGACGACCTGGGCGTCGAGGGCGAGGTGTTCGATGGGAGTCGTCGCGAGGAGTGGATGGAAGCCAACGATGTCGGCGACTACACCCACCTGATTCCGGCGCGGAGCCACGCCCAGACGAGTTTCGGCCTCCTGTACCTCTGGGCCCACGACCACCCCTACGCCGTCTTCATCGACGACGACACCCTCCCCCACGAGGACGTGGACTTCTTCGGCACGCACATGCGGAATCTGACCGAGGAGCGCACCGTCGAATCCGTGCGGTCGGACGAGAACTGGGTGAACGTGCTCTATCACGCCGCCGACGAACACGGTCTCTACCCCCGCGGCTACCCCTACTCGGCGATGGACGAGACGGTCGAAACGGGCGAGACCACGGTCGACGACGTGGTCGCCTCCCAGGGCCTGTGGACGAACGTTCCCGACCTGGACGCGGTGCGCATCCTGATGGACGGCGACCTGCAGGGACAGGCCGAGACGCGCCTGACCGCCGCCGACTTCGGCCCCGACTTCGTGGCCGAATCCGGCCAGTATCTCACCGTCTGCTCCATGAACCTCGCCTTCCGCCGGGAGGTCGTCCCCGCGTTCTACCAGCTACCGATGGACGACAACGAGTGGTCGGTCGGTCGCTTCGACGACATCTGGAGCGGCGTCTTCCTCAAACGCGCGGCCGATCTGCTCGACAAGCAGATCGTTACGGGCGACCCGCTCTGTGAGCACAACAAGGCGCCTCGGTCGACGTTCGACGACCTCCACAACGAGGTGGCGGGGCTGGAGCTCAACGAACACCTGTGGGAACTCATCGACGACGCGGCGCCGTCGGTCGGCGAGGACGAGGACCCGTACGCCGTCATCTTCGAGTCGATGGCCGACCGACTCGTGGACGCCGAGGCCGACTACCGCAACGGCGACTTCCTCGCTCACGTCGGTACGTACATGCACGACTGGCTCGACTGTCTCGACGAACTCCAGACCGCCCAGCGGTCGGTCCCCGCCGACGACTGAACGATTTATACGGGTTCTTGTCCCTGTCTTCCGGTGGATCGCCACGACGGATCGGCGACCTACCGGTACTGACTTCCAATAAACCGTATTAGAGCACCCACCCACCGCGAACGAACGGAGTGAGCGGCCAAGAGCCGACCAACGGGAGGCTCGCAGGCTTTTGGTCGAGCTTTTGTCAGGGAGCGAGCGACCGCGGCAAAAGGGCGGTCTGCGGTGCGAATCTACCGTGACCCCCGCTAACCGAACCGGCAAGTATAAGTGTTTTAGGGCGGCCTAAATCACGTATGGACGAGACTCGAAGCTCCCGCCGGCGCATTCTGCGGGTTGGAGGCGCTGCTGGACTGGCATCGATCGCGGGCTGTAACGGGATCCTCGGCGGTGGCGGCACCGACGACTCGGGTGGCGATACCGTCGGACAGATCGGCTCCGGTCGGTCGCCGTTCGGCGATCGCGACATCTCGGGCGGCACGTCGATGTCCGAGATGCCGGATCTGAGCGGCGAGTTGACGCTCTATTCGGGTCGAGGCGAACCGCTGGTTGGGCGCCTCGTCAGCTTCATCGAGGAACTCTACCCCGATTTGACCATCCGACCGCGGTACAACTCGGCGTCGGAACTGGTGAACCAGATAGCGACGGAAGGCGAGGGCAGTCCGGCCGATGTCTTCTTCTCGGTCAACGCCGGCTCGCTCGGCGCGCTCAAGGACCGCGGACGGACGACCGAACTCCCGACCGAGGTCCTCGATATGGTGCCCGATCAGTTCCACGACCCCGACGGCACCTGGATCGGCACGTCCGGGCGCGCGCGAACGATCCCCTACAACACGAACGCGCTCTCGGAGTCGGACATCCCCGACGACATCTTCGCGTTCCCCGAGACCGAGGCGTTCCGGGACGCCATCGGCTGTGCCCCCTCGTACAGTTCGTTCCAGGCGTTCATCACCGCGATGCGTGTCCTCAACGGCGAGGAGGAGACCCGCCAGTGGCTGAACGAGATGCAGGAACTCGGTCTGCAGCACAACTACGCCGACGAGTTCCTGGTCAGTCAGGCGGTCGCCAACGGCGAGCTCCGCGCTGGCTTCGCCAACCACTACTACATCCAGCGCGTCCTCGCTGGCCGCCCCGACGCCCCCATCGCCACCGCATTCACCGAGGGCGACGCGGGCGCCATCTTCAACGTCGCCGGCGCGGCCGCGCTCGATACGGCCGAGGACCCCGACCTCGCGGCCGACTTCGTGCGCCACCTGCTGTCGGCCGAGGCCCAGGACTACTTCGCGCGGGAGACCTTCGAGTACCCGCTGGTGCCGGGCGTCGATCCGATCGGCCGTCTCCCCAGTATCGATGAATTGAACCCGCCCGAAGGATTAGACCTCACTCAGTTGTCCGACCTGGAGGGGACGGTGACCCTCCTTCGCGATGTCGGAATGCTCTGAGACACACCCCATGGCTGCCGACCACCACACCAGCAACGACGCTCACGAGGACCTCCCCTTACCGACGACGATAGCCAGCGGCGCTATCGCCGCGGCGGTCCTCCTGCCGCTGGTGTGGCTGGTCCGAACCGCGCTCGACGTGGGGTTGGCGGAGGCGATCGCCATCTCCACGCGGCCTGCGACCCTCCAGGTGTTCGTCAACAGCGCCGCCCTCGTCGTCACGGTCACCGTCGCGTCGGTACTCATCGGCGTGCCGCTCGCGTATCTGACGGTGCGGACGGACCTCCCCTTCCGCCGGGCGTTCACCGTCGCCGTCTCCCTCCCGCTCGTCATCCCGAGCTACGTCGGCGCCTTCGCCTTCGTCTCGGCGTTCGGCCCACAGGGTGCCTTCCAGCGACTGCTCGCTCCCCTGGGCGTCGAGCGACTTCCCGAGATATACGGCTTCCCCGGCGCCGCGCTGGTCGTGACGCTCTACACCTACCCCTACGTGTTCATCACGACCCGCGCGGCGCTGAAGTCGCTCGATACGACGCTCATCGACGCCGCGCGGACGCTCGAACACTCCCGGTGGGAGGCGTTCCGCCGCGTTACGATCCCCCAGATTCGGCCGGCCGTCACCGCCGGCGCTCTTCTGGTCGCGCTGTACACCCTCTCCGATTTCGGGACGCCCGCGATCATGCAGTTCGACGCCTTCACGCGGGTCATCTACGTCGAGTTCACGAGTTTCGGCCGTGACGTGGCGTCCCTGCTCTCCCTGCAACTCGTCGCCGTCACCCTGCTTATCCTCGGCCTGGAGTCGCGCGTCCGGGGCAACGAACCGCTGTACGCCGGGCGCCAGGGCGGGCGGACGAGCGGCACCGTCTCCCTCGGCCGGTGGAAGTACGTCGCCTGCGCGGCCTGTCTGGCCATCGCGGGACTCGCCTTGCTCGTGCCCCTCGGCATCCTGCTGACGTGGCTGACGCGGATCAACACCGATGTCGGGAGCGCGCTCGCGTTCCAGCCCGCGTACGCGCTCAACTCCATCGGCGTCTCGGCGGCGGCCGCGCTCGTCGCCACCGTCGTCGGCCTGCCCGTCGCCTATCTCGCCGCGGGCTATCGCTCCCGCCTGGCCGACGCCTTCGAGCGCGCGACCTACGTCGGCTACGCCGTTCCTGGCGTCGTCCTCGGCCTCGCGCTCGTCTATCTCGGCACGTCGTACGCCCAACCCATCTACCAGACCCTCTACCTGCTCGTGGCCGCGTACGTCATTCGGTTTCTGCCCCAGGCCGTCGGTTCGATGCGAGCGTCCTTTCTCCGGGTCAACCCCGCGCTTCCCGAGGCGGCGCGGACGCTCGGCCGCACCTCCTTCGGTGCCTTTCGCGCGGTGACGCTCCCGCTCATCGCGCCCGGCCTGCTCGGCGGCGCGGCGCTGGTCTTTCTCACCACCATGAAGGAACTGCCGGCGACGCTGCTGCTCCGCCCGTCCGGGTTCAAGACGCTCGTGACCCACATCTGGACGGCGACCGAATCCGGCTACTACGGCCACGCCGCGGTGCCGGCGCTCATTCTCCTTTTCGTCTCCGGGCTCTCGATGCTGGTGATCCTCACTCAGGAGGGATACGATGTCCAATAAGACGATGCACGCAACCGACGAACGGATGGATGGCTCGACGGAACCGACGGCGGACGACACGCCCGTCCTCGAACTCGACGAGGTGGACAAGGACTACGGCCCCGAACGCGTCATCGAAGGCCTCTCGCTGTCGGTCCACGAGGGAGAGATCCTCACCCTGCTCGGCCCCTCTGGCTGCGGGAAGACGACCACCCTCCGGCTGATCGCCGGCCTGGAACAACCCGACGCCGGGCGGGTCGCGCTCAACGGTAACCCGGTGTCGAACGCGGACCGCTTCGTCGCTCCCGAGGACCGCGGTGTCGGCGTCGTCTTCCAGGAGTTCGCGCTCTTTCCGCACCTGACCGCCGCCGAGAACGTCGGCTTCGGCCTGGAGGACTGGGATGCCGACGCCCGCGAGGAACGCATCGACGACCTGCTGGACCTCGTCGGTCTGGAGACACAGGGTGATTCTTACCCGGACGAACTCTCCGGCGGGCAACAGCAGCGGGTGGCGCTCGCCCGGTCGCTCGCGCCCGAACCCGACGTGCTCCTCCTCGACGAACCCTTCTCGAATCTCGATGTCGACCTCCGGGTGCAGATGCGCGAGGAGGTCCGCCGCATCCTCAAGGAGACGGGCGTCACCGCCGTCTCCGTCACCCACGACCAGGAGGAGGCGCTGTCGATCAGCGACCGGGTGGCCGTCATGAACGACGGCCGGATCGAACAGGTCGGCGACCCCGAACAGGTGTTCCAGCAGCCCGAATCCCGCTTCGTCGCCGGCTTCCTCGGCCACGCCAGCTTCCTCCCCGGCTACGTCCACGGTGGCGAGGTGACGACCGGTCTCGGCCCCATCCCGCGCGACCAGATCAACGGCCTCGCGGGCACCTACGACCGGACGCGCATCGACGTACTGGTCCGCCCGGACGACATCCGCGCCGTCCCCGTCGAGGGCGAGGCCGACGGTCGGATCGTCGCCCGTCGCTACCTCGGCCCGACCATCCTCTACGAGGTCCGGCTGGACGACGACACCACCGTCCAGTGTATGCACAACCACGACGAGTCTATCCCGCTCGACACCCGCGTCCGCATCGAACTCGATGCCGACCACGAACTCGCGTGGTTCCCGGGTGATCAGCGGCCCGAAGACGGAGACGCCGAATAATCCGTGCCGCGCCGCCGTGACCAACTGCTGGCCGCCGCACTCGTCGCCCTCGCCGGCGCCGTCGTCTACTGGTTCGCGGTCGACCTCTTTCCGTACCACTCCGTCAACGACGACGAAGGCGTCTACCTCATGCAGGCGGCCATGCTGCTCGAAGGCGACCTGTTTCTCTACCCCGGCGCGCTCGGTGACCTGGTGCGGCCGTGGTTTTTCGTCAGCGACACGACCGGCGGGACGCTCCGCTACTACTCGAAATACTCCCCCGTCGCGGCGGGCGTCTTCGCTGTCGGCAAACTGCTCGGCGACGCGAACCTCTCGCTCGGCCTCGTCGCCGCCGGCAACGCCGCACTCGTCTACGGCCTGACGACCGCTGCCTTCGACCGCCGGACCGGTCGGCTGTCGGTCGTCGCGCTCGTCGCCACCCCGCTGTTCCTGTTCACTTCCGCCGTCTTCCTCTCGTACGCCCCGGCGACGCTCCTGAATCTCGCCTTCGCGCTGGCGTACGTTCGGACGATGCGTCAGGACTCGCCGCGCTGGGGCCTCGTCGCCGGCACGGCTATCGGCCTCGCCTTCTTCGCTCGCTCGTACACCGCCGTCCTGTTCGCCACGCCGTTCATCGCCCACGCCATCGGGTCCCTCTGGTGGACGTGGGGCGACGACCGGTTCCGCCCGACGCTCGTTCGCCTGCTGGCCGTCGCCGCCGCCGGCCTCGCCGGCGTCGCCATCACCCTCGGCTACAACGCGATCGTGACCGGTGATCCCCTGCTTTTCCCGTACAAGGCCTTCGGGCCGGAGGACGGCATCGGCTTCGGTCATCACGAACTGCTGGGCTACGACCGGATATACTCGCCGGCGCTCGCCGCCGAGACGACCGTCCGACTGCTCGACATCCTGACGACGGAGTGGACGGTCGCCGGCCCCGTCGGCACGCTGCTCGCCCTGATCGGCCTCTCGGAACTGCCGACCGACCGTGACGCCATCGCCGATCCCTCTCTCTCCCCTCCGGCGCTTCGGGTCGTCGTCGCCGGCCTCGCTCCCGCCGTCGTCCTCGGCAACGCCTACTTCTGGGGAACGCTCAACGGCCTCAACAACGGCCTGATCGGTCTGCTCGGGCCGTACTACCACTTCGACCTGCTCCTCCCCCTCTCCGCGTTCGCCGCCGCCGGGGTGTTCGTCGTCTGGCGACGCGCCCGGGCCGCGACCGCGGGCCTCGACTCCCGGTACCGTCGGGTCGCCCTCGCCGCGGTACTGGTCGTCGGTCTCGGCGTCGGCGGCGTCGCTGGCGTCGACGCCGTCAGCGACCCCTACGACGAGAACCGACTGCGCACCGCGAACCTCGCCGACACCTACGCGCCCTTCGAGGGGCAGTCGTTCACGAACGCCGTCGTGTTCGTCCCCGAACCCTACGGCGATTGGATCCAGCACCCCTTCCAGTACCTGCGGAACGACCCCGGCCTCGACGGCGATGTCGTCTACGTCCGCAACGAGGGCGATGTCGAGCGGTTCGAGACCATCGACGCGACCGGTGACCGCCGACCCTACCGCTTCACCTACCGGGGCGAGTGGGAGGGAGCGGTGACAGGCGTCGACCCGGCGCTGGTACCTCTGTCGGTCGAGCGCGGTGACCGCGTGACGGCGACGACGACGCTCGGCGTGCCCGCGCGGGCGACCCACGCACGGGCGACGGTCGTCACCGAAGCCGGCACCGCCCGATACGACATCGGCCGCGTCGACGGTCCCGTGACCGTCGACTGGACCATCGGCGGCGACAGCGTCGGTGCGACCACCCTCTCCAACGAGAGCGCGCCGCTTCCGTCGGGCGTGAGCGAGGTGACGCTCCGCGTCACGTTCGTCGAACCGCAGGGGACGACCGTCACCTACCGACAGACGGCGAGCGTCGAACGGACCGGCGACAGCGTCCGGGTCATCTGGCCGCCGGAGACGCGGGTCTGTTCGCTCACGACCGACTGCGGGTCCGAGGGGACGTACGTCGGCCCCGACGGCGACTACGTCTCGGGCGTGTCGGTGGAGACGTCGGCGACGGCGCGCAACGACAGCGCGGCGTGACCGCTCACAGACGGGTCAGTCGCGTCGTGAAAAAGGAGTCGGCGGCGTCTTCGAGCGCTGGCCTGGGATCGCCACTGGCGTCGACCGGTGCGGTGGCGACGGCCTCGCGGTCCATGTCGTCGAGGACGGTCCGCTCGCCGAGCAAGACGAGGCGGTCGGGGTCGCGCCGGTCGAGCACCGTCCGGCAGTCGTCGAGATGGGCCGCGACCTGTTCCTCGCGCCGGCGCTCGAACCGCGACTGCGAGAATCCGCCCTTGGAGTGGCTTCCCTTGACGTCGGTCTCGACCGTCTCTACATGCTGTAAGTCGCCGTCCTCGTAGACGCCGACGGCAAAGAGGTCCGAGCGCACCAGCGCGACGGTGAGACCGTCGGTCGGCCGAAACCACGCGTCGTCGAGGCGAAAGCCGTCGTCCCACTCCGCGAAGGGGTCGGGCGCGAGCGGCGGGTCGAGGGCGACGCTCACGAGGCGTGCGTCGTCGACACAGACCAGACACGGCGCGGTGCGGTCGACGAGCGGTGCCCGGTCCCCGAGGGCGTCGTCGACGGCGCCGGGGCGTTCGTCC
The DNA here is from genome assembly GCF_023276355.1 of Haloplanus sp. XH21. Classification (NCBI taxonomy): domain Archaea; kingdom Methanobacteriati; phylum Methanobacteriota; class Halobacteria; order Halobacteriales; family Haloferacaceae; genus Haloplanus; species Haloplanus halobius. The sequence continues at coordinate 854,248 of NZ_JALLPL010000001.1, forward strand.
GCGACCATCGCGGTCAGGGCGCCCTCGGGGCCGGTGTCGAGACTCCGCAAGCGGTCGAGTACCTCGACCAGTCGGTCACCGCGGAGCGCCGTCGTCTCGCGCGGGGTGAGCGCCTGTGCGCTCTCGGCGTCGGCGTCGCCGTCGAGGCGGCCTTCCAGGTCGGCGATGCGGTCTTCGAGACGATTGACGCGCTCTTCGGCTTCCTGTCGGGCGGTCGCGGCGTCGGCCCGGCGCTCGCTCTCGGCCTCGAGTTGGCGTTCCAGATGCCGCTTCTCCTCTTCGAGTTCCTCGATACGCGCCTTCAGAGAGGCCCGCCCGAGCAACCTATCGAGCATGGTAGAGCGCGCGGGCGCCGGGGCCTTCTAGCCTGTGGCTTTCGTACACTGCTGACTCCCGAGACGGTCACGCGGAGGTTCTCGAAACGGGGCCGCCGACGGATCAGATGGCTCGACCGGCGACGGCGCCGGGGTCGTAGCCCGCATACCGGAGGAGTTCGGCCGCGCGGGCGGGTTTGGCGAGGAACACCTCACAGCGGTCGGGGAGGGTCGTCTCCGTCACGTCCGGTGGTAGTCCCAGCGACCCGGAGGGGATGCCCTCCTCGCCGAGCACCGGGAAGTGGCGCCCGTCGAGTTTCATCACGAGGGGGGCGTCGAGGCGTTCGACGCCCTCGCCCGTGGCATAGAGGCGCTCGTTCATCCGTTCGTGGTCCGTCGGGTGCATGACGGCGTGGTCGCCGTCGTGGGGTTCGACGTACAACCGCCCGAGGTAGTAGCCAGCGGAGAACTCTTCGAACATACTGTTCGTCACACGGTACCACACGACACGGTATAAGTCTTGTCGGCAGCACTTATGCCGAACCGCTTTCAGCCCGTCACTGGTCGCGACCGAGCGTCATCGACCAGACGGCGATGATGCCGAGGAGGACGGCCGGCAGCATGGGCAAGACGAGCATGAGCGTTCGGTAGTGCGCCCCGATCGCGCCGCCGGGCCGGAGATACACCAGCCCCGGAACGACGAGGACGGCGAGGATGACGGCGGCGACCAGCACCCAGCCCTGGCGGCCCAGTCCGTCGGCGTCGTCCGCCGCCGGCCCGTCAGAACTCACTGTCCGGAACGACGACGACTTTGCCGAACCCCTCCCGGTTCTCGAGGCGTTCGTGTGCGCGCGCCGCCTCGCTCATCGGGAGGACCTCCCGAATCCGCGGCTGGAACGTGCCGTCCCAGACGCGTTCGAGGGCGTCGTCGACCTGGCCGAGCGTCGCCATCGTCGAGCCGACGACTTCGAGCTGGTCCCAGAAGATGCGGTTGATGTCCGTCTCCGGGTGGCTCCCGGTCGTGGCTCCGCAGGTGACGAGCCGGCCGCCCTTGGCGAGGCTTCGCAGGGAGTCCTGCCACGTCTCCGCGCCGACGTGGTCGACGACGACGTCGACGCCGCGGCCGTCGGTCAGCGCGCGAACCTCGTCGGCGAAGTCAGTCGTTTCGTAGTTGATGGTGTGTTCGGCGCCCACCTCGGCCGCAAACGACAGTTTCTCCGCCGTGCTCGCCGTGGCGAACACCTCCGCACCGAGGTGGTCGGCCACCTGCACGGCGGCGTGGCCGACGCCGCCCGACGCGCCCAGGACGAGCACCGACTCGTTCGGACAGAGGTCGGCCCGGTCGACGAGCATCCGCCACGCGGTGCCGAAGACGAGCGACGCCGACCCGGCGACGGTCCAGTCGACCCCCTCGGGCACCGGTACGAGGTTCTCCTCGGGGACGGCGATTTCCTCGGCGTGGACGCCGCGGACGTGCTCGCCGATGATGTGGTAGGTGGCACACATCGACGGGTCGCCGTGGCGGCAGAACTCGCACTCCCCACAGGCGACGCCCGCAGTGACGGCGACGCGGTCCCCGGGTTCGAAGCGGGTCACGTCCGCGCCCACCTCGCGGACGACGCCCGCGGCGTCGCTGCCGGGGACGTGTGGCAGGTCTAGGTCGAGTCCCGGGAGTCCGCGGCGGGTCCAGATGTCGAGGTGGTTCAGCGCCCCCGCCTTCACGTCGACTCGCACGTCGTCGCGGCCGACCTCGGGCGCGGGGAAGTCGCCGTATTCGAGCACCTCGGGACCGCCGTGTTCCGCGAACTGGACCGCTTGCATGGGCGGGCAATCCCCGGCGACGGACAAAACGCTGTGGTTCCCGCCCTTGAGATCACCGTCCCGTCGTGTTCGTGCTCCCGCAGTCGGGGCATCTGGTCAGCGTCCCGTGAGAGGGGTGGGCGGCCGTCTCCCACTCGTCGCTCCCGGTCGGTGCCTCGAAGCCACAGTTGCGACACGCCACTCGGGTCGTGGTTTGACGCATGGACTCGTCACCCATACAGTGCGGTACGAGAGCATCCCGCATAGATGTTTCTCGTGGCGTGGTCCCGCCGGACCGCGACGTTTAGTGGACGGCGGCCGAATCGGATCGCATGACCGAGACGCCCGACCACGACGAAGAGCACGACGACCACGGACACGACCACCATCACCACCACGACGTCGAGACGGTCGGCGCCGCGGTGGTGACCGTCTCCTCCTCGCGGACGCTCGACGACGACCCGGCGGGCGACGCCATCGCCGCCGCGTTCGAGGCGGCGGGCCACGAACTCGTGGTGCGGGAACTCGCCGGCGACGACTACGACCACGTCCAGTCGACGCTCCGGACGCTCGCCAGGCGCGACGACGTTGATGCCGTCGTGAGCACGGGCGGGACGGGCGTGACGCCCGATGACGTCACCGTCGAGGCGGCCCGGCCGCTGTTCGAGAAGACGCTGCCCGGCTTCGGCGAACTCTTCCGCCGTCTCTCCTACGACGACATCGGCGTCCGGGTGGTGGGGACGCGGGCCGTCGCGGGTATCGTCGCCGGGACGCCCGTGTTCTGTCTACCGGGGAGCGAGAACGCGGCGACGCTCGGCGCCGAAGAGGTGGTCGTTCCCGCCGTGGGGCATCTGTCGGGGCTGGCGACGCGAGACGAAGGGTGATCGCGGGCGTTCCCACTCACGGGGCGTCGTCGTCAGGGTTTAAGCCTCCGGCCGAGTAGAGGCAGTACATGAGTCAGCAGGAACCCGAGGCGAAAGACCCGTACGCGGGGGAGAAAGACCCAGAGCTCCGGAGCGCCGAAGTGACCGAGGGGCGGGACCGCGCCCCCCACCGATCGATGTTCCGCGCGATGGGATTCGACGACGCCGACCTCTCGTCGCCGATGGTCGGCGTCGCCAACCCGGCCGCCGACGTTACGCCGTGTAACGTCCATCTCGACGACGTGGCCACCGAGGCCATCGACGGCATCGACGAGTCGGGCGGGATGCCCATCGAGTTCGGTACCATCACCATCTCGGACGCCATCTCGATGGGGACCGAGGGGATGAAATCCTCGCTCATCTCTCGGGAGGTCATCGCCGACTCCGTCGAACTCGTCGCCTTCGGCGAACGGATGGACGCCCTCGTCACCGTCGGCGGGTGTGACAAAAACATGCCCGGGATGATGATGGCCGCCATCCGCACCGACCTGCCCTCCGTCTTCCTCTATGGCGGGTCGATCATGCCCGGCGAGCACGAGGGCCGCGAGGTCACCATCCAGAACGTCTTCGAGGGCGTCGGCGCCGTCGCCGATGGCGAGATGTCCGACGACGAACTCGACACCCTGGAGCGGAACGCCTGCCCCGGAGCTGGCTCCTGCGGCGGGATGTTCACCGCCAACACGATGGCTTCCATCAGCGAGGCCATCGGATTCGCGCCGCTCGGCTCCGCCTCGCCGCCCGCCGAAGACGAGGCTCGCTACGAGGTCGCCCGCGAGACCGGCGAACTCGTCGTCGACGTGATCGAGGACCGCCGCAAGCCCTCCGATTTCCTCTCGAAGGAGTCCTTCGAGAACGCCATCGCGCTCCAGGTGGCTGTCGGCGGATCGACCAACGCCGTCCTCCACCTGCTGGCGATGGCCGCCGAGGCCGGCATCGAACTCGACATCGAGGACTTCAACCGCATCAGCGAGCGGACGCCGAAGATCGCGAATCTCCAGCCCGGCGGCGAGCGCGTCATGAACGACCTCCACGAGGTCGGCGGCGTGCCCGTCGTCCTGCGCGAACTGCTCGACGCCGGCCTGCTCCACGGCGACGCGCTCACGGTGACGGGCGAGACGATGGCGGAGGCCATCGAGCGCTACGACCCGCCCGCTATCGCCGACCTCGACGCCGACTTCCTGCACACCGTCGCCGATCCGATCCACGAACGCGGCGCCATCCGCATCCTCACCGGCAATCTCGCGCCCGAGGGCGCGGTCATCAAGATCACGGGCGAGGACCACCTCCACCACGAGGGCCCGGTGCGGGTCTTCGAGAACGAGGCGGACGCCATGGAGTACGTCCAAGAGGGGAACGTCGAGTCCGGCGACGTGATCTGCATCCGGAACGAGGGCCCCCGCGGCGGCCCCGGCATGCGCGAGATGCTCGGCGTCACGAGCGCCGTCGCCGGCCAGGGCCACGCCGAGGACGTGGCGCTCTTTACCGACGGTCGGTTCTCGGGTGCGACCCGCGGCTTCTCCATCGGCCACGTCGCCCCCGAGGCACACGTCGGCGGCCCCATCGCGGCGCTGGAGGACGGCGACGTGATCACCATCGACATCGACGACCACGAACTCTCGGTCGACCTCGCCGACGACGAGATGGCGGCGCGTCTCGATGGCTACGATCCCGAACCGAGTTACACGTCCGGCGTGCTGGCGAAATACGGTGCGATGTTCGACTCCGCCGCCAACGGCGCGGTGACGAACCCCGGTGCGAAGCAGGACTGATCGGGACTGTTGGCGAGCGGAGCGAGCCAACAGGTCGTTTTGGCCCAGCTTTTGCGACGAGTGGTCGCGACCAACGGGAGCGATCCGAGGACGTAAAAGGTGGAACTGGCGCGGTGACGAACCCCGGTGCGAAGCAGGACTGATCGGGACTGGAACGGTGACGATCCCGGCACGAACTCCGAGCAACGCCCGGGGTTCGATTTTTTTTTTCACGACGACTCGTCGTTTAGCAGTTCGTGGACGCCGACGACCATCGCCGGCACGACGAGAATGAACAGGTGTTCCTCGACGGGGATGCCGAGCAGATCGACGCCGGTGCGCATCGGGATGGCGAAGACGCCGACGGTCAGGGTGTACCAGTCCCACACGTAGGCGACGGGGTAGAGGACGGCGACCGTTCGGGCGGCCGCCCGGACCGCGCCGGCGCGAACGACGAGCGCGAGCGCGACGGCGCCCCACACCACCTCCGTCGCGAGGTAGGTGTAGGGGCCGAGGGCGGTGACGTCGGGAACGGAGACTCCGGCGAGGGGCCGGAGCCACACTGCGAGCACCAAGACAGCGAAAAAGAGGTAGGAGGCCCGGACCAGGAGTTTCGTCGCCAGGGCGGCGTCGGCCCGACGGGCGACGAGCGCGACGGTAACGAAGGGGACGACGGCGAGCGCCGAGCTCCGGGGGACGACACCAGTGAGAGAGAGCGCGAGGACGGCGGTCATCCCGGCGCCCATGAGGGCTGTGGCGAGACGGCGCGCCCCGTCACGGCCGACGACGACGGCGACGGTCCGCTTGCCGATGGATCGGTCGTAGGCGTAGTCGGTCGCGTCGTCGACCACCTTGATGCCCGCGAGGACCGTCACGAAGATGGCGGCGAACGCGAGGGCGGTCGTCGACAGCGTCCGGGTCTGGACGTAGTAGCCGCCGAGGAGTGCGAACCCGATGCCGACGGGGTAGCCGAGCGTCGCGCCCACGGGATGGGTGTCGAGTCGCGGCGCGTGGAGGATGGCTACGATCCACCCCGGGAGCGAGAGCAGGGCGGCGACGGGGTCGACGAGGATCGCGAGGCCGACCACGCCGACGAAAACCCACGCGGTCGATCCGGCGAGCGCGAGGTGACAGCCCCGTCGCGTCAGGGGGTGGTCGTCGTCCTCGCCGCGGTGATGGAAGTCGACGAGCCCGTCCACGACGTGGGCGGTGTAGAGCGCCCAGAAGACGACGAGGAGATGCAACAGCGTCAACCGTGGGGCGGTGAACCCGCCGAGGACGGCCCCGAATCCGGAGGCCGCGAGCGGAGGTGCCATGAAGACGGGATGCACCTGCGAGGCGACGGCGGCGAGCGTCGCGCGCGGGCCGGTCCCGTGGCGAGCGAGAGTCATGAGTGACACTGTGTCCCACGCCGACATATACTGTCGGCCCGTCCGGACCGACACCTTATCGGCCGACCGGGCGTATCGGGGCGACATGCCCTCGCCACGCGACCGAGACGGACCACTCGATGGCCTCCGCGTTATCGACTGTTCGAGCATGATCGCCGGTGGGTTCGCCACGACGCAGTTGGCCGACTTCGGGGCCGATGTCGTCAACGTCGAACATCCGAAGCAGGTGGACCCGCTCCGCGAGTGGCCGCCCTTCGACGAGGGAACCTCGCTCTGGTGGAAGTCCATCGGGCGCAACAAGCGGTGTGTCACGCTGGATCTGAGCACCGCCGAGGGGAGCGCGCTCCTCCTCGATCTGGTCGCCGACGCCGACATTCTCTTCGAGAACTTTCGCCCCGGCACCTTCGAGAAGTGGGGGCTCGGCCCGGAACGACTGTGGGAGGAGAACCCGGGACTCATCATGGTCCGACAGTCGGGACACGGGCAGACGGGGCCACGCGCGGAAAAGCCGGGCTTCGGCACCGTCGCCGAGGGCATCTCGAACTGGGCGAACGTCAACGGCTTCGCCGACCGCAAGCCGCTCTTGCCGCCCATCAGTCTCGCCGACCTCACCGCCGCGCAGTTCGCGGTGCAGGCGGCGATGTTCGCCGTCTTCGAACGCGACATCGGCCGCGGCGGCAGCGGCGAGGGGCAAGTCATCGACGTGAGCCTCTACGAACCGCTCTTTCGGCTCTTCCTCTCGGAAGTCGAGGCCTACGACCGCCTGGGCGAGACCCGCGAGCGGATGGGAAACCACCACCCCAACGCGGCGCCGCGGAACGTCTACGAGACGACCGACGGCCACATGACGCTCTCGGCCTCCGCGCAGTCGATCTTCGAGAACCTGGCCGAGGCCATCGACCGCCCCGACTTGCTCGACGACCCGCGCTTCGCCGACAACGAGAGTCGGGTCGACCACGCCGACGAACTCGACGACATCATCGAGGCGTGGACCCGCGAGCGCACCACCGACGAGGCCATCGCGGCGATGGAGGACGCGGACGCCGTGGTCGGCCCCGTCTACGACATGGCCGACATCTTCGAGGACGAACAGTACGACGCACGGAACGACATCGTCGAGGTAGACGACCCGGAACTCGGGTCGCTGAAGACGCCGGCGCCGGTGCCCCGGTTCAGTCGCACGCCGGGTACCGTCGAGCACGCCGGCCCCCGGCACGGACAGCACAACGAGGCGGTGTTCGTGGACGAACTCGGCCTCGACGAGGCCGAATACGACCGCCTCCGCGAGGAAGGGATCATCTAATTCCCGCTGTCGAGGGCGCTCGCGTCGTGCCACTGCACCTCACGGAACGGATTTAGGACGGAAGCCCCTCATTTCCGTATGAACTACGACGCTGCGCTCGACCGGGCCTACGACACGTTACCGGAGCGAACCCGCGAAGCGGGCGACCGCCTGCAGGTCCCCGACCCCGCCGGCGAGACGGACGGCGCCTTCACCCGCCTGACGAACCTCGGCGACATCGCCGACGCGCTCTCCCGGGACGCCGAACACCTCCACCGGTCGATCCAGCGCGAACTCGGGACCAACGGCCAGTTCGACGGCGAGCGCGCCCGCTACAACGGCTCGTTCACCGTCGACGAGTTCGACGCCGCCATCGACGCCTACGTGACCGAATACGTGACGTGTACCGAATGTGGCCTGCCCGACACCAACCTCGTCCGTGAGGACGGCGTCGACATGCTTCGGTGTACGGCCTGTGGGGCGTTCCGCCCGGTCGCCAAGCGGCCGAAACAGACGTCCGACGCCGCGCAGCCGACCCTCGAGGAGGGCCAGACCTACCAGTTCCAGATCACGGGCACCGGCCGCAAGGGCGACGGCGTCGCCGAGCGTGGCAAGTACACCATCTTCGTCCCCGGCGCTCAGGAGGGCCAGGTCGTCGAGGCGTACATCGAGAACATCAGCGGGACGCTCGCGTTCGCGCAGCTGTCCTAGGCTCGCACCCTAACCCGAAAGCGAAAACGATAGCCCACCCCCGTCCGTCCTCGACCCATGCGACTGGCACGCATCTGTACGCCGAACGGACCGCTCACCGGCGAGTACGACGACGGCGTGGTGTACGCCGATGACGACGCGTACGTCGTCGGCGAGGACGCGGCGCTGATGGCGCCCTGTGATCCGGCGGCCATCTTCTGTACCGGCCGCAACTTCGGCGCCAAAATCGAACAGATGGGCGAGGGCGACCGACCCGACCGCCCCGACTGGTTCATCAAACCTCCGCACGCGCTCCACGCCCCGGAGCAGCCGATCGAGTATCCGGACTGGGTGTCCGCCTTCACGTACGCGGGTGAACTCGCGGCCGTCGTCGACGAGCGGTGTCACGACCTCTCGGTCGACGAGGTGGACGACGCGCTGCGGGGGTATACGATCCTGAACGACCTCGACGCCTACGACCAGGACCGCCGCACGGCACGGAAGGCGTTCGACGGGAGCGCCCCGTTGGGCCCGTGGATCGAGACCGACGTCGACCTCGACGGGATGGCGATGGAGACGGTCATCTCGGGCGAGCAGCGACAGTCGGCGACGACCGACGAGATGATCTTCTCGCCGCCCGAAATCGTCTCCTTCCTCTCGGAGCGCTACACCTTCCGCCCCGGCGACGTGATCTCGTTCGGCAGCCCCGCCAATCCCGGCCTGCTCGAACCGGGCGATACGATCGAGATCACCTACGAGGACGTCGGCACGCTCCGAAATACGATCGTGTCGGAGTAAGCGGGCGTCCCGCCGCCCGCGACACGCCTTTGGTGGTCCCCGACAACACTGACTCATGTTCGTCGTTGCGAACCGCATACCCGTCGCCGAGGGCCGAGGCGAGGAGTTCGAGGACCGATTCCGCGAGCGGGCGGGCCTGGTCGAGGACCGCGAGGGCTTCGTCCGTCTGGAGGTGTTGCGCCCGGTCGACGCGGACCGATACGTCGTCCTCACCCACTGGGAGTCCGAGGACGACTTCGAGGCGTGGACCGACAGCGAGGCGTTCCGAACGGCCCACAGCGAGTCGACGCCCGAGGGGCTGGTCCAGGGCCATCCGGACATCGAGAAACACCGCGTCGTCACGTCGGCGGAGCCGGAGCACTGACGAGAACCGAAAAGCGTGAGGGTGTCGGGGGAGAACCGACGGCCAACGATGTACGAGGACATCCTGCTCCCGACCGACGGTAGCGAGTCGATGGATGCGGTGATCGATCACGCGGCCGACATCGCCCGCCGCCGCGACGCGACGGTCCACGTCGTCTACGTCATCGACGACCGCTCCTTCCTGACGCTCCAAGAGGGGATGCAGGCGAGCGTCCTCGACGAACTCCGGGAGGAGGGGGAGACGGCCACCACGGCGATTGCGAGCCGTCTCGAAAGCGAAGGCGTCGCCGTCCACACGGCGATCCGAAAGGGGAACCCGGCGGACGAGATTCTGGACTACGCCGAGGAGTCGGCTATCGACCTCGTCGTGATGGGCACCCACGGCGCCGACCACCAGCGCAACATGCTCGGCAGCGTCTCGCAGAAGGTCGTGACGATGGCCGACGTGCCGGTGCTGACCGTCAACATCGCCGAGGAGTGATCACTCGGGGTCGAACTCCAGGGCAGCGGAGTTGATGCAGTAGCGTTCGCCGGTCGGATCGGGGCCGTCTTCGAAGACGTGGCCGAGGTGGCCGCCACACCGGGCACACGACACTTCGGTGCGGGTCATGCCGTGGCGGGTGTCCGTCTCGAATTCGACGGCCTCCTCGATGGCGTCGTAGAAACTCGGCCACCCGGTGCCGGAGCCGAACTTGGTGTCGGTGTCGAACAGCGCGGCGCCACACCCCGCGCAGGTGAAGACGCCGTCCTCGGACACGTCGAGATAGTCGCCGCTGAACTTCGGTTCGGTGCCGCGTTCGCGCAGGACGTGATACTCGTCCTCCGAGAGTCGGTCGCGCCACTCGTCCTCGGAGAGGTCGGCGAGGGTTCGGTCGTCGCTCATAGCTAGTGATACGACACCCAGACGGATAGCCTCGGCGTTGCTCGTGCTGCCGACTGTACGCCGACCGGATCAGGCCGAATCGGTCGTCGGCACGCCGTCGATGGCGGTCAGTTCGTCCAGCCCGTCGAGTTCGTAGGTCGGGTCGACCGATAGCTCGTACGAGCGGCGGTGCGGGCGGCGGACGAAGGCGGCGTCGAGGCCGGCGTTCCGGGCGGCCAACACGTCGGACTCGCTGTCGCCGACGAACAGCGCGGAGTCGGCATCGAGGTCACGGAGCGCCCGGTGGAGGTAGTGGGGGTCGGGCTTTTTCCGTTCGAGGCTGCGGATCGTCGGTTCGCGCCCGTAGGTGGTCTCGAAGAGGTCGCCCGTCGCGAAAAAGTCGTGCATGAACTCGACGGTCGACTGCTGGTTCGAACTGACGATGCCGCGCGGCGCGTCGACGGTGCGGACGGTGTCGAAGTCGTCGTAGAGGACGGCCCGCCCGGCCCGGAGTTCCGCGCGCTGGGCGTGCGAGGAGTGGTAGTCGCGGGCGCGCCAGAAGCGTTCGGGGTCGAGGTCGTAGGTCGCACACACCTCCGAGAGGAGGTCGGGCGTGACGCCGACCGCGAGGCGTTCGACGTCGCCGTCGGCGGGATCGGACACACCGAGCGCGTCGAAGGCCTCCCACGTCGCCCGCTGGAGGACCGCCCGTTCGATGGGTTCGACGAGCACTCCGTCGTTGTCGAACAGGACCGCCTCGTAGCTCATACCCGAGCGTTCGTGTCGGAGCGCAAAAGCGTTTCACCGGGGCTTTAATTCGATTGCCTGCGACGTTCGGGTCGATGGAGGAGGAGCGCGTCGGACGGCGATCGATCCTCGGCGCCGGGACGGCGCTGCTGGCGTCACTGGCCGGATGCGGGGGGCTGTTCATCGACCCCGAACCGACGGACACGCCGGGCGGCCGGACGCCGACGCCCGAACCGACGCCGACGCCAACGCCGGCGCCGACGGTCGAACCGACGACGACGCCGACCGCGACGCCCGAACCGTTACCGAGCGATCTCATCGACGTGCGCAGCCGCCGGCTGTCGATCCAGCGAAGCCAACTCGAGACGTTCGCGCTCGTCGACTACCGGTTCGACGTCGAGAACACCGGCAGACGGGTTATCGACGCCATCGAGTTCCGGGTGTCGCTCCGGTACGAACACGAGGACATCTCCCGCAGCGTCGGCTCGGCGTACCCTCGATTTCGGTTCGACACCGACGACGAGGACGACGGACTCCGACGCGGCGAGACCGAAACCGTCCGCGGAAACCTCCGGTTCGAACGGGATGGGCGCGCCCAGGAGTCGACCGACACCGACCGGTTCTCGATCGAACTGACGGTGCGGCGGATCGTGTCCCGGTGAGCGGGGCCGACCCCCGAACCTTTGTGGACTGCTCCCGCGAACGCGACGACCACGTCGCCGGCCACGCCGACCGACCCCCGAACCTTTGTGGACTGCTCCCCTTCCTGCGAGCGATGCGACACGCTCGCGGACCCTTGCTCACGATCGATGTCGGCACACGCGAGTGGCGGACCGAACGAATCGACGACGTGCTCGACACCTACGTCGGCGGGCGCGGCGTCGGAACGCGCCTGGCCTACGAGCGGATCCCGTTCGACGCCGACCCGTTCGGCCCCGAGAACCGCCTGTGTTTCACGGCGGGGCCGCTCCAGACGGCGACGACGAGTTTCGCCGGCCGGCTCTCCTGTACCGGTCTATCGCCACTGACCAACGGCCTCCTGTCGTCGAACGCGGGCGGGTTTCTCGCGGGTAACTTCGTCGGCGCGGGCTATCCCGCCGTCGAGCTCGTCGGCGAGAGCGACGACCTGCTGGCGGTGCATGTCCGCGAGGATGGCGTCGCGTTCGAACCCGTGCCCGACCTGACCGGGGCCGAGGTGTCGACGGTGACAGCGTGGGCGCGGGACGACCACGACCTCTCGGCGGAACACGTCGCTTGCGTCGGCCCGGCGGGGGAGAACCGGGTGCGCTTCGCCGCGATCATGACGACCGAGCACCGCGCGTTCGCGCGCGGCGGCCTCGGGGCCGCCCTCGGCGCGAAGGGCGTGAAGGCGGTGACGTGGGACGGCGACGCCGATCCTGGGCCGGACTTGGACGCGGCGGCCGAGACGGTGGCGAGTGCAGTCCACCGCGAAGCCGCCGAAAGCGACCACGTGATGAAAGACCAGGGAACGGCGAGTCTCACGTCCTTCGCGAGCGAGGTCGGCGCGCTGCCGACGCGGTACTTCTCGGAGCGCTCCTTCGAAGGAGCCGACGCCATCGGCGGCGAACAGGTCGCCGCGAAGAAGGAGGGACGGGGTACCTGTGCACGGTGTGCGTTCGCCTGCAAGTTGCCCACGTCGGACGAGGAGACAGGTATCGAGACGGAGGGCCCGGAGTTCGAGACCATCATGGCGTTCGGCAGCAACGCGGGCGTCGACGACCTGCCAGCCGTCATGCACGCCAACGACCGGTGTGACGAACTCGGCCTCGACACCATCTCGTGTGGCGACGTGGTGTCGGCGTATCTCGCCGCCGAGGACGCCTTCGGTGACGCCGAACTCGTCCACGACCTGCTGGAGAAAATCGCCCGTCGCGAGGGCGTGGGCGACCGACTGGCCGAGGGGATCCACCGCTGTCACGACGCCCTCGGCGTGGCGGACTGGACGATGAAGGGCATGGAGTTCGCCGCCCACGACGGCCGCGCGCTGGCGGGGCAGGCGCTCGCCTTCGCCACGTCGAACCGGGGGGCCGACCACCTCTACGGCAGTCTCTACGTCTACGAATACCCGCTCGTCGACCGGGAGGACGCGTTGCCGGCCGACGAACTCGACGGCAAGGCGGCCAAACTGGTCGAATCCGAAAACCACAACGCGGCGATGGATGCAGCCATCGCCTGTCGGTTCTCGCGGGGCACGCTCACCGACGAGCGGTTACGGACACTTCTCGACGCGGACCCGGGCGACCTGCAGGCGCTGGGTGCCCGCATCGTTGATTTAGAGCGGGGGTTCAACAACCGGCGCGGCCGTGACCGACGCGATGACGACGCCCTTCCGTACGCGCTCGACGGGCTAGACGCGGCGCTCGATACGTACTACGGCCGGCGGGGCTGGACGACTGAGGGCGTCGTCCCCGAGAAACGGCGTGAGCGACTGCTCGGCGAGTGAGTTACGACTGCTTCCAGTCGGGGGCGGAACGAGGCGGCGACAGGACACCGATGCCGACCGCGGGTTCGTCGCCGCGGTTCTCGGCCCCGTGTCGCTCGTCGCTGGTGAAGAGGTACGAGTCGCCGGGTCGGAGCGTGACCTCCCCGTCGTCGGTGATCGCCGTTAGCGTCCCCTTGATCATGTAACCGATCTGTTCGTTGTCGTGCCGGTGGACGGGCAGGGTCGATCCGGGCTCGACTCGCCAGCGCTTCATCGACGCTCGTTCGCCCGCTGCGAGGTCAGCGAGATACACGCCGCTCGCGACCTCCTCGCCGTCAGCCGCTTCGTCGTTGATCCGCCTCATTCGATCTGTCCCCACATCCGGCATACGAAGGGTTACTAATAAATGTTCCCGAGAAACTTTTATACTTATACAGTCGAACGGTGCGGGTATGTCAGGCGACGACACGATACGGGTGTTCCACCTGCCGTTCTCGTTCATGCTACCGCAACGGGTCGCGGCCGACCGTGGCTACTTCGCCGACGAGGGACTGGACGTGGACCTGATCGAACGGGACCGCACCTGCGTGACGAACAAGTACATTCCGGCGGAGGAGACGCTGACCGGCGACAACGACGTGGACCTCTACCCCATCTGCAAGTGGGAGAGCCTCAAGCGCACGTGGGAGTTCGACGACGGCCGCATCGTCGCCAAGGGCACGTTCGCGGACCAACCGTACGCGGTGTTCGTCCGCCCCGACGCGGACATCGAGGACCCCGCGGATCTGGCGAACACGCCCGTCGGCGTCAACCGGCGGACGGGGCAGGAGTACACCGCCATCCGCGCGCTCGAAGCGCACATGGACGAGGACGAGGTGGTCATCGAGGGTCACGGGATGCCGACGGACCGCCTGCGCGCACTCCGCGACGGCGACGTCGACGCCGTCACCCTGCTCGACCCGCATATCACCCTCGCCGAACACCTCGGCTTCGAGAAGGTCCTCGAGTTCGAGAACCACATGGGCGTCGTCGGCGCCGAGGGGCTCGAGGGCGAAACGCTCGATGCGTTCATGCGGGCGTACCGCCGCGCGGTCGAGGCCATCAACGCCGACCCCGAGGCCTACCGCGACCAGTATCTCGACATGCTCTGGAAGGACGCCGAGGTGGCGCCCGACCTCTTCGATGATATCGATACGGACGCCATCCGTGACGCCATCGAGGTACCGGAGTACGCGGTGCCGGATCTCGCGGACCGCGATGACCTCGACCATCACCTTTCGTGGATGAAACAGCGGCAGTTGATCGACGACGACGCCGACATCGACGCCATCGTCTCCCCGGTACGGTGAGCCAGCGCCACCTCGACGCCCAGCGGGCGGCGTTCGACGCGGTCCACGACGACCCGGACGACCGGCCGGTGATGCGCGCCCGCTTCGAACACAACGGCAGCCCCCGATATCTGCTGTACGCGATCAAGCGGTCCGGTTACGACCACGCCCACGGCTTCCACCTCGACGTGGCCCTCGTCTCCGACGAACTCGAAAGCGGGATGGAGACCATCCGACACCGCCTGGCGGACGGCGACACCGACCTCGTGGACACCGACTACATCTCCGTCGCCCGCGAGCGCGCCGCGGGCGCCGACATCGTCGCCGTCCACCCCTACGGGCGGACCGTCGGCGGTCTCGTCGCGCCGGAGGACTCGGCTATCGACGGATTGGCGGACCTCTCTGGCCACCGCATCGGGGTCGTGCGCCGTCTCGACAAGAACTGGATTCTGACGCGGGCGGCCTGCCGCGAGTTCCACGACTTCGACCCCGACGAGACGGCGACGCTCGTCGAGGCCGAGTCGCGGGCGGGGCTTACCCAACTCCTCCGCGACGGCGATGTCGACGCCGCACTCCAGTTCTGGCCCATCGTCCCCGAAATCGTCGACACTGGCCCTTACGAGGAGGTGCTGCCCGTCTCGGATCTGGTGCAGCGTCTTTCCGGAACAGCGAACAAACTCCCCATCGCCACCTTCCTCACCGGCGAGACGTACCTGGAGGAGAACGCGGCGACGGTGCGGGCGTTCACCCGCGCCGCTCGCGACGCCGCCGACCGCCTCACCGAGGACGACGACATCTGGACGACCATCGGCGAGCGACTGATGACGACCGACGACCCCGCCGTCGTGCGCGCGGTGCGTGACGGGTGGCGGGAGATGGTGGTGCGGGACTGGGACGAAGAGAGCGTCGAGGGAATGCATCGCCTGTTCGCTCACCTGACCGCCGTCGCCGGAAGCGAGGCCCTCGGCGTCGAGGAGATTCCGGCGGGCACGCTTCAGCCAGAGCCATGAGCGCCCTTTCCCGTCTCGCTGTCCGGCGATCACGACACCGAGATGACCGGTCTCAGGGAAATTTTATCACGGTACAGTCGCACCCTGGGCGTGTGCCGACCACGAACCACGCGGCGCGCTCCCGATTCGGCCCGTCTCCCGGCGGCGCCGTGCGCGCCGAACTACCCCGCCGATCTCCTTTCGCTTTCCGATCACCATGAGCCAAAGCCACATCGAATCCCAACAGGACGCACTCGACGAGTATCACGACGATTCGGGCGACCTACCGGTGATGCGCGCCCGCTTCGAACACAACGGCAGTCCGCGCTACTTGCTGTACACGATCAAGCGGTTCGGCTACGATCTGGATCACGACTTCCATCTCGACGTGCAGCTCGTCTCCGACGCCCTCGAAGACGGCATCGAGACGGTCGAAGCCCAACTCCAGGAGGGCGCCGCCGACCTCATCGACATCGACTACATCTCCATCGCCCGCGAGCGCGCCGAGGGCGCCGACATCGTCGCCTTCCACCCCTACGGGCGAACCGTCGGCGGCCTCGTCGCGCCGGAGGACACGGACATCGACGGATTGGCGGACCTCTCCGGCAAGCGCATCGGGGTCGTGCGCCGTCTCGACAAGAACTGGATTCTGACGCGGGCGGCCTGCCGCGAGTTCCACGACTTCGACCCCGACGAGACGGCGACGCCCGTCGAGGCCGGATCGAAGGTCGAACTCACGCGGATGATCCGCGACGGCGAGGTCGACGCCGGCTTCCAGTTCTGGCAGATCATCCCCGAAATCACCGAGACGGGCCCCTACGAGAACGTCCTGCCCGTCTCGGAACTCGTCCAGCGGCTCTCGGAGACGGAGAACAAACTTCCCGTCGCCGCCTTCCTCACCAGCGAGACGTATCTGGACGAGCAGCGGGAGACGGTGCGGGCGTTCACGCGCGCCTACCGCGACGCCGTCGACCGCCTCGTTGAGGACGACGAACTCTGGGAGGAAATCGCCGAGAAACTCATGACTTACGACGACCCCGAAGTCATGCGCGCCGTGCGTGACGGCTGGCGCGACATGGTCGTCCGCGACTGGGACGAGGAGAGCGTCGACGGGATGTATCGGCTGTTCGATCACCTGCAAGCCGTCGCCGGCGCCGAGGCTCTCGGCGTCGACGAGATTCCGGAGGGTACCTTCAACACCGACCCATGAGCGACACCGTCACCTTCCAGCTGAACTGGGAGCCCAACGGCTTCCAGGCACCGTACTTCCTCGCGCGTCGCGAGGGGTTCTACGACGACGAGGGTCTCGACGTGGAGTTCGTCGAGGGCCACGGCTCCCCGTTCGCCGCCGAACAGACGGCGAAAGGGCGAAGCGACCTGGGTCTGGCCGGCGGGAGCGCCGTCCTCTCCGTTCGGAGCCAGGGCCTCGATCCGCTCGCCGTCGCGGCGGTCAGTCAGAAGACGCCCGCGACCATCTACAGCCTGCGGGACGTGTTCGGCGAACCGTTCACCGACCCCGAACAACTGCGCGGCCGGACGGTCGCCCCCTCGGCGACCAAGACCCGCATCCTGACGCTGCAGTTGCTCGAAGACCGGGGCATCCGCGACGACGTCGAGGTTCACGACGTCCAGAAACACACGCACCACCGCGTCGAACACCAACTGCTCGATGGCGATGTCGACGCCGCCGTCGGCGTCGTCACCAACGGGAAGGAACTCGAACGCGAGTACGATCGGATGGCCGACGAACTCCTCATCGGGAACCACCTCGACGTCTACGGCATGACCGTCGTCAGCAACCCCGAGTTCGCCGCGTCGAACCCCGACACCGTGCGGTCGTTCCTCCGGGCGACGGCGCGCGGATGGGAACTGGCGACGACCGACCCCGACCGCGCCATCGACGCGCTCATCGACCGCAACGCCCAACTCGAACACAACCGCGCGGTCGAACGCATGAAGTTCCTGGCCTCCGCCGAGGACCTGCAGTTCACGGAGTTCGTCCGCGAGGCCGGCTGGGGCCACCACGACGGCCGGCGCTGGGAGAACCTAGCCGAGATGCTCGCCGAGACGGACCTCCTCGAATCGTCGGTCGATCCCGACGAGGCGTGGACGAACGAGTACGTCGACGAGTCGGACCCCGTCATCGCGAACTACGCCGAGCGCATCGGGCGGTAGCTACGCGATTTTCCCGCCGAGTTGCCAGAGCGCACGGTACACGGTCCAGGGGTCGCGGTCGGCCCGATCGGCGACCGCTCGGACCGCTTCGAGATATCGCTCGTAGTCGTCGGCCGTGAGGTCGGTCGGATACGAGCCGTCGAGTTCGCCGGTCACGCGGAGCGCCCGCCAGGCCCGCGGGTCGACGGAGACGTAGCGATCCGGGTGGGTGAAGGCCAGAAACGCCGCGGCGACGGCGATATCGACGCCGGTCAGCGCGGTCAGTCGCTCCACTTTCGTCTCGAACGCGTCCGCCCGCGCGGCGCCCTGGATGGCGTCGACCATCGCCTCGTAGTCGTTGTCGAGAAACTGCGACTCGGCGGCGCGGCGTTCGGCGTCGGAGACGGAGCCGACGCGCTGGCGGCGACGATAATACCACTGAACGACCCACTCGGCGCCGCGCCGGCCGAACGCGCCGTCGGCGAACACGGGCGGGAGCGTCTCGGTGTGTTCGCGCTCGACCAGGTCGAACGGCTCGTCGCGTTCGTATTCGTCGACCAGTTCGTCGATGGTCGCGGGAGTGAGGTCGGTCTCGTTCGTCCCGTCGTTCCGGTCCGTCATACGTTCCTATTCGTCCCCCGACGGGTGAACGTTTTCGTCGCTCGGCGGGGGCGCCGAGATGACGACAAGACTGGACAGATACCGACCGTGACCGCCGGATAGACCCGGTTACCCACGGTACCGGATGACAACATTAATGGCTGACCATCCTGATTCTTCACACATAATGTCATCCGACTCAAGCAGCGAATCGGACGGGCCGACCAAGACGATCTGCCCGTACTGTGGTGTGGGCTGTGGCATTCAGATTTCGCAGGACGACGAGGGTGAAGTCACGTTCCGGCCGTGGGGCGACGCGCCGGTCAACGAGGGGAGCATCTGTATCAAGGGTGGTGCGGCGACCCAGTCGGTCAACCACGAGGACCGACTGACCGACCCGCTCATCCGCGACGACGACGGCGAACTGCAGGAAGTCTCCTGGGACGAGGCCTACAGTTACATCGTCGACAACATGGAGCGCATCCGCGACGACTACAGTCCGCAGGCGATGGGCTTCTATGGCTGTTCGAAGGCCATGAACGAGGAGAACTACCTCATCCAGAAGCTCGCCCGTCGCTACGGCACCAACAGCGTCGACACCTGTACCCGAATGTGCCACTCCTCGACGGTGTACGCGCTCAAGAACAGCCTCGGCGAGGGCGCGATGACCAACAGCATGGAAGATCTGGAGGAGGCGGCGGACGTCTTCTGGATCCAGGGCGCCAACCCCGGCGAGCAGCACCCGATCGCGAACAGCCAGTACTTCCGGCAGGCCGTCCTCGAGGGTGCGACGGTCATCCAGGTCGACCCCCACGCGAACAAGACCACGCAGTCCTTCGAGATCGACGAGACCGACCGGCACATGCATCTCCAGCTGGAGCCGGGGACCGACATCCCGCTGCTCAACATCGTCATCAAGACGATTCTGCAGAACGACTGGGTCGACGAGGAGTTCATCGCCGAGCGCACCGAGGGCTTCGAACACCTCAAGGAGACGCTCGAAGACTTCGACAAGGAAGAGGCCGCCGAGGAGTGCGGCGTCCCCCTCGAAGACATCGAACTCGCCGCCGAGAAGTACGCGATGGCGAACAACGCCGCCATCTTCACCGGCATGGGGATGAGCCAGCACACCTGCGGCGTCGACAACGTCCAGAACGAGATCAACCTCGCGCTCATCACCGGCAACCTGGGCCGTCCGGGCACGGGCGTCAACCCGCTCCGCGGGCAGAACAACGTCCAGGGCGCCTCCGACGTGGGCGCGATGCCGAACGTGCTGCCGGGCTACCGACCCGTCAGCGACCCCGAGGTCCGCGCGGACGTCGAGGAGGTCTGGGACTTCGAGATTCCGTCCGAACCCGGCCTGACCAACGTCGAACTCTCCCACGAAATCGGCGACACCGTCCACGGGCTCTACATCATGGGCGAGAACCCCGTGATGAGCGAACCCGACACCAACCAGGTCGAGAAGCGGCTCGAAGAGTTGGAGTTCATGGTGGTTCAGGACATCTACGAGACGGAGACGGCCAAATACGCCGACGTGATCCTGCCCGCCACCTCGTGGGCCGAGCGTGACGGCACGGTCGTCAACACGGACCGCCGGACCCAGCGGATGCGCGGCGTCGACAAAGTGCATCCGAACACGAAAGACGACCTCGAGATCCTCTGTGACGTCGGCAACCGGCTGTTCGGCGACGGCTCCTTCGACTTCGAGGGTCCCGAGGACGTGTTCGAGGAACTCCGCCAGGTTGCGCCCATCTTCCACGGCATGACCTACGACCGCCTCGGCGAGGAGGGCATCCACTGGCCGTGCTACGAACCCGGCGACGAGGGTGACGACTACCTCTACGGCGACGGCTTCACGACCGAGAGCGGTCTCGGGCAGATCGAGGGCGTCAACCACCAGCCGCCGAAGGAGACGCCCGACGAGGAGTACCCGCTCATCCTCACAACGGGCCGCATCATCGAACATTACAACACGGGGACGATGAGCCGGCGCTCCGAGACGCTCAACCGTGTCGAACCCGAGAACTTCGTCGACGTTCACCCGAACGACGCCGAGGAGTACGGCATCGAGGACGGCGAATACATCACGCTCAAGTCCCGACGCGGTGAGATCGAGGTCGAAGCCCGCGTCACCGAGGACATCAAGGAAGGCACCGTGTGGACGACGCCGCACTTCGCTGACTCCGCCGGCAACCGCCTCACGAACGACGTGCTCGACGAGCGCGCGAAGATTCCGGAGTACAAGGCCGCCGCCGCCGAAATCGAGGTCACGGTCGACACCGACACCGCGGACGCGCCGGCCGACGACTAAGGCGCGCCGCCGAGTTTCTTTTCGCCGAGGTCCTCGACCAGTCGCGTATCGCAGTCCGTGCACGTCGCCATCAGCACGCGCTCGGATTCGGTACAGCAGGTTTCGATGGTCTCCGTCTCGTCGCGGTTGAGCGCCCCGTCACAGAGTGGGCAGCGATCGAGATACTTCCGGAGGTCACGGAGCGCCGCCACCCGATCGTCGGAGTCGAGTGTGTCCCAGTCGTCGTCGCCACGATCGGCCAGGACCGCGGCCGCCGCGGCGTCGGCCAGGAGCGCGGACTCCGAGAGCCACTGTCGGAGACTGCCGTCGACGACGTACGCCACGCCGCCGGAGACGCCCGATGCCTCCGGAACGCCGAGCAGGGTGGCCACGTCGTCGTCGTCGACGCCGTCAGTCCGCAGCCGCTCGATCTCGTCCTGCCACGCCGACGCGAACGAGCCGACGAGACGGCCGCCCTCGGGCGTGGCCCGGACGGCCGTGCCGTCGAGCGGCGCGAGCGAATCGGGGAGCCGTAGCTCCTTCCCGAACAGTCCGAGCACGCGTGGCGGGAGATATCGCATCGTGAGCGTCGGCGTTCCGGGAACGAGATAGCCGCGGAAGTAGATGGCTCCCAGTGCGACCGTAAGCACGAGGAGGCCACCGAGCGGGGTGAGGACGAACGCGGCCACGGCGGCCGCGAGGAGCGCGATGCAGACGTTCACGACCGTACAGGGGAGACACCGATTCTCGCCGGTGTACTCTGGACGCCGCAGTCGATCTCCGACAGCGCTGAGTTGGGTACGCATCGCTCTCGGGTTGGGTGTGCACCTCGAAAAAAGCTGTGCGCTGGGGTCGACTTACTCGTCGCTGCGACGCAGGGCGCCGTAGGCCGCGGCACCGACAGCCGTCACGGCCGCGCCGACACCGAAGCCGGGACCGTTGCCGCTGGTCTCTTCGCCGCCGTTGCCGCCGTCGCCGCCGGATTCGGTCGGCGTTGCAGTGGCGGTCGGCTCCGGCGTCGCCGTGGCGCCACCGGAGACGTTGAACTCGCCGCCCTCGTCCATGTGTTCCTCACAGAAGTACGTCGCCAGGTCGCCGGTGGCCTGGAACTGAACGGTCTTGGTCACGCCGCTTTCGAACACGTAGTCACCACGCCGGACGACGCTGTCGTCGCTGTTCGCGATGACGAGGTTGTGCCGGGCCGTTCCGGACTGGCTGGATTCGGGGACGTAGCTGTTCGTCCACTGGATGGCATACCGGTTGCCAGCCTCGACTTCCAGCGTCGGGTTGGTTTCGCCTTCGATGCTGGAGGGCGCCCGGCCGACGAAGCCGTCCTCGGTCAGTTCAAGTTCGAATGTCTGGGCCTGCGCCGTCACGGATCCCACGGCGCCAGCGAGTCCAGTCGTCGTTGCTGCGGCACCGATCAGGAATTTTCTTCGCGTCGCCATATCGGTCCAGTGTATCCCGCATTAAATAAAATTATGGGAATATCACTGAGACACACTGGCACGGCCGCAGCGCTATCGGCCTGGAAAAAAAGGAAGAAGTCGGTAGTGACGCGTTACTCGCTGAGGCCGAAGACGGCGACGGTGGAGCCACGACGGCCGCCGTGGAGCCAACCGGAGCCACCGACCTGAACCGCGACGTACTGCTTGCCCTCGCCGGGGTCGTACCAGCTGGAGAGCGACGAGCAGATCGGCGCGCCGAGCTGGAACTCCCAGAGTCGGTCACCGTTCTCGCCGTCGTAGGCGATGATGTGGCCGGTCTGGGTACCCGTGAAGGTCAGGCCGCTTGCGGTCGTGATGGAGCCGCCCCAGAGATAGTCGCTGGTGACATCCTGGGAGATCCAGTCACGCCAGACCCGTTCACCGGTGGCGGGGTCGACCGCGATGACGGCACTGAGGTTGCCGTTCCAGTTGTCGGGTTCGTCGACGTCGGGCCAGTCGTTGAGGCCGCCGCCCCAGTAGGTCTGACCCGCTTCGTACTGCGCCTCTTCCCAGAAGATCTCGTGCGGTGCGTTGTTCTGGTTGAGGTACACGAGTCCCGTTTCGGGGTTGTACGACGGTGGCTGCCAGTCGTTGCCACCGTGTGCGCCAGGAACGAAGGCGACCCGACGGTCCTCGTCCGTGTGCGGAATCATCTTCCACATGTTGATGTGCTGGGTCGTCTCCTCGGACCGTTCGAGGAGCTGCCCGTTGTTGGCGTCCATCGTGTAGACCCAGGATGTCTTGCCGGGGCT
The DNA here is from genome assembly GCF_023276355.1 of Haloplanus sp. XH21. Taxonomy (NCBI): domain Archaea; kingdom Methanobacteriati; phylum Methanobacteriota; class Halobacteria; order Halobacteriales; family Haloferacaceae; genus Haloplanus; species Haloplanus halobius. Next base: position 877,212 of record NZ_JALLPL010000001.1, read on the forward strand.
GATGACGACGTCTTGCGTCTCGCCGTCGCCCATCTCCATGTCGTTGACACGGATCTTGGTCGCCGAGGAGTCGTAGTCCCACACGTCGTGGGGGGACTCGCCGTAGTGCCACTGGATGGAACCGTCGTCGACGCTGAGCGTCAGCGTCCCGATGGTGTAGCGGTTCGGACCGGGACGGACGGTGCCGTCGAAGTCCGGACCGGGGTTGCCGACCGGGGCGTGGAGCATGCCGCTCTCGGGGTCGAGCGTCGGCGTCATCCACACCGTACCGGCGCCGTGTTCGTGGGAGTCGCCGGCCCATTCCTCGGGCGGCGTCGTGTTCGTGCGCCAGATCTCGCTCCCGTCGCTCGGGTTGAGTGCGGCGACGAAGCCGCTGACGCCGTACTCGCCACCGGCAGAGCCGGTGATGACCTTGCCTTCGTGGACGATCGGAGCCCACGTGGCGGAGTAGCCGATCTCGTGGTCGCCGGTCGACGTGTACCACACCTCTTCGCCGGTGTATCGGTTGAGTGCGACGACACCGGAGTCGAGCGTGGTCATGAAGACCTTGTCGTTGTGGACGGCGAAGCCACGGTTGTTCGCGTCACAGCAGAGAAGGAGCCCCTGCGGGTTCGCGTACGTGTAGCTCCAGAGCGTCTCACCGGTGCGGGCGTTGATCGCTTTCGCGTGGTTCGGCCCGTTGGTCTGGTACATGACCGGCGGGTCGCCGGGCACGACGATCGGGACGCCTTCCATGCTGGAGGCGACGCCGCTCTGGACCAGGTACTCGAGTTCGAGATTGTCGACGTTGTCCGGCGTGATGACATCAGCAGAGGTGTGACGCTGCTGCTGATAGCCGCCACCGTACATCAGCCAGCTGGTGGGGTCCTCTTTCGCAGAGGCCTCCCGCATGTCCTGGGTGACGTTTTTCTCCGGAATCTGATCGATATCGAACTGCTGGGTGATGGACTCGTCGGGCAGGTTCGTCAGCGTGTACCCGTCCTCGACCTCCACCATCTCGATGTTCTGTGCGGCCTCTACTGCTTTGTCGTGTTCGTGAATGCTAGCCATGCGTTACGCACCTCCCGTGCGTGGGGCGCGCATTTCGTCCGTGATGCGCATCACATCGTTCGTCAGATCTTCCTGTCCGACGATCATCATCGCCGCGCCAGCGGACAGCGCAGCGGTGAGCTGCGCGTCGCTGAGCTCCTGAGCGCCGGCGAGATCTTCGGCGGCGCTCGAGAGCAGGTGCAGACCGGCGTACATCTGCTTGAGGTCGCCGTAGTTGTTGTCGAGGATCGTATCCGTCAGCAGCACCTCGTTCTGCCAGAGATACGTGTCGAGGTAGTCCGTCCACAGCAGCACACCGGCCGCCGATCGCTGGTGGAGCGGAGCGATGTTTGCGGGGTCGAACCCTTCGACGCCGGCCGGGATGTTCTTCGTCGGCACCCACATGGCCAGGCGTTCCTTGTTGTTGACGACGTTGACGACCGTCGAAGTCAGTTCCTCTTCACTGTAGCCGAGTTCGTGCAGCGCGGACGCGAGTGCGCCCGTGTTGATGAACTCGCGCGCCGTCGCCCCGATGTGCTCGGGGGTGAACTCCGGAAGGTGTTCCTCGACGCTCTCGAAGAAGCCGACTTCGACGAGATGCTCGTGGATAGCCCAACCGGGCTCGGCGAGCTGCTGGTACTCCGTGCTTCCCTCGGCCGGGACGCCCATCGCCCGCAGCTCCGGAAGCCGGGTGATCTGTTCTTCGAGGGAGGCGAGCTCGCTACCGAGCAGACCTGCGTCCAGTTCGCCGGTCAGGTCCTCGCTGATAGCTTCGCCCATCGCGGCGAGTTCCCCCGCCGCTTCGCCTTCTACTTCGCCCCTGAGATCGCTCAGGGTGAACTCACTACCTGCTGCCACTGCGCCGGTGAGCCCGACGACCTTGAGGAACTGTCGACGATCCTCTTGGCCGATTTCGGGCATTCCGTCGTTTACATATTGCGACATGCCATACCACTCCGTACGTAGCGTAGGAATTGTCTATATTTAACTTTGTGATATATTTCACAATTTAGGATGTTAATTAAATTAGTCTGTATAAGGGGATATAGAGCGAAACGTCGTAGCCGCGAGAATGGGAGCGTCTAGCCGCTGTTTGCCGAATTTGTTCGCGTTATCGGACCGTGATATGGCCTATCATGCCCGAGGCTGCGTGGGGCACGCAGACGTACGTGTACTCGCCGGTGACTTCGAAGGTATGGCGGTAGGTCGTTCCTGCTTCGTCGAGCGAGACGTGGTTGATTTCGTCGCCCGAGATGTCGTAGCTCGCGAACGGGTCAGCCCCTTCGGGGAGTTCGACGTCGCTGTGGGCGTCGGGATGCCCCGAGACGTTGTGGCCGCCGGAGTCGAAAACCCACTCGACGGTGTCGCCCTGGGAAACAGCGGTGTTCGCAGGGTCGAACTCGAGGCTGCCACCGGGACCGACGGTGATCGTCGCGTCTGCCGGTTCCGAGGGCGTCGATGTCGGCGTCGCTGTTTCCGTTGCCGTTGCCGTCGCCGTTTCCGTCGGCGTTGCCGTTGTCTCACCGTTTCCGCCGAAACATCCAGCGATTCCGGCGAGTGAAACACTGGCGACCGTCGCTGCGAACTTTCGTCGTGACAGAACCTCTTTCGGCTGCTTTGAGACCATCGAGTCGAACTTCGCTTTCGGGGCAATAAATGTGGTGAAAATCCGTCAGTGACTCCCACACACGGCCAGAAGTGTACCTCTATCTATACGACAGCGGACGGTCGCCCGCAGTTTATATACCCTGTAGCGCCAAAGGGCGAGCGTGCGAATTCGAGAGTTTCCGGTCCTCGGCGACGAGGACGAACGGACGGTCGAGACGTTCGCCGCCGGTCTCGACCGCGAGGCGGCACGCGTCCTGGCGTATCTGGTCGGTCGCGAGGAGTCCGACCGGTTCGCCGACGAAGCGGCCTCGCGGCTCGCCGTCCGCGTCGGCGTCGACCTCGGCCGCGGCCGCGTCTCCGACGCGCTGTCGACGCTCACGGAGCAGGGGCTGATCGCGGAGACGACCGTCGAGAGCGAAGCCCCGGGGCGGCCGCCGAAAGGCTGGCGCGCCGCGGACGGCCGCGACTCGACGGGCACGCACGTTCGTGCCCACCACTCCGCGGCGTTGCTCGACCGCGCGGCGACCGTCGGCTCGGCTCTCGGCGACGACATCGCTGTCGACACCACCGGCCCGGCGCCGGACGACCGGGACGCGGGCGCCCTCGACATCGGCCTCAACTGGGAGCCAAACGGGCTCCACGCCCCGCTGTTTGCCGGCGCCTACGCCGACCACGGCGTCGACGTGACGCTCACCGGCTGTCGGGGATCGCGTGCGGCGCTCTCGGCCGTCGCCGACGGCGATGTCGACATCGGCCTCACCGGCGCCGCCACACTTCTTCGCGCGCACGAGGCGGGTCACGACCTCGTCCCGCTCGCGCTGTACTACCAGCGCGCGATGGTGGTGCTCTACACGACGCGATCGGTCTTCGGCGGGCCGCTCCGGAGCGTCGAGGATATCCGCGGCCGTCGGGTCGCCATGCCTGACGGCTCCGAAACCGGCGCGCTCGGCCGCCTGTTCCTCTCTCAGGCCGGCGTCGTCGACGACGTGACCGTCGTCAGAGCCGACGGCGAGGAGCGCGAGGCACTGCTCGGCGGCGACGCCGACGTGGCGACCGGCGTCTTCACCGACCCGCTCGAACTGGAGGCGGCGGGTCACGACGTGGACTCCGTGCTCGTCGCCGATCACTTCCCCGTCCCCGGTCCCGCGTTCGTCGTCGACCGCGAGACGCTCCGGGAACGCCCCGACGCAGTCCGTGGGTTCCTGGAGGGAACGATGGCGGGGTGGACCGCTGCGCGACTGGATCCCGCGGCCGCCGTCGACGCCGTCGTCGACCGCAACGGCGAACCGCCCGCGGCCGAACGCCGCAAACTCGAGCAGGCGATCGACCGCTTTGCGGACAGCGACGCCGTGGACAAACACGGCTGGGGCTGGCACTCCGTCGAAACGTGGCAGCGACTCGCGATCGCTCTCGAACAGGCGGACGCCCTCGGGATCCCACCATGATCTCCGTCGACAACCTCTCCGTGAGCTACGGCGACCTCCGCGCGCTCGACGCTGTCTCGCTCGATATCGCCGACGGCGAGTTCGTCACCATTGTCGGCCCGTCCGGCTGTGGCAAGACCACGCTCCTGCGGACCATCGGCGGCCTCGAAACGCCGACGACGGGCCACGTCAGCGTCGACGGCGACCCGCCCGAAGTCGCCCAGTCGGCCGCCCGCCTCGGCTTCGTCTTCCAGGATCACACCCTCCTCCCCTGGAAGACGGCCCTGGAGAACGTCACGTTCCTCCGCCGGATGGCGGGGAAGGACCCCGACCCCACCGGCGCCCGTGAACTGCTGGCGACGACCGGCCTCGACGGCTTCGAGGACGCCCGCCCCGCCGAACTCTCCGGGGGGATGAAACAGCGCGTCGCCATCGCACGGGCCATCCACCTCGGCGCCGACGTGTTGCTCATGGACGAGCCGTTCGGCGAACTCGACGAGATCACCCGCGACGAGATGGGGGTCGAAATCCTCCGCCTGTGGCGCGAGAACCGCAAGACGGTCGTCTTCGTCACCCACAGCGTCCCCGAGGCGGTCTTCCTCGGTGACCGCTGCCTCGTCGTTTCGGGCGACGACCGTCCAGACGCCGGGTCGACGACCGGCGACGGCGCCCCCGGCCGCATCGTCGGGGAGTTCGACATCGACCTCCCCCGCCCCCGCGACGAGTCGGTGTTCGGCTCCGAGGCGTTCGGCACCCAGGTCGCCCGGGTGCGCCGCGCGCTCCACGGCGACCGATGAGCGTCGCGGACCGCGTCCCGCTCCCGGACGTGGTGTTGCCGGTGTCGGCGCTGGTCGCCGCCGTCGCGGGCTGGTGGGCACTCGTCGTCGGCTTCGCGGTTCCTCCCTACCTGCTCCCCTCGCCGACAGCCGTGGCCACGCGCCTCGTCGACAACCCCGACCTGTATCTGTCCCACGCGACGGAGACGCTCCGAAAGATCGTCGCGGGCGGCGCGGCCGGCATCGCCGTCGGGTTCTCGCTCGCGCTCGTCGTCTCGGCGGTGCCCGTTCTCCGGCGGGCGATCTACCCCTATCTCGTCGCCGCCCGTGTCCTGCCGAAAATCGCCATCGCGCCCATCTTCCTCATCTACTTCGGCGTCGGCTTCGGAACGGCCGTGCTCTTCGTCGCGCTCGTCGTCTTCTTCCCCGTCGTCGTCGGGACGGCGGCGGGCCTCGACCGCACGCCCGACGCCCACCTCGATCTGTTGCGGTCGGTCGACGCCGATCCGCTCCGGACCTTCCTGGCCGTCCGCCTCCCGCACGCACTGCCGGATGTCTTCGCGGGCGTGAAACAGGCGGTCACGCTCGCGGTGGTCGGCGCCGTCGTCGCCGAGTGGATCCTCTCGAACGACGGACTGGGCGCGCTGATCCTCGTCGCCTCCGAGAACGTCCAGGTGGACGTGATGCTCGCGGCGCTGGTCGTCCTCCTCCCGATGGGACTCTTGCTCTACGGCGGCGTGACGCTCTGCCAGCGCGCCGTCTCCTGGCAGTGATTCGGTGACGACGCACGGTGACGTGTTACGGCCGGCGCGTCAGCCCCAGTCGAGGCGCCGTTCGATCGTTGCGGGGACGAGATAGAACCCCAGACCGAGCAGCGTCAGCGCTCCGAGCGCGGCGAAGGTGGTACTGGTCCGCAGATACTCCGCGCTGTCGAACAGCTGATACCCCAGCCCCGTCTGGAGCGTGAGAAACTCCGCGACGACGGTGCCGACGACCGCAAGCGCCGCGGCGAGTTTCACGCCGGCGAAGACGCTCGGCGCGGCCGCGGGCACGCGAACCCGGAGGAACACGCGACGGGGCGGCGCGTCGACGGAGCGGGCGAGGTCGGTGTACTCCTGGGGCACCGTCCGGAGTCCGTCGACCGACGCGATGGCGACCGGGAACACCGTCATGGTGGTGACGAGCAGTGCGCGCGCGAGGATCCCGTCGCCGATCCAGAGGAAGACGAGCGGCGCGATGGCGATCAGCGGCGCGATACGGAGCGCGATCAGATACGGATGCACCACCGCGGCGGCCACCCGCGAGCCGACCATCGCGAACGCCAGCGCGAGGCCGACGGCGACGCCGCCGGCGAGGCCGAGACCGGCCGTCACCGCCGTCGTGGCCGCGGCCGCGAGCAGCGTCTCGCGGGCGGCCATCCCGGCCACCACCACGTCGACCGGCGAGGGCAGGATCACGCTCGGGACCCCCGTCGCGGCGACGAACCGCTGCCATCCGCCGACGGCGACCGCGAACACGACCGCCGGGGGCCAGACGGCGCTGAACGCCGACCGGAGCGTGTCGCCGCCCACCGGCCCGATTCCCCGGCGTCGGCGGTCGTTCGTCGCCATCAGACCATGTCGGCGTAGGAACCCACGGACTCGGCGTCGGTGTCGAGATACTCGTTCGTCCAGACGGCGTCGGGATCGATGTCGCCGTCGAGGGCGCCCGCGTCGGCGAGCGCGTCGTGGATCACGCGCCAGGGTTCGGCCTGGCTCCACCCCCAGCCGTGCTCCCTGACCGCGTCGCTGAGGGCGAACTCCGCGGCCATCGTCTCCCACTTCCGGCGCTGTTGGGCGTGCGACTCCTCGAGGACGCCGTTGGCCTCGACGAGGATGTCCGTCGCCTCGCCCGGTCGCTGGTGGGCCCACGCCGCGCCGCGGGCGGTTCCCCGGAGGAACGCCCGGACGGCGTCCGGGTTCGATCCGGCCCACTCCCGGTTCGTGGCGATCACGTGCCCGTAGGACGGGATGGTGTCGCCGACGGCGAGGCTGTCGACGGTGTAGCCCTGGGCTCCGGCGCTGATGGCGTCGCCGAAGACCCCGCCCGCGGCGTCGACGTTCCCCGAGAGGAGTTGCTGGACCGTGTCGTACCCCGTATCGACCATCTCCACGTCCTCACGGACGCCTGCCTCCTCCAGCAGGAGTTCCGTGAGCATCCGGACCATGCCCGGCCCGGTCCCCACCGTCTTGCCGGCGAGCTGATCGGCGTTCGATAGCTCGCCGCCGAACGTCTCGCGGGTCGAAAACACCACGGCCGGACTCTTCTGCATCACGACGCCGACCGACTGCGGCGAGAGGTCGCGGCTGTTGATGTTCAGCACCTGGTCGCTGCTGCTAACCGCGAACTTGGCGTTGCCGAGGCCCGCCTGCTTCGCCGAGAACGTCGAACCCTCTCCCGACTTGATAGACGAGAGCGTCAATCCCTCCTCCTCGTAGAACCCGTTTTCCTTCGCGACGAAGTAGGGAACGTGGAGACCGCTCGGCTTCCAGTTGAGCAGTAGGGACGCCTCGCCCGGAATCGCCGTCCTCGTCGTGGTCCCTGCGGCGTTCGTTCCGCCGCATCCCGCGAGCCCAGTCGCCCCCGCCGCGCCCGCCGCGACGAGAAAGCGCCGTCTCGTCGGCGTCTGTCTCATAGCCGGCTATCAGGACACGGTTGAAATAAAAATTCCGGTGGAAGGTTTATATACTACCGAATGCCGATATCGTCTTCGGGCGGCGACCACTCGAACTCGAGTTCGAGTTCCAGTTGCCGGTGGGTCTCGCCGACGAACTCCACTTCGACCTCGATGGGTTCGTCGAACTCGAAAGGAATCTCCCACTCGTCGGTCGAGATGGTGAGGCGCGGTTCGGATTCGATCTGGTCGGCCAGGTCGCGCAGGAAGTCGGCGGTCGACTGCCGGGAGAGGCGCACCTCGCGTTCGAAGTAGCCGTCGGTAACCGTTCGAGTCCCGTCGTTCGCGTCCGGTAGGTCAGCCATGGACTGTCTAGAGAGGAGAGAGGTAAATAGTGTGCGCCCATACACCCCGGTAATCGATGTCTCTGTTCGACGTTCTCGGGAGCAAGGCGCGTCTCAAGATCATCCGCGAACTCGCGACGGAGCCACGGTACGTCTCGGAACTCGCGGATCGAGTCGGGATGGACGGCAAGACGGCCGTCCATCACCTCTCGACGCTGGAGGAGGCGGGTATCGTCGAGAGCTACCGGACCAGCCGGCGGAAATACTACCGACTGGCCAAGCGCATCGAACTCCGGGCCTCGCCCGAACCCGACCCCATGTTTCTCCTCCACGCCGACGACGTCGAGGTCGACGAGGCCGAATCACGGTCGCGCTGACCGACGGCGACGCGCCCGAACCGTTGCGTGTATAATAATTCAACGTACGGTGATACCCGCGTACCAACCTACATAATAGTCCACACCTTTCGACGGTCCATGGTACGAATGCGGGTGGTCGTCGGTATCGCGCTGTTACTGTCGCTTCTCGTCGCGTCGCCGGCCGCTTCGGCGGTCGCCGACGACCTCGGTGCGGCCGGACCGGTCGACACCGTCGTTGCCCAGGAGGAAGAAGAGGAAGGCGGTATCGAGGGGGCTATCTCCGGCTTCGTCGAGGCCCAGGGGACCATCGGGGCGGTCATCGTCCTCCTCGGCGGCGTCTTGCTCCTGACCGCGTGTACGGAGAAACTTATCAGCTACCTCGCGCGCGCATCGATCAACATGAAGATGTCGCTGTTCGCGCTCGCGATCATCTTCACCGGGTTCGAGTTCGACGACACGATCCTCGCGCTGGTGCTCTCGGGCGGCGGCCTGGAGAGCGCCGCCCTCGGGACGGCGCTCGGCACCGGTCTCGCCATCATCGGCGTGACGCTCGCCATCGCCGCCGTCATCAAGCCCTTCCCGGTCGATCTTCCGAACGACTACATCGCCATCTTCGGCGTCGCGCCAGTTCTCCTCGTTCCCTTCGTCCTGCTCGGGACGCTCACGTTCGTCCACGGCCTCGTTCTGACAGCCTTCTTCGTGTTCGCCTTCGGCTACTTCCTCGTCCGGGAGCGCCAGCGGGAGATCCCCGTCTTCCGCGATACGGAACTCGGCGAGGAACTCAGTCCCGACGGCGGCATGGCTCGGCCCCAGTCGCTCGAAGAGATCCCCGAGGATCGGGCGCTCGGTGACTTCGCCGACTACGGAATCGTGTGGATCAGTCTCTCCATCGTCGCGCTCGCAGGCATCGTCCTCGCCGCCATGCTGCTCGAAGGCGGCTCCGAGGTGGTCATCGAAGGGTTCGGCATCGAGGAGACCGTCTTCGGTGCGACCTTCCTCACGCTCATCCTCACCTTCGAGGACATCATGCTCACCATCGAACCGGTCCGGCGGGGCTTCCCCGAGATCGGCGTCGGCAACGTCATCGGGAGCGTGCTGTTCTCGGTGACCGGTAACATCGGCGTCATCATGTTCCTGAGCGAAGTGAACATCTCTTCGTCGGTGCTCTCCTTCCACCTCCCGGCCATGATCGTCGTGACCGCGCTCGCCGCCTACTTCTTCTACGAGGGTGAGATGAAGCGCTGGCACGGCTACCTGCTCGGCGGCCTCTACGTCGCCTACTGGATCATCGCCCTGATCGTGTTCAGCGGGGTGCCCATCGGCGAGTAGAGGCCCGTTCGACGGTTCCCCGATCAGAGCGGGAGCGCCACTGCATCGCTGTAGTTCGCGACCCAGTACGCGGCGTACATCCCGAGCAACAGCACGCCGGTCCCGCGGCCCACTTTCCCGCGGAGGAAGGCCACGCTCACGACGCCGAGGGTCGCGAAGAAGAATGGCCAGTGGACCGTCAACACCGTGCCCGTCGTATCCAGCGGGTGGACGATGGCGATCAACCCGGCGTTCGCGCTGACGAAAAAGAGGATGCTGCCGACGACGTTGCCGACGCCGAGGTGAGGTCGGTTCTGCCGCACTGGTTCGACGGTGAGGAACAGTTCCTCCAGCGACGCGATGAAGCTCATCACCGTCGCGCCGAACGCGAGACCGGTTACGCCGAGCAGCGCGAGCAGGTCCTCCGCGCCCGAGACGGCGATTTCCGAGCCGACGGTCATCCCGATGGCGGCCACGATGGCGATGGCGAGAAACGCGGGCCCCTCGTACTGCTCGGGGACGCGCTTCTCGACGAACTCGTCGACGTCGAGATCTAGGTCGACGTCGAACCAGCCGTCTTCGTCGTCCTCGCGTTCCTCTCCCGCCTCGTGTTCGCGCTCCATGATCTCGACTTCCTCCGCCGAGAGATACCGCGTCTCGCTCCACCGTTCCAGCCCGTAGATGATCGCGAGATAGGGGATGAACGTCGCCGTGAGGACGATCCCGTCGAACCGCGAGAGCGTGCCGTCGAGCGCGAGACCGAAGAGGAGAAACGGGGTGAGCAGCGTCATCGCCAGGTAGTTCCGCGGCACCTTCGTCTCGAAGGGGACGAGCACGCCGGCGATACCGACGGCGGCCCCGAGGATGAACATCGCCTCGCCGAAGACGGTGCCCAGCGCGAGATCGGGTAACTCCTCGAACGCCGCTGCGACCCCCAGAATGACGTTTTCGAGGTCGGTCCCCGCGAGCACGACGGTGAGGAAAAAGCCGGAGACGCCGAGCGCCAGCGCCCCTTCGGCCACCGCTTCGATGAACGTCTCGACGCTGACGATGACGATGGCGACGCCGACCAGAAACAACACGACCGAGAGCAGTTCGCCCGACAGTCCCAGTACCATGCGATTTGAGAGGGCATACGCCCACCGCCACATAAAGCCCCCGACCTTACAGATTCGAGGCGTGGCCCCCGCCGTCGACGGGGATGGCGGCGCCGTTGACGTAACTCGCTCGCTCCGAACAGAGGAAGGCGATCACGTCGCCGAACTCCTCGGGTTGCCCGATGCGCTCCATCGGATTCCCGGCACTCCACTCCTCGAGTCCCGTGTCGTAGTCGGGGTAGTCGCCGCGTTCGACGCCCTGCTCGACGAGTTCCTCGATCCGCGGCGTCTCGTGGGTGCCCGGCAACACCGTGTTCGCGCGTACGTCCGGCGCGAGTTCCGTCGAGAGGGTCTTCTCCAGGCCGACGACGCTCATCCGCACCGCGTTCGAGAGCACCAGCGAGTCGATGGCCTCCTTGACGCTCCCGGAGGTGATGGTGGTGATAGTACCGCCGCCGTCTTTCAGGTGCGGCGTCGCCTCCCGCGCCAGTCGGACGACGCTCATCACCAGCAGGTCGAAGGCCTCGTACCAGTCTTCATCGTTCGTCTCCAGGAAGGGGCCGCTCGGCGGCCCACCGGCGCTCGTCACGAGGTGATCCAGGCCACCGAACTCCTCGACCGTCCGGTCGACCAGGTGCATCACGGCCGATTCGTCGGTGATGTCGCCGCGAACGCCGATGACCTCGCCCGTCGCGTCCGCGCGGATGTCGGCGACCGCCGCGTCGAGACGGTCGGGATCACGGCCGTTGACGACGACGTTCGCGCCCTCCGCCGCGAGCGCCGTCGCCGCCGCCTTCCCCAGGCCGCTGCTCGAAGCCGAAACCAGTGCCGTATCGCCGTCGAGTCCGAGATCCATACGCTGACGTGTCGTGCGGGCCCCCAAAGAGTCACCGAAGGCGGAAATCGCGCCCCAACGGTCAAGTCAGTCGGTCCCCCAGCGGGGGTATGAACGGCCACGTCGGTCCCCCACCCGGACGACGCGGCGGGACGCACCTGCTGTCGGGGGCGGTCCGATGAGCCTCGTCGCCGTCGTCGACCTCACTCATCCGGATCTCGCGCTGACGCCGACGATCCGGTCGACGGCCGCGGAGATTCAGGTCGTCACGCACGCGGCGACCGACGCCGAGACGGGCATGTTCTTCTTCCTCGTCGAGGCGGACTCGTTCCCGACCTTCGAGGCGGCGCTCGAACGCGACGAGACGGTCGCGGATTCGATGCTGGTCGCCGAGGCGTCGACGGCGCGCATCTACCGCCTTCGGCACACCCCCGGGACGAAACTGGTCTCGCCGGCCACCACCGAAGTCGGCGGACTGATGCTCGAAGCCGAGAGCACCGCGTCGGGCTGGTCGATCCGGATGCAGCTCCCGGACCGCGAGACGCTCAGCCAGTTCTGCGAGTTCTGCGAGCGGGAGGGCATCGAGTACACGCTCGGTCACATCTACAGCCTCGACGAGTTCTCCGTCGACGACGGCGGCGTCGGCCTCACCGACGCCCAGCGCGAAACGCTGGTGAAAGCCTACACGGAAGGGTACTTCGAGGAACCCCGCGGCACGTCGCTCGAGGAACTGGCCGACGACCTCGGTATCTCGCCGACCGCCGTCGGCGGCCGCATCCGACGCGGCGCCTCTCGGCTCATCGAGCGGACGCTCGTCGACGAGGAGTAAGTGGCGGTTCCGGGTCCGCCGTCGGCTCACACGACGTTGACGTGATCGTCCCGCGGCTCCCAGAGCACGCCGGTCAGGCGGTGATCGTCGACGGCCTCGAGCGTCTCCCCGACGGTCCATCCCTGCTCGCTCATGGCGGCACTGACGGCGCCGAGGGGCACGCCCTCGCCGTCCGCGAGGCCGTCGATGACGGCGATGAGTCCCTGCTCCGCCGGGGCCGCTTGCATCTCGTCCGGACACCGCTCCCACACGATGTCGTGACCCGTGACCGCGGTGTGGCGGCGGTAGAACGCCACGATGTCGTTCGGCTGCTCGGTCGCCGCCCGCTCTCCGCAGGCGGGGCACTCGGCGACGAAGGCGTCCATGCAGGTGGTCACGCGTTGTACGCCTCTTGGGCCAGTCGGTGGAACCGGTGGAGCGTGTGCTCGTTGGGTCCAAGTTGTCCCTGTGCGAGCGCGCCGGACGTGAGCCCCTCGTACTGGCGCTCGACCAGTTCGAAGTCCTCCTCCTGAAGCTGGCGACTGGTCCGGACGAACTCCTCCTCTTCCTCGGTCAGCTCCGGCTCCGCGAAGTAGTAGTCGGCGATCAACTGGAACCGACCCTCGTCGATGGGGTCGATGATGTAGGTGCCGTAGCCGTCCGCCGTGCCGTACATGTTGACCGTGAAGTTGGGCCAGAAGTAGTGGAACTGGGCCTCGTGTTCGTCGTGGATACGGAGTTCGTCCTCGACGTCCTCCTCGTGGGTGTAGTGGAGGACCCAGTGGTAGTCGTTGACCTCCAGTTCGGACTCGTCGAGCTGAATGCCCGTGATCCAGTCCTGGTGGTTCGCCTGGCAGTGATCACATTCGGAGTAGTTGCCGCCGAACGTCTTCCAGTTGCACTCCACTTCAGAGACGTACCGCCGGGCGTGTTCGTACTCCTCCAGGGGCAGGGATTCCAGGCGCGTCTTGAGCTTCCCCGCCTGTTCGGCGAGCGACAGCGACGGGTCCTCCGCGAAGTTGAGGAAGACGAGCGGCCCGATGCTGTCGGTGTGGACCTCCATGAGGCCGTTCTCGTCGGGATCTAGGCCGCCGGTGTCGTCGGAATCGAGGCCGCAAACGTCATCGTCGTCGAGGTCGGGGTTGAGTTCCGCTTCCTCGAAACTCCGCGGCGTGCTCCGCAGGTCGCCGTCCAGGTCGTAGGTCCAGAGATGGTACGGACACTGGATGCGGCTCATGGTGCCGGGATCCGTCATCGGCGTGTCGTCGACCATCTTCGACCCGCGATGGGCACAGACGTTGTAGAACGCGCGCACCTCGCCCTCCTCGTCCCGGGCGACGATGACCTGCTTGTCACCGATGGTCCGGGTGAAGTACTCCCCCGCTTCGGAGATGCAGTTCTCGTGGCCGGCGTACACCCAGTACTGCGAGAACACCTTCTCCTTCTCCATCTCCCAGACGTCCGGGTCGGTGAAGTATTTCGCCGGGAGAGCGTTCGTCTCGTCCGTGATGTCGGGACTCACTGCGCTCACGCGTTCGTCGTTGCCGTTCCATCGAGTCATGTATTCCCACATCCACAGTCGGGAATCTAAGTTCCTCACCTGTCTCACGTGGGATCCTTAAGTATCGGCGCGGCGCCCCCGAGGCTGCGGCCGGTCCTCGCCCCCGTCGGCTACTCGTTCAGGCGCTCGCGGCGCCACGCTTCGGTGTCGGCCACCTGGTTGAACGTGTAGATATGCAGCCCCCGGATCCCGTACTCGGGGTCCTCGGCGTACGGCGCCAGCCCGTCGACGAGTTCGTCGGGCGTGTACTTGCCGCGGGAGCCGATGAGCCGACGGACGAACGACACCACGCCGTCCGTCTTCTGCAGGAAGCGCACCGAGTCCCCGACGCCGACCTTCCGCGAGATGCTCAGCAGCCGCTGGTAGTCCATCACGCCGGGGATGCCCACCTCGACCGGGAGCGAGATGCCCCGCTCGCGGACGTCCGCGATCCACCCTCGCACGGCCTCGGGGTCGTAACAGAGCTGAGTGGTGATATACGTGGCGTGCGGGGCCTTCTTCTCCATGGCCTCCACCAGCGTGCGGTCGCCGAGGAAGTCGTGACCCTCGGGGTAGCCGGTGATCCCCACGTCCTCGAACGCGTAGCCGAGGTCGTCGAGCGCCACGAGGAGTTCGTGCGCGGACGCGAACTCGCCGACCGGTTCGTCGCGGTCACCCCCCGGCACGAAGATGTCGGTGACGCCCGCGTCGACGAACCGCCCGACGACCGCATCGAGGTGCGCCTCGTCGCGGACGTACCGCGCGGCGAGGTGTGGAATCGGATCGTAGCCGCGTGCGGCCGCCCGCTCGGTCCACTCGACCGTCGCGTCGAGTCCCAACTGTGGCGAGGCGGTGACGGCGATCTCGGCGCCGTCGGGCAGCCGGTTCATCTGCTCCCCGAAGCTATCGAAGGGCATCAGTTCGAACCGCGGGTCGGTGAGCAGTGCCGCGACGCCGTCGGCGTCAGTGTTGGTGTGGGACATGGGGTCGACGGGTCAGGCCTCGTCGGCTCTAGACGACCACCGTGTGGTCATACTGTCGGCTGTAACTGTTTCGAGAGAGTCGCCATCTCGGGGTGGCGAATATCCGTGTCGGCGTACAGCCGGCAGTATCGGCGTTTCGCGTCCCGCTCGGGCCACGCGGGTCACTCCTCGGCGTCCTTTCGAGCGTTCAGTTTCGCCTGTTCGCGTGCGCTCGGATTCACGGACTCCGTGAACGGCACCTCCGCGACCGTCGCGTACGCGGGTTCGCCCGACGCCGTGGCGTACTCGTCCGGCAAGTGGACCGCGAACTCGAGGTCGAGGTCCTGCTCGTAGATGTCGTCGTTCAGGAGGGCGTCGGTCTCCGCCTGCAGTTTGTCCGCGGGCACGAAGCCGAGACCGATGTTCGTCTCGAGGTCCGGATTCCACCACGGCGAGGTCATGTAACCACACTCCGTGCCCGTGTCGGGGTCGGAGATGATCCAGAAGTCCGGCGCGTAGTCCCGAATCGGCTCGCCGGCGATTTTCAGGCCGACCAGTTTGTGGGTGAACGGGTACTCGCCGGCTTCGATCAGGTCCCGTTGGCGTTCGAGTTCCGCCTTGCCGACGTAGTCGGCGTCCTTGTCGTCGGGCACCTGATAGCCGAGATTGACCTGGAAGGGCGAGGTTTCGTGGTCCATGTCCTGGCCCCACGAGAGGATGCCCGCCGCGATGCGGCGGTGGTGGCCCGGGGCGATCTGTCGCCCGCCATGATCTTTGACCGACGCCATCACGGGATCCCAGACGCGTTCGGCGTTCTTCGTCGCGTCTTTTACGTAGATTTCGAACCCCTTCTCGCCCGAGAACCCGGTCTGGCTCACCAGCACGTCACAGCCGTCGATCTCCGCCTCCATGAGCCCGTAGTAGGGAATGTCGCTCACCGCGTCGCCCACGACATCGACCAGCACGTCCTCCGAGAGCGGCCCCTGAATCTGCATCGGGGCGACGTCGATCTCGTCTATTTCGACGTCGAACCCCATCCCGACGTTGACGCCCTGGAGCCACTGCATGAGCGTCGAATCCGAGATGGAGAACCAGAACTCGTCTTCCGCGACCCGCAGCAGGATCGGGTCGTTCAGGATGCCGCCGTCCTCGTTACAGAGGATGACGTACTTGCCGTGCATCGGGTCGATGCCGGTGGCGTCGCGGGTGATGACGTAGTCGGTGAGTGCCTCCGCATCGGGGCCTTTCACCCGAATCTGCCGTTCGACGGCGACGTCCCACAGCGTCACGCTGTTCGTGAGCGCCTCGTACTCCGCCATCGCGCCGCCGTCCTCGGGTTCGACGAGTCCGCGCGGGTGGTAGATGCGGTTGTAGACCGTACACCGCCACGCCCCCTCCTCATTGAACGACTTGTGGAAGAACGGCGACTTGCGCACGCGCGTCGACACGAGCATCTCGATGCCCGGGTCGCCGGTCTGGCGCAAGTTTCGTGGGAGCGTCCGGTCCGACTGGTCTATCTCCGGGTGGTTCGGGTGGCCGTCGGGGGTCGGTGCCTGATCGCTCGTCATCGTTCGTGATATTCAACCCCTCCAGATAAGGATACACCGCAGGTGGTTGTGGTGTATAAGTGACCCCTCGTTGACGACGGTGCGTATGCCGCCTATTTGCCCCGTTGCGCCGGGCGAACGGCCGACACAACTGTCAAGAGAGTCCCCGTTGAACGGGGGGATATGAGTTCGCGTGACGACCGGCGCGACGTCATCGTCGTCGGTGTCGGCGGCATGGGTAGTGCGACGGCGTACCACCTCGCGCGCCGCGGGGTCGACGTGTTAGGGCTGGAGCGGTTCGACGTGCCCCACACCCAGGGCTCCTCGCACGGCGTCACCCGCATCATCCGGCGAGCGTACTACGAACACCCCTCCTACATCCCGCTCATCGAGCGGGCGTACGACCTCTGGGACGACCTGGCCGACGAGACGGGGCGGTCGGTCATCCACCGCACCGGCTCCGTCGACGCGGGTCCCGCCGACAACGTCGTCTTCGAGGGATCGCTTCGCTCCTGTGAGGAACACGACATCCCCCACGAGGTGTTGACGGGGGCGGAACTCAACGAGCGCTTCCCGGGCTACGACCTCCCGGCGGACTACCGCGCGCTCTACCAGCCGGACGGCGGGTTCGTCGTGCCGGAGCAGTCCATCATCGGCCACACGGAGGAGGCCCAGGCCGCCGGCGCCGAGATTCACGCCCGCGAGGGCGTCGACGACTGGGCGCCCACCCCCGACGGCGGCGTTCGGGTCTGGACCGACAGGGACACCTACGAGGCCGACCGGCTCGTGCTCGCGGCGGGCGCGTGGAACTACAAGCTTGCCGACGCGCTCTCCGGCCTGGCGACTCCCGAGCGACAGGTGCTCGCCTGGTTCCAGCCCGAGACGCCGTCGCTGTTCGGCCCCGACGAACTCCCCGTCTGGAACATCGCCGTCCCCGAGGGGCGGTTCTACGGCCTCCCCATCTACGACGTGCCCGGGTTCAAACTCGGGAAATACCACCACCTCGACGAGGCGGTCGATCCGGACGACTACGACACCGAGCCACGGCCCGCCGACGAGGTGCTGCTCCGTGATTTCACCGAGAAATACTTCCCCGATGCCGCCGGGCCGACGATGCGGCTCGCCACCTGCATGTTCACCAACTCCCCCGACGAGCATTTTATCCTCGATACGCTCCCGGATCATCCCCAGGTGGCCGTCGGCGCGGGCTTCTCGGGCCACGGCTTCAAGTTCGCCCCCGTCATCGGCGAGATACTCGCGGATCTCGCGGTCGACGGCGAGACCGACCACCCTATCGAGATGTTCCGTCTCGACCGGTTCGCCTGACCGCCGTGGCGTCGACGGCGACGCCGAAGTTAAAGGCCGCAGGTGAACAACCCGGAATCTTTTGCTGTATTCGAGTAGATACCCGTGCGTTCCATGAGTGCGGATGACACACTTCCGGGGAGCGCGGGAACCGTCGTCGTTGGAGCGGGTTGTGTCGGCTGCAGCGCCGCCTACCATCTGAGCCAGCTGGGCCGCGAGGACGTGATCGTCCTCGACCGCGGGCCGCTGTTCGAAACCGGCGGCTCGACCTCGCACGCGCCAGGGCTCGTCTTCCAGACGACCGGCAACAAACTGATGTGCGACATGGCGGCCTACACGCGGGAACTGTACTCCGATCTCGACAGCTTCCGCCAGTCCGGCGGGATCGAAGTCGCCTACACCGAGGACCGGTGGGACTTCCTCAAGCGAAAGCGGGAGTGGGGGCGGGCCTACGGACTGGACGGCGGCGAACTCCTTTCCCCGGAGGCGGTCGCCGACCGCATTCCACAGGTCGACGCCGACGTCATCCACGGCGGCTACTACCTCCCGACCGACGGGAAGGCCCACGCCGTCGACGCCTCCGCGACGATGGCCGACCGCGCCCGGGACCAGGGCGTCGAGTTCTACGGAAACACGTGGGTCGACGACGTCGAAACCGCCGACGGAGAGGTGCAGGCCGTCGTCACCGACCGCGGCCGCATCGAGGCCGACGAGGTGCTTCTGGCGACCAACATCTGGGGCCCGCTGTTCGGCGAGATGGTCGACATCGACGTGCCCCTGGTGCCCTGTGCCCATCAGTATCTCGTCAGCGACGACCTCGACGAACTGCGGGGCGCCGACCGCGAGATCGAACAACCCATCCTCCGCCACCAGGACTACTCGCTGTACTTCCGCCAGCACGGCGACGCCTACGGCATCGGCTCGTACAACCACGAACCCCTGCTGGTCGATCCGGAGGACATCTACGGGCCGGAGCAACTCGCGGATCTCGGCCTCGAATACCCCTCCCTCCGGGAGTTCACGGCGGAGCATTTCTACGAGCACACCCATCCCGACCACGACAAGGCGCCCTACGACGCGGCGTGTGAACTCGTCCCCGCCTTCGAGGACGCGTCCTTCGAGTCGGCCATCAACGGGATGTTCTGTTTCACTCCCGACGGGATGCCGATCCTCGGGGAGACCGAGGACATCGACGGGCTCTGGTGGTCGCTCGCCATCTGGGTGACCCAGTCCGGCGGCGCGGGCAACATCATCGCCGAGTGGATGGAGAACGGCGTCCCCCGCCTCGACGGCGAGCGAGTCGACGTCTCCGGCGCCCACATCTCCCGGTTCCAGGACCACACCGGCTCCCGCGAGTTCACGTACGGCCGCGGCGCCCAGCAGTACCAGGAGGTGTACCAGCTGATCCATCCGCGCCAGCAGCCGACCGACCAGCGCGAACTCCGGCAGAGCCCCTTCCACCACCGGACGTCGGCCCTCGACGCCGAGTTTTACGAGAGCGACGGGTGGGAGGTGCCCCAGTGGTACGGGGTCAACGAGGAGCGGGTCGACGAGTACGATATTCCCGACCGGCCGGGCTGGCTCGGCCGCCACTGGTCGAAGGCGCAGGCGGTCGAACACCACGCCGTCCGCGAGGACGTGGCGATGGTCGACATGACGACCTTCACCGGCATCGAGGTGACCGGCTCCGGGGTGCCGGCGTTCCTGCAGGGCCTCCTCACCAACGACGTGGACATCGACGTCGGCCGGATGACGTACACGACGATGCTCAACGAGGACGGCGGCGTGCTCGCCGACCTGACCGTCTCGCGCCTCGGCCCGGACCGATACATGCTGTTCACGGGCGGCGGCTCCTCGGCGACGCTCCACTCGCGGTGGATCCGCGACCACGCGCCAGCCGACGTGACCGTCACCGTCCACGATTCGAGCCTCGCCGGCGTGGGCGTGTTCGGCCCCGACTCGCGGGCCGTGCTGGAGCCGCTCGTCGAGACCGACCTCTCGAACGACGCGTTCCCCTTCTACTCCGTCGAGGAGACGTACCTCGACGGGATTCCCGTGACGATGCTGCGCCTCTCCTACGCCGGCGAACTCGGCTGGGAACTCTACACGCCCATGGAGTACGGCACCCGCCTCTGGGACACGGTGTGGGAGGCCGGCCAGGAGGAGGACATCGTCCCGATGGGGTGGGCGGCGCTCGACTCGACCAGCCTGGAGAAAGGGTATCGCCTCTGGGGGGCGGATCTCACGCCCGAACACACGCCGTTCGAGGCGAACCTCGGGTTCGCGGTCGACCTCGACACCGACTTCGTCGGCAAGGACGCACTCGGCGACGGAGACCCCGATCAGCGTCTCGTTCCGCTGACCCTCGACGAGCAGGGGGCGATCGTCGACGCCGGCAGACCCGTCACCGACGGTGACGACGTGCTCGGCTACACCGCGCGCGCGGACTACGGCTACACCGTCGACGCCGGTATCGCCTACGCGTACCTGCCGACGGCGTACGCCGACGCCGGCCAGCCACTCGCCGTCGAATACGAGAACCAGCGGTTCGACGCCACCGTGCGCGAGGAACCACTGTTCGACCCCGAACGGGAGAAACTCCTCCGATGATGCCCGTATCGTCCCGGACACACCCGTCAGAACGCCAAGGCTTATTTGGTACAACGAATAGCACAGTGTGTGGATCTCCCGTGGCGGACGGTATCAGCACTCACACCAAGGCGGTACTGTACCGCCGCCGGCGCGTGCGGGAGGAGCGCACAGGACGACAGACCACGCGAATCGACACACGACATATGAACGACCTACGACGATCGACCGGGGCTAGCCGGGGGGAATCGCATGACTGATTCGGACGACTCGACCGGGAAGATGTCCGACGGCCTCCAGGTGGAGCTGTTCCATCCGGAGTCGGACCGCGAGCCCGGTGACACCAACATTCAGGCACTCGGATTCGACATCCATCCGGTCGTCTTCCCCGTGGCGTTGGTGCTCGTCGTACTGTTTATCGTACTCACCGTTTTCTTCCGAACGGTCGCGCAGGCGCTCGGATGGACGATGGTCGTCACTCAGCAGACGGCACGGGAGAACGGCTGGGAGGTCCTTCGCCAGGTCCAGGATGGCGTCGTCGTGCATCAGACCGCCGGCGACGCGTACACCGTCATTTTCAATTTCATCGGCGCCAACTTCGGCTGGTTCTACCTGCTGGCGGTGAACATCTTCATCGCTACGCTGCTGTTTTTCGCCTTCAGCAAGTACGGCAAGATTCGGATCGGCGGCGTCGGGGCGGAGAAGGAGTTCAGCGACTTCGCGTGGATGGCGATGCTGTTCAGCGCCGGCATGGGAATCGGTCTCATGTTCTTCAGCGTCTCCGAACCGCTGTACTACTTCCAGAGCGTCCCCGGTTTCTTCAGCGCCGAAGGCGGGACGGGCGCGGCGGCCTCCGCCGCGATGGCACAGACGTTCTTCCACTGGGGCTTCCACCCGTGGGCCATCTACGGCCTCGTCGGCCTCGGCCTCGCGTTCTTCTCGTTTAACCGCGGCCTGCCGCTCACCTTCCGGTCCATCTTCTGGCCGCTTCTCGGCGAGCGGATCTACGGCTGGCCGGGGCACGTCATCGACCTCGTGACGGTGTTCGCGACCCTGTTCGGTCTGGCGACATCGCTCGGTCTCGGCGTCGCGCAGGTGAATACCGGGCTGTCGTACGTGGGCGGTGACCTCCTCGGTCTCGTCTCCATTCCGACGAACACGTTCGTGCAGATCCTGCTCATCGCGGGCATCACCGGCATCGCCACCCTGTCCGTCGCGGCCGGTCTCGACGGCGGCGTCAAGCGCCTGAGCACGCTCAATCTCTACTTGATGTTCGCGCTGCTCGGGTTCCTGCTCATCGTCGGCCCGACGGTGTACATCCTCGGCGCGTGGGTCGAGGGGCTCGGGGCGTACTTCGGCAGCATCATCGAACTCGCCTTCTTCCGCGGCACGCTGGCCGAGGGCGGGTCGACCGTCACCGCCTGGACCGTCTTCTACTGGGGGTGGTGGATCGCGTGGTCGCCCTTTGTGGGGATGTTCATCGCCCGCATCTCGAAAGGACGGACCGTTCGGGAGTTCGTTCTGGGCGTGCTCGTGTTGCCGGCGATGTTCTCGACCATCTGGCTCGCCACGTTCGGCGGGAGTGCCCTGTACAACTCGCTCGTGGGCAACGGAGCGGCCCTGGCCACGTACAATGATGTCGGCCAGACCGTCGCCATGTTCGCCATGCTCGAGCAGTTCCCGCTCGGGGCGCTGTCGGGTATCCTGGCGACGATACTCGTGGTCACGTTTTTCGTCACGTCCTCCGACTCGGGATCCCTGGTGGTTGACCATCTGACCTCCGGTGGCAAACACGACGTGCCGAAAGTCCAGCGCGTCTTCTGGGCGATCATCGAAGGGGTCGTCGCCGCAACCCTCCTGTGGGGTGGCGGACTCGGCGCCCTGCAGACGGCCGTGATCACGACCGGACTCCCCTTCGCAGTTATCCTCTGTCTGATGTGTTACACCGTCTATCTCGGCCTCAGCCACGAGTACCAGATCCTCGAATCCGAGGAGTTCCGGGACCGCATCGCGAAGATATCCGAACAGGAGGACGTGGACGTGGTGACCTCCGGCGACGAGATGGTTACTGACATTCGGGAGGAGAGTGAATCGAGTCCGAGCGACTGACCTCCTCCACCCGGCTCGCTGCTTCGACGCCACGGTTTGGGACGCGATTCATTTCGCTTCCCGCGCTACAGCGCGTCTGCTTGCCCCCGCATCCGTTCGGCGATGTCTGAGCCATCACACCGCGTGCGAGCCGCCGTCGCGACCCTGTTCGGAGCGCGCAGGTCGGCGATGGCGACGCTCGCGGCGCCGCTTCGGGCGGACTCCGACATGGATCTCAGCCTCTCGATTCCCGAGGCCCAGACGACGACCGTCAAAGGCGACGTGGGGTGGACGAGTCGCCCGCCGGCTCGGGTTCGCTGCCCCCGCTGCGGCGACGAAATCTCCCAGACGGTTCGTGCCCCGATCGACTGCCCCGGTTGTCGTCTCAAGCGACCTGCCGAGGCGTTCCCCGACTTCGAACTGCTCGCCATGCGCTGTCCGGTCTGTGGGTGTGATATGGCGTTTGGGCGGCGACATCCGAACGTCATCGCTGTCCCGGAGTACGCCACCTGCCGGCAGTGTCAGTACCACTGGGAACTCGAACACTTCTAACGCGACAACGATCCGTCTCAGTCCACTTCCGAGAGTCGCACCGTCGTCACGGGGACGTTCGCCGTCCGCACCACTTTCTCGGCGGTCGTTCCGAGCAGTCCGCCGACCTTGCCGCGGTAGCCGGTGCCCATCACGATGAGATCGGCTTCGATATCGTCGGCGTAGTCCACGATTCCCTCGTGAACCGATCCGCTGGTTATCTCGGTGACAGCCTCGACGCCGGCGTCGGCCGCCATCTCCGCAACCTCCGCCGTGACCTCCTCGCCGTACTCGCGGTACTCCTCGCGCACCTCGTCCTCGTCCTCCCAGATGTACACGGTCCGTGGCGCACCGGGGAGCTTGACGACGTAGAGCGCGTGTACCGTCGCACCGACGGCCGCCGCGAGCTGAATGCCGTGTTCGGCCGCCTTTCGGGCCTCTTTGCTCCCGTCGGTCGGAATCAGAATCGTGTCGTACATCTATCTGTTCACTGGATCGGGGTTCTCCGGTCAAGCGCAAATAAGTTGGGGAAACCGCGCATTCGGGCTCCTCGACCGTATCGCTCACACTGCGTTCTCGATCGGTCGCGTCCCCATCTTCCTCGATCGGATGGGTCGATACGCGCCATCGAGCCAAGGCTTAACCGCTCGGTGGCCAATGCTACGCCGAATGGCCTCCGACTGGTTCGACCGGCGGCCGACAGCGCCCGGCGTTGCCGTGTTCGTCTCCGGCGTGGCCAGCATGGGGCTGGAGATCCTCGCCGGCCGAATCGTCGCCCCGCAGTTCGGGAGCAGCATCTACACTTGGGGGAGCATCATCGCCGTCTTCCTCGCCGCCCTGAGCCTCGGCTACCACCTCGGCGGACAGCGCGCGGCCCGCCGCGCCAGCGACGAACGACTGGCGTGGCTGTTGCTCGGCACCGCCGCCTACGTCGCCGTGGTGGTGTTCGCGACCGACACGCTGTTGGCCGCGGCGTCGGCGATACCGCTCCCGGGCCGGTTCGCGTCGCTGCCCGCCGTGACGCTGCTGTTCGGCCCACCGACCTACCTGCTCGGCTACGTCAGTCCCTACGCGGCGGAGCTGTCCGCAACGGAGGGGGTCGGCGCCGCTTCCGGCCACGTCTACGCCGTCGGCACCGTCGGGAGCATCATCGGCGCCTTTCTGACGACGTTCGTGCTGATCCCGGCGCTGCGCGTCGAGACCATCGGGGTCGGCTTCGGCCTCCTGCTCGTCGGCACGGCGCTCTGGCTCACGCGCCGGAGCGACCGCCATGAGCCGACCCTCGCGGGCGTGGTCGTCGCGCTCATGGTCGTCGGCGCCGGCGTCAGCGGCGCGGTCGGCGTCTCCGCTGGTGGTCCCGTGATCTACCAGACCCAGACGCCGTACCAGGAACTCCGGGTCACGCAACTCGGCGACGTGCGCACCCTGTATCTCGACGGGCAGCCACACAGCGCGATGGACGTGAACGACCCCGACCGCCACGTCTTCGATTACACCCGCTATTTCCACCTGCCCTTGCTCATGACCGACGACGTTGACCGGGTGTTGTTCGTCGGCGGCGGCGGGTTCACCGGCCCGAAAC
Source organism: Haloplanus sp. XH21 (assembly GCF_023276355.1). Lineage (NCBI taxonomy): Archaea > Methanobacteriati > Methanobacteriota > Halobacteria > Halobacteriales > Haloferacaceae > Haloplanus > Haloplanus halobius. The sequence continues at coordinate 901,597 of NZ_JALLPL010000001.1, forward strand.
ATTTCGCGGAGGAGTACGACGTCACCGTCGATGTCGCCGAGATCGACCCCGAGGTGATCGCCACCGCGAAGCGCCACTTCGCGCTGGAGGAGTCCGAGAACCTGCGCGTCCACAACACCGGCGGGCGGCAGTTCCTCCAGGAGACCAACCACACGTACGACCTCATCGTCCTCGACGCCTACAAGAAGGACAAAGTTCCCTTCCAGTTGACGACCGTCGAGTTCATGCGCCTCGCCGGGGAGCGACTCGACGACGACGGCGTGCTGTTCGCCAACCTGATCTCGGCACCCAGCGGTCCCGCCTCGAAGTTCTACCGCGCCGAGTACAAGACCATGTCGCGGGTGTATCCGCAGGTGTACACGTTCGCCACTGCCGGGACGAACGCCGTCCAGAACGTGGAAGTCATCGCCACCAAACGGGAGGATCGGCTCACGCCACGGACGTTACAGCGACGAAACGAACGCCGCGATATCGGGATCGACCTCTCTACGGAAGTCGACACCTACCGCGATCCACCACCGACCGACGACGTGCCCCTGCTTCGGGACGAACGGGCGCCCGTCGACAGCCTCCTCAATCCGATGGTCGGGCGCCGATACGTCGTGCAACGAACCGTCGAGAACGGGACGGCGACGGCTACTGGCTGATCGTCGGGGTCACTACATTCGATTCTCTCCGATCAGCGCTCGCTATCGCGCTCGGAGTACGCCACAAAAAACGGAGTAACGCGGTGTCGCCGTCAGGCGACGGTGCGAAATATTATACGCGAACGACGTTGGTCGCGCGCGGGCCCTTGGGGGCCTGTTCGATGTCGAATTCGATCTCGGTCCCTTCGGTCAGATCCTCGCCGCCAACGTCTTCCATGTGGAAGAAAACGTCGTCGTCAGCATCCTCAGTCTCGATGAAACCGTAGCCGCCTGTGTCGTTGAAGAAATCAACCTTACCGTTTGCCATTGCAATTCGATTGACGCCAAGTAGACGGTTAAGGATTCCTATTCGTCTTCAGATACGCGTGAATAGAAAACGAATATCCGCGATCAGAATTATTTTCTGTTCATTTGCACGAACCACGTCTTCTACCACAGATTTTTTTGGGATCTCTCCGATACGAGGGCGTCTTTCCGACGAGTCCGTTAACCTTCCTGGTGGGCCGCCGCTGTCGTGCGTTATCGGACTTCTCCTGTCGAATAGTTGGCCTCGGCACCCACAATCTATCCATAGTGAATGTGTTTAGCGCGGCTATAGACGCCGCTCAATCCGTAATCCGTTCACTCTCTTGCTACTCCTCTCGCATGTGTGCCAGAATTTGGAAGAATCGAAATGCGGGTTCATCGAAACTCTTCTTTGTTTCTGATGCACGTTCCCGGATCTCACTCACCCGGTTGTTGTACTCGCCGTTGATTACGAGTTCAATTGATTCGTCATAGTCGCTCTCGAACTGTTGCGTCATCTCTTCCAACCCGTCGGTCAGATGACCCTCGGATACATACGGCGACCAGAACTGAAACCTGTACTCCTCAGCATCGTCAAAAACGTCGGTGACTAAGTCGTAGTCCTCCTCGAATTTATGGAAGATACGTTCGAGCGAGTGCTGATAACTCTCATTTCCGTATTTGCTCCACCATCCTTCCTCGTCGGGAGAGCCTGAATATAGCGAGCCTCGAATATGAGTGACGACCTCGCAAGCATAGACCGTCTGTTCCCCGTTTATTGATTTGACGCCAAGCACGTCGAGTTCCATCTGTCTACCCGCTTCTTTCGACCGCTGATTGTACGAGACGAGTTCGCAGTCGTTGATGACCCGGAGGTATGCCCCGACAATTAGTTCGCCAATCTGTGTCTGAATCATGACTCCTCAGCGGAGCGCACGAGTCGCTCACGCAGTTCGTCAATGTATCCCGAATCGGGATGTAGACGATACTGCATCTGGTCTCCCATCCATTCGTAATCGATAAGACGGTACGTGAAGTCCTCGCTGTATTTCCGGGTGACCCCCGAGAGGATGCCGGATATCGCTTGACCACCGCCCGTCGAAAGGTCATATTCGTCCTCCATCCGTTGACGGACATCCTCGTTCAGCATCCAACCCCCGTTATCGAGCAGGATTCGAATGAACGCCTCCTGTCGGTTCGTCAACCGCCGGAAGAAACTGTCTGGCAGACTTTCGTACTCTATATCAGAGCCGTCGTCGGTACTCGATCCGCCCGATGGCTGTGGTTCAGACGCAATCCCCCACTCTTCGAGTGCAAAGTCGACTATCTTCTGTTCCCGCTCCTCGATCTCGTCGCGTCCGAACTCGTCATAATCGGCAAGGCTCTGCTGCACTCGCAGGTTCGATGATTTGTATTCTGCTTCGCGTCCTCCGGGGGCAATCTTCTTTTGTTCGAAGGGCAGGTTGCCGTAGTTCTTGTTCCAGTACTCGCTCGCAATGGTGAGGTTTCCGAGACGGTGAACGTGGTCGTCGAACTCCTCACGAAGATTCTCTGGGATATGCTCCTCGGGGAGCTTCCGGGCGAGGATATGTTCGACCTCGAACGAGGTTGAGAGGATTTGTTCGAGGTCACGCTGTACGTCTTCCCGTACCTCGATATCCAAGTTCTGTCCGTAGTGGTAGAACAAGTAGCGAATATCCTGACTCGACATCGACTCGTAGAAGTCAGGGTCACGAAGATTACGCTCAAAGCGGTCATCGTCGGTGTAGATGCGGGTAATCGAGTCGAGACGATTGAGCACGTCCTCGAACAGATACGAGTCGTCTGCATGAATCGAATGAGCGAGGCGCACTAATCTGCCTCGTCCCGTATCGGCCCGTCTGCCATCGGTTGCATAGACGCGGAAGACGAGCGTTTCGCACGCCCGAATGATATCCGCCATCTTGTCGGATTCATCGTCACCGTACACCATCTGTGCCGCCATCAGGACGGGGAGAACGTTCGCAACCCTGCCGAGTGCGAGCAAGCGTTTCAGTGCTGAATCGACTTCATCAGGGCGTTGCGAGGGGTTGAACAGCGCCGCGAACGCTGATGCGGCCTCGCGAAGGTTCTGTGTGTACTCGTCAATTTCGTCCTGAACGGTATCGTACTCTCCGTTCCGGTATCTTTCTCGGAGCCGGTCTTTGAGGGTGTCGAGACTGTTGAAGTACTCGTCTGAATCATATCCGTCGTAGATTCCCCAGTGGAACCGTTGCACACTGTCTTCGTCGAAATCACTCACTCTGTCATGCCCGTTAGAGAGGACGAATAGCTCGCGGTAGATGCTCCCGAAACGCTGCTTGATTTTGGTTTCGAGAGCGCCACGGTTGCTGGAACGGTCGTCCATATACATCAGGAAGCTCTTCGTTTTGTCGAGCGACGACAGCGGCTTCCCCCGATCATTCAGACTCTCGAAAATCGATGCCGCCTCGGAATCACTGTCTATCTCTACGACGTTGATTTTGCAGTCGTATCGCAGACGCTCTGATATCTCTCGAACAGGCAGGTCCTCAAATTCCGACTCGAAATACTCCCTGGCGTATTCGAGACGCTCCTGTGACGGGGTTTCACACTCTAGACTCGCAGAACCGAACAGGCTGTCTCGGAAGAACTCACCGTCCTGGTCCTGAGGCATCAGTCGGGGACGCTCGTCAACGGGGAATATCAAATTATCTTCTGACACGGTTTCGTCAACCACGTCATCGAACTGGGTGGCGACGTGAAGGAGGATAAGCGCGGTCGTCAATCGCTGCTGCCCGTCAACAACATCATACACGTCGAAGCGCCTACCTCGGTCTGTTTGATACTGCTCGTCCTTCTTGTCGAGGATGATGTTCCCGAAGAAGTGGTTGGTTTCCTCGGGGAGATATCGAAGGTCATCGATGAGGTCTTCTAACTGCGGTTCCTCCCACGAGTAGCTACGTTGGTAGGATGGAATATCGTAACCAGCAACCTTCCAAAGACTAGTCAGCGGTTCCGACAACGCTTCCCGAAATTCAACCGGGGCTATAGTAGACTCTATTTCAATGCCGAACGGGGAGACGGTATCTTGTCCAAACTCGTATGCTCCCAGCATCGGGCCTCGTCCTTGCTGATATGTGAATTTCATACCTGAGACTCCCCAGAGAGAAAATGCAACGAAATAGGGTCCATCAATACCAGCTTCATCAACGACATTTAGCATCCTTGCAGTTCGTTCCACGACAATTCCCTCAAAAGTCGACGCGCCGATGTATGGGCCATCAACCCGACTACGTTCGCCTGAATTAGCGATATTCAGCGTGACGGCCTCCACAATTCCGTTGTTTGCGATATGGGTATATCGTACAACATCACCATCGTCTGTTGTTACTACACCGGGCCCGGTCGCAGTGTGGCGAAGCTCGTCGCCTCTACCCCTGCTTCCCCCAAATGGGTTCGATAGTACTGGGATGGACTTGTGCGGTTCTTCGATTTCTTCTAGTCGGTATGCTGCGTCGGCGTCGAACGCCCCCGAATCAATGATGTGTACGACTAACCCCGAGGTATCTTCAGCATCGTAGACACCGCCCCCATCTCGAATAGATTTTACACGCTGCTCGTGATAATTATCGGCAATAATTCGTTCGTTCTGGTCGCAACCTCGTGAGTTTAGGATATCTTGCCGTAGCGACATAGCACTATAGAAGAAAGCATATTTAAACAGACTTTGCCCCACGGTGAAACTGTTCTGAAAGTGACGAGCCCTATATGACGCCTCAGAGTGTACTCTATTCGCCTTTTGATTACGACTGTCCTCTCTCAGCGGGTAGCAGACGCGATTCTCTGACGTTCGTCCACTTATTTCCCGAAACGTATGGATAGAAAGCTGGCCTCGGCACTCATAGGGCTCGTCACCATCGGGAGCCACCCCGACTCGGAGCGGTGCGCTCGTCATCGGCCAGTGGCCCCTACGTGATGCGCTCGGAAAGAGGCTTCTGCACGCCGTCGTCTCGGAATGGTGAACGTCCCCGTCGACGTACCGCCGGCCTCGTACGGTTTATTGGACGTCAGTACCGGTGGTTTCGGCGAACCGCCGGTACACAGTTACAATAATCCGTATCAGAACTCGTCGCGAGCGTGTTTGAAGAAGCGATGCTCCTGTTCGGCGATGCCGTTCAGTGCCCCCTCGGCCTCGCTGAGGGCGGTCCGGCGCTCGGCGTCGTCGTCGGCGCTCACGGCGGTGCCGAAGGCTGCGGCCGCGGCCTCCCACTCTTCGGCGATGGTGCGCATCCGGTCGGCGACGGGGCCGCCGACGCCCGCCTCCGGTGCGAGGACGTCGAGCGCGTCGGCGTAGAGTCGGCGGAAGGCGGCGCCGCGGCCGTGTTCCTCGATGGAGTAGCGGGCGTGGCGGGCGGGAGGAATCGGATCGTCGCGATCGGCCCACGACCCCACGCGGTTCGCGAACGTCCGGATCGCGTCGGGACCGTGGTCGCCGGCAGCGCCAAGCCGTCGCTCGTAGGAGCGGGTGTCGAGCATGTAGGTCGTCGTCTCGCGGAAGGCGCGGTTGGCCGCGGTTTCGAGGTCGACGCCCGTCTGAACGTCGGTGACGACGATGTGCGAGTAGTTCAGATCGCGGATCTGCCCGCCGCTCCAGGAGCGGTTCAGATCGGCGATAGGCAGTTCGAACGCGTCGGGTTCCGTGGCGTCCGAGAGCAGGAGCGCGTCGTCGCCGTAGCCGATGGCGAGGGCGACGTGCGGGGAGATGTGGCCTGTCGCGGGCACGTGGTCCAGTTCGGTCGGATCGAGAAAGAGGAGGACCGGCTCCTCCATGTCCAGACGGCCGGTGATGCTCTCCCAGGCGTCCTCGAAACTGTCCTCTTCGCGGCGAACGTAGTCGATATCGAGCGATTCGAAGAACTGCTCTTCGAGCCAGAGCGGACGCCCGAGGAACTCGTGCCAGTCGCGGTCCGCCCGGTCGAGCGTGACCGAGGCGATGCCGCCGCCGAGGCCGAAACAGGTCGCCTCGTCGAAGTTCCAGCCGTGAAACTCGGACAGGTTTCGGAGCGCGCTCGTTCCGCAGTGGTGCCCCGTTCGGTGATCGAATCCGGAGAGTTGGAACATGGATCGTACTCCGGCATGTCGCAGGGGACATGTATGTACACTCCACCAACCCACTTCGTCCGGCGGGGCCGCCTCGGCGGGTCGGAGCGCCGTCTTCCCCACGCCCGGCGGGCCACACAGGGTGACGAGCACACTCGGATCTACGGGCGCGTCCACTAACCAGTCCCCGCACTCACAGTCCTGCTCGTTGGACTTCTCGCGGCGCGACCCGTGGCGTGCTCGTGGGGGCGGCGGCCATCGTCGCCGGGGCAGTGCTGGGGACGGTGAGTTAGTGGCGGGTATTTTCGAGGCGAGGACGGACGCGACGGCGGGCCGACTTGGCCCGGAATTTTTGGGACCCGCTGTCGAAGCACTCTGCCGATGACCGCACACCACATACCCAAAGGTGCCGGCCTCGAGACGTTACAGGAGGTGCTGACCGGCTGGAGCGAGGCGGGGGCAGCCGACGAGCCACGCTACACCGCCGACGTCGAGGACATCATCAGCGTCTCCGACGTGGTCGGACGGCAGACGCGGTTTCTCGAGGAGATCGGGGTGCTCGAGCCACACAAACAGAAACACCGACTGACCGACGCCGGGCGGGAACTCGCGGACGCGCTCGCCACCGGCGACGAGGACCGGGCGAAAGAGCAGGCCCGCGAGCTGCTCGCCGACTGGGACCTCACCGAGGACGTTCGCGGCGTGGTCGGCGGAAATCCGATGGACGAGGACGAACTCGTCCCGATCGTCGCCGACCTCGCCGATCAGGACCTCGAAACGAGTCGCGTCGAGACGGGGATCCGGACGTTGCTCGACCTCTACGACTGGGCGAACCTGCTGGAGCGCGACGCCGACGGCCGGTACCGACTCCCGGAATCGGCGCAGGCGGAAGCCGAGACGGAACCCGGCGAGGAGACCGGCGGCCCAGCCGAGGACGCCCACGCGGAGATATCGGAAGCCAAGGAAGCGGCCGAAGAGGCCGCGGGCGCGGCGGAGACGGCGGTCTCGGCGGCCGAGCAACCGACAGAGTCGACGGCGGAGGACTCCGCGGATGCGGCCGAAACCATCGAACAGACCATCGAGGACGTGACCGAACAGGCGGTGGCTGAGACGGCCGAAGCGACCGCTCGGTCGGTGGCCGAGGAGGCGGCCCGCGAGCGAGCGGCGGAAATCGCCGAGGAAACGGCGGCGGATGTCGCGGAAGCGACGGCCGAAGAGATCGCTGAGGACGTCGCCGAGGAGTTGTCCGAGGAAGTGACGGAGGCCGCCGAAACTGCGGCGGAGGCGGCCGAGCGCTCCGAGGAAATCGCCACGACCGAAGAGGAAGCGATCGAGCAGACGGCGACGGAGACGGCCGAGTCGGTTGCCCGTGGGGTGGCCGAGGACGTGGCCCGAACGGTCGCCGACGAGGCGGTCGACGACGCTACCGACGACCTCGTCCAGCAGGCGACGGACGCCGCGGCGGAGACGGCCCGCGACGTGGCCGAACGAACCGCCGAGGAGACGGCGGCGGGGGTCATCGAAGACGCGGTCGAGGAGGCAGAACGCGCCGCGGAGACGGCATCGGAGGCCGCGGAGACCGTCCGGTCGCTCGCCGAGGAGGTAGAGGGTGTCAGTGAGTCGACGGTAGAGGCCGCCGAGGGGGTCGGCGACGTGGACGGTGCCGTCGCCGAAACGGCACCGGAGACCGAAGAGGCAGTCGAGGCTGAAGCGGCGGAAACCGCCCCGTCGGAAGCCGCCGAAACGGAGATCGCCGACGCGGTCGAGGGCGCGGCCGGCGATGTCGAAGGCACTGCCGAGGAGTTGACCCGAGAACTCCTGACCGACGCCGGGGAGCTTCGGATTTCGGTCGGCGAGGATTCGGGCATCGAGATCACCGTCGACGAGGACTCCGGGGTCGAGATCGGCGTCGATGGCGACGTCGATCTGGAGAACGTCGACCTCCCGGAGGGGGTTCGCGTCGCGTCGGACGAGACCCTCGAAACCGACGGCGGCGTGGACGAGTTGGCCGCTGACGGCGGTAACGAGGTGGAACTGACCGAGACGGACGACGGCGTTCGCATCGACGTCGACGCCGGACCGGGCATCACTATCGCCGTCGGTGGCGAAGAGGGTGAAACGGAGGAAGCCGGGTCAGAGGGTGCGGAAGAAGGCGAAGGTGGCGAAGAAGCGGAAGGAGAGGAAGCAGGTGAAGAAGCGGAAGGAGAGGGCGAAGCCGAAACCGAAGAAGCAGAGCCGGAAGCAGCGGAGGAACCCGCAGCGACGGAAGCCGAGGCGGCGGAGGAGACGGAGAGTGAGTCCGAAGAATCGGCGGACGAAGCCGAGGCTGAAGCCGAAGCGGAGGGCGAAACGGGGGCCACGATCGAGGAGCTCGAAGCCCTCGACGACGTCGCGTCGACCGAGGAGCTCGTGACCACTCTTAGCGATGCGGCGACGGAGGCCAAAGAGGCGGCCGAGGAGGCGAAATCGGCCGCCGAAGAGGCCCGGACGGCGGCCCAGCAGGCGGCCGGCGGGAACGGGAGCGACGGCTCGACGCCCGCGACCGAACCGCACGCGATCTCACTCGACCTCGATATCGACTCGGAGGACCTCGAAGCGATCGTTCGCGGCCTCAAGGACGGGCTACAGAACGGGGAGTCCTGACCTACTCGATTCGGTCCCTCGCGGCGGCGGCGAGGAAGGGCAGCGTGATGGTGGCGTCGCCGAGGACGGTGACGTTTTTCGCGGATTTCTCCAACTTCCCCCAGGACCGCGCTTCGTCGAGGGTCGCTCCCGAGAGGCCGCCGGTCGAGGCGGGATCCGTGGTGAGTTGCACGCCGTAGTCGTAGGCCTCGGGCACGGTGAGCATGGTCTGGAGGACGAAGTTCTTCGGGACGCCGCCGCCGACGACGGTCGCCCCGGCCTGCTCGGCGTCGAAGGCGATGTCGGTGATGTTCGTCATGTCGGCGAGGGCGTCGAGCGTGAACTCGGAGACCTGGGAGTGCATCCAGGCCTGGATGCCGAGCACGGAGTCCTGAATCGCGGGGACGAAGATGGGGACGTCGTGCTCGTAGGCTGCGGCGGCGATGCCGGGATCCTCCGTCACGTCGGCGTTGGCGTCGAGGTTGGCTCGCCCCAGTTCGCGCGTGAACTCGCTGATGGCGACCGGGCCGTCGAACGCCGGAAACACCTCGTCGCGGAGGTGGCCCTCGAACAGCGTGAAATGCTCTTGCGGAAGGTAGACGTTGTAGATGCGGTCGACGCCCTCGTCGCGGAGCTGTTCGTCGTGCTCGCGCTCGTCCCCCTCCTCGGCGGTGCGACCGTGGTGGTGTTTGCCGCCGATGGCCTCGATGGCGTCGTGGGTGAGGTTCGCGCCGGTCGTCACCAGCACGTCGATGTGACCGTCGCGGATCAGATCCGACACGACTCGTCGCATTCCGCCGGGGACCATCGCGCCCGCGAGGCCGAAGAAGTTGGTCACGTCGTCGTCGCCGAGCATCTCGCTATAGATGTCTACCGCGCGCGAGAGCTCCGCGGCGCCGATGCCCGCCTTGCCGTACTCGGTCGCGAGGTCGCCGACGCTCATCTCGGCCCACACCTCGGCGTGATCCAGGGGATCGTCGTGGAACTCCTCGCGGTGGGCGCCGTGGCCCGCCGCGTCGTGGTCGTCGTCAGTCATGCGCCGGAATCGGCGCTCCAGCGGTTTCAACGGCGCGATTGTTTCGTGGGCGTCGGTCGCCGCCGCGTCACAGCCCCGTGGGGTGGTCGATGTACGTCGTCTCGACGCCCCACTCTTCGCACAGCGACCCGAGCGCGCGGACGCCGAACGTCTCGGTCGCGTAGTGACCCGCGAGGAAGACGTTCAGCCCGCGGTCGCGGGCCTCGTGGTACGCTTTCTGCTTGCCCTCGCCGGTGACGAGGGCGTCGAGTCCGGCGTCGGCCGCCTCCTCGATCCAGTCGACGCCGCTCCCGGTGACGATGCCGATGTCCTCGATGTGATCCGGGCCGAAGCCGAGCACCTGCGTCTCGGTGTCGAGTTCCCGATCCAGCAGCGCGGCGAGTTCGTCGACGCCGGAGGAATCTCTCGCCGTCCCTCGCGTGCCGACGTATTCGGGGCCGAACGTTCCGAACGGTGCCCGGTCCTCGAGACCCAACACGTCCGCGAGACCGGCGGCGTTGCCGAGTTCTTGGTGGCCGTCGAGGGGGAGATGAGAGACGTACAGCGCCACGTCCTCGCGAACGAGCGGTTCGATCCGGTCGTAGTTGAGGCCGGTGAGGTGGTCGAACCCGCCCCACGCGAGGCCATGGTGGACGAGTAGCGCGTCGGCGTCTCGGTCGATGGCCGCGTCGATCGTCGCTTCGGCGGCGTCGACGGCGAGAGCCACGCGGTCGACGGTCCCCGTCTCACGGCCGACCTGCAGGCCGTTGGCGCTCGCGTCGATGTCGGCGTAGTCGTTGGTGCGAAGCCGGTCGTCGAGTCGGGCGACGAGTTCGCTGCGGTCCATACGTCGTCTCCGGTCGCGAGGGGTTTGTAGCCTAGGGCTCGCCGTCGGCGTGCGCGAACACGAGATCACGGAGGAGTTTCCCGCCGAGCGTCGCCGCCTGCCCGTCGTCGCGGTCGTTCACCTCGACGACATCGCCGCCGTCGGCGAGGGGGGCGACCGCGCGGACGACCGAGCGCATCTCGCGGGCCGAGAGCCCGCCGGGTTCCATCGTTCCCGTGCCGGGCGCGGCGGCGGGGTCGGCGGCGTCGATGTCGACGCTCAGATACGTAGTGGCGCTCGCGGGGTCGACGGCGTCGGTCACGGCGTCGCGGACGGCGGCGACGCCCTGTGCAGTCACCGTCTCCGGGGAGATGACGGTCACGTCGTCGTCGGCCGCCCGGTCCCATTCCGTCTCGCTACCGGCACGGGCACCGACGACGATGGCGTGGTCGGCCGTTTCGAGCGCGTGCCGGGTCACGCAGGCGTGGCTCCATGGATTGCCGTCGAAGTCGGCCCGGAGATCGAGGTGGGCGTCGAGACAGACGAAGAGATCCGGATCGACCGCCCGGACGCCGGCGATGGAGACGGTGTGTTCGCCGCCGAGCAGGAGGGGGACGGCGCCGTCCGTGACGATATCACGGAGTGTTCCGGCGAGGTAGTCGACGTACTCCGCGGCGTCGTCCCACGCGTGGATGTCGCCGTGGTCGTGCACGGAGAGGCCGGAGAAGTGATGGCCGGTTCGGTGATCGTAATCCTCGAACGAGGCGGCGAACTTCCGGATCCGATCGGGCCCGAACCGGGTTCCTGGCTGGAAGGTCGTCGAGATGCCGAGCGGTGCGCCCACGACGACGTAGTCGGCCGCGTCGCGGCCGGCGGACGCACCGGGGAACATCTACACGATCTTCCGCTGGCCTTCGTACTCCAGGTACTCGATCTCGTCGTCGGGCGACAGGTCCTCGTCTTCCGGAATGCGCATCGTGAACGTCTCGTAGGTGTCGAGGTCCATGATCTGGGCGTCGTCACCGGAGACGGAGACGACCTGGCCGCCCTTCCGTTCGATTATCGGCACCCACACCTTCGCGTCGACCGGCTGGCTGAGCGAGCGCTTCTTGCCGTCGAAGACGCCCTGTCCTTCGATTCGTGCCTTGGCACTGCCGTGTTTCCCGGGCTTTGCAGTGCTGTACGACTTGATTTCACACGAGGCGCTGTCCATCATCACGTAGCTTCCCTCTTGCAGTTCACGCACCTGCTTTTGCTCTTTAGCCATATCCAGCGATAACGGAAGCCGGTGTATAAACGGTTTGGAAACCCGCTATCGGCCCGTTCATACGGTTTATTGTCAGTCAGTACCGGTGGGTCGCCGGACGCCCCGGCGAACCGACAGTAATACTGCCGGCTGGAAGTCAATCAAGATATCCGCCATCCCGCGATGACGGATATCCCGAGACAGTTACAATAATCCGTATCACTTCTCGCGTCGCCGCCGCATCTCCTGGCGGGTGAACTGTGGCCGCGCCGTGACCCCGCGCCGTTCCCGGAGCGAACGATAGAGCAAGACGGCGACGGGGACGGTGATCACGCCGGCGACGATGGCCGCCTCGGGCGTCTCGTTGAACGCGTAGAGCAGGGATGTCGAGAGCACGCCGACGGCGACGAGGATGCTGTAGGCGATGCGCTTGGCGAGGCGGTCGAGCACGTCGTGTTCGTCGTCGAGTTGCACCTGCACCGTGAGGTCGTCGCGCTTGACCCGGTCGAGCACGTCGTCGAGTTTCGGCGGGACGGTCACCAGCGACCGCGCGGTATCCTCTAGCTGGTCGCCGGCCGATTCGACGGCCTGTCGCACGCCCTCCTCGCGATACCCCTGCTCGGTGAGGTAGTCGGTGGCGACGGCGATGAAATCGAAGTCGGGGTCGAGCGTGACACAGACGCCTTCGACCACCGTCGCCACCCGGAGGATGAGCGCGAAGTTCCGCGGGAGCCGCAGCGGGAAGTCGTAGATGGTGTCCTCGACCTGCTGGATGACCTGCTGGACGCGGTACTGCTCCAAGTTCTCGCCGCGGACGTCGGCGATGGCGAGTTCCATCACGTTGCCCATCACCTCGCGGTCGGCTTCGGGGCTGAGCGTCCCCATCTCGATCATCGCGTCGAGGATGCCGTCGATGTCCTGGTTGGCAACGGCGACGTAGAAGTCGACGATTTTCTCCTGGAAGTAGGCGTCGACGCGCCCGCTCATGCCGAAGTCATAGAAGATGATGGCGCCGTCGTCGTCGACCGCCAGATTCCCGGGGTGGGGGTCGGCGTGGAAGACACCGTCTTCGATGATCATCTGGAGGTAGACGCGCTGCAGGCTCTCGGCGAGGGCGGTGCGGTCGTGTCCCCGTTCGTCGAGCGTGTCGATGTCGTTGATCTTGACGCCCTCGATGTACTCCATGACGAGGACGCGCTCGCCGGAGAGGTCGTTGACGGCCGACGGGATCCGAATCCGATCGTTATCTTGGAAGTTTCCCCGAATCTCGTCGAGCATCCGTCGTTCGCGGTCGTAGTTCATCTCCTGTCGGATCGTGGTGTCGAACTCGTCGGCGAGATTCGAGAGGGAGAACCGTCGCGACTCGTCGATGAACCGCAGGAGGATGGGAAGGAGCCACTGGACCGCCCGCAGGTCGGCCTCGACGAGGGCCTCGACGCCCGGACGCCGCACCTTGATCGCGACGGTGTCGCCCTCGTAGGTGGCGCGATACACCTGCCCGAGACTGGCGCCGCTGATGGCGTCCCGTTCGAAGTCGTCGAACACCTCGTCGACGGGACCGACTTCGTCTTCGATGATGGGCCGTGTCTCCGCCCACTCGGCGGGCGGGACGTCGTCCTGGAGCGAGGTGAGCACGTCGATGTACGCCGGCGGGAGGACATCGGGGCGGGTCGACAGCAGTTGACCGAGTTTGATGAACGTCGGCCCGAGGGTGAGCAGCGAGTCGAGGAGGCGGTCGGCTCGCTCTCGCTGTGTCGCGGGGTCGACGCTCCGTGGGCCGCCGAACAGGAGGAAGCGCCGCCGATCGCGGGCGTAGGCGACGAGGAGGGGGAGAAACTGGTGGACGACTCGGACGAACCGCCAGTAGGCGCGGAGATTGACCAGCGTGACCACCCGGGCTTACGCGTCCTCGATGGGGATGGATTGCTCCGGCGCGGCCTCGTGTTTGGGGAGGCGGAGTTCGAGAACGCCCCGTTCGACCGACCCCTCGGCGCCCGCCCCCGTCGCATCCGGCGGCAGGGGGAGTTCGGCGTCGAGAAAGAGGGAGCGATCCTCCCGAACGTAGTCGAATCCTTCGGGCAGCGTCTTCTCGCGGCGTGCCTCGATGTGGAGGCGGCCGCGTTCGACACGCACGTCGACGGTTTCGGCGGTCGCGCCCGGCAGGTCGAGGACGAGCAGGTAGGCGTCGTCGCTTTCGAGCAGGTCCGCAAACACGGCCTCGGGGAGTTCTCGAAGCGCGTCCCGAAGTGCTGACATGCCCCCGCATAGGGAGTGGGTGGCGAAAAAGGCCGTGGTGTGGGTGGTGGCGACCGCGGCCGAATAACTAAGTCGGTCGCCCGTCCAGTGCCCACGTCTAGCCGGCACTGCTCCAATGCTCTCGCTCGTTCCCGCCGCCGTCGGCGTCGCCCTCATGCTCACGCTTGCGGCCGGCGCGTACGCCGCCTCGCGGACCGACGGCCTCGACTACCGGACGGCCGTCCTCGCTGCGGCCGTGGCGGTGGCCGTCGGCGGCGCCGCCGTGACCGCGGTGTCAGTCGCTCCCGCGGGCGAACCCGCGGCCGCTGACGGCTCCGAACCGAGGGTCACCACGACACCGGCGCCGGGGACCGCGACGCCGACTGCGATCCCCACTCCGACCGACACCCCGCGTTCTCCCTCCACCGCGTCGACCGTCGTCAGCGTCGCCGCGGGCGACAGACTCACGTACCGAACGGCGTCGGGCGCGAAACGAACGGTGCGGCTCGCGGGGGTCGATGCACCCGGCGTCGAGGGCGCGTCACCCCGGCAGTTCGACGGCGTGCTGACGGGAAGCCGTGGCCGCGCGTGTCTCGCTGATCAGGGCCGGCGGTCGGTGCGTGCCCTCCGTGGTCGCCTCCTCGACGAGACGGTGACCGTCCGTGTGGTCGACGAGCGCGGAACGCCGACGGCCGTGGTGACACACGACAGCCGGTCGATCAACCGCCATCTCGTGGCCAGAGGATACGTCCGGGCCACCGACGGGCGCTACGACGACGCCGAACGCGCCGCCCGGAGCGCCACCCTCGGCGTCTGGTCGTGCACGCTCGTCGAACCCGACCGCCCGATTCGGGCCGACGCCAGCACGGGCCTGCGCATCGCCGCTGTCCACCCCAACCCGCCCGGCGACGACGCCGCGGCCCTGAACGAGGAGTACGTCGTCATCGAGAACACCGGTCGAACGACCGTCGACCTCTCCAACTGGTGGCTCACGGTCGGTGACACGGTGGTCCTCCTCGACGGCCCGGCACTCCATCCCGGCACGAACCTCGTCGTTCACGTCGGGACGGGACGGGACACCGACGGCCACCTGTATTTGGGCGCCACGAGGCCCCTCCTCGGAAACGCTCATGGAACGTTGAAACTCTCCGATGGTGACTCCAACCGGTCAGTCAGGCTGACGTACTGACTAAAATCGGCTGGTACCGAAGTTCTGACTGAACCACTGTCGAATAAAACAAGAAGAAAGTTTAACCTTGTTTCAGTTTTGTTCAGCCAATCGTCATCGTTATCATCGGCCACCTGCAGGTGCCTCCAATGAGGCGGATTACGATTCTTGGCGTCGTCGTCCTGTTGTTGCTCGCGCCGATCGTTCCCGCGGTCGGGTCGAGCGTCGTGACGGGGAACCCGCAGTTGAGTCACAGCGTGGCCGACAACACGTTCCAGGCCAATCAGGACGCGACGCTCACCGTCGTCACGACCAACGACGGCAACATCGAGGACGGGGGTATCGGCCGGTTCGAAGACCAGGTCCAGAGCGCACGGAGCGTGCAGATGCGGGTCGTCGAGTCCCAGGTCGAGGGTCCGATCGATGTCAAGACGGGGACGGTGACGACCGGAAGCATCGGTCCCGGTGGCGCCGCCCGGTTCGACTTCGATCTGGAGATCGGGAGCGCCGACCCCGGCACCTACACCGTTCCCGTCCGCGTCACCTACCGCCACGCTCGGGCGGTCATCTATGACGAGACGAGCAGTGGCCCCGCCAACATCGAGTACGTCTGGCTCGACGAGGAGCGGACCGTCGACCTGCAGATCCGGATCGAGGAGCAGGCGTCGTTCGATATCGTCTCCGAGGGCTCGAACGAACTGCTCGCTGGCGACACCGGGTCGCTCGACTTCACGATCGAGAACACGGGCACGCGGACCGCGTCGAACGCGACCGTGAACCTCCAGTCTCAGGCGTCGGGGCTCTTCTTCGGGAGCGCGTCGGCGCCAGCGGCCGAGACGAGCGTGTTCGTTCGGTCGCTGGCCCCCGGTGAGACGCGCCGCGTCTCGGTACAGGTCGGCGCCGACACGGACCTCTCGCCCGGCGAGTATCCGATCGATACCGTCGTCAGCTACCGCGATCAGAACGACATCACCCGTCGATCGGAGACGCTCACGACCGGCGTGAACGTGCGCCCCGAGCGCTCCTTCGCCCTCGAGGATCTCTCCACGTCGATGTTCCGTGTCGACGAGTCGGAGGCCACACTCTCGGGGCGCATCGTTAACACCGGGCCGGCGCCCGCGCGGAACGTCGTCGTCCGGCTGCAGAACGGTGGCATCGTCACGCCGACGAACGGCGAGTCGGCGGTCGGAACGCTCGACCCCGGCGAGTCGGCCCTCGTCTCCTTCACCGCCGCCATCCCCGGTGAGGCCGACCCCGGCACCAACTCGCTCTCGTTCGGCGTGGAGTACGAGAACGCCCAAGGAAAGGTACGGACGGCCTCGGAACCCATCCGAAAGACGGTGGAGATCGGTCCCTCGCAGGACCGCTTTGCCGTGTCGAACGTCTCGACGACGGTGACGCCGGGCGGGACGGCCCGCCTCACCGTCGACGTTCGGTACGTCGGCGAGGAGCCGATCACGGCGGTTAACGCCCGCCTGTTCACCAGCGATCCGCTGTCGACGTCCGACGACGGCGCGCATCTCGGCGCGATGGATCCGGGCGAGACGGCGACCGCCACGTTCCGTATCAGCGCCACGAGCGATGCGCTTCCCAAGGCGTACGGCGCCTCGATCGAAGCCCGCTACGACGAGGCCGACGGTGACACCGCGTTCACCGATGGGATGCCGATCGGCGTGGCTGTGGACGAACCGTCCGGCGGTCCGCCGGTGCTCCCCATCGCCATCGCCGTGATCGTCCTTCTGGTGATCGGCGCCACTGTGTGGTATCGACGACGATGACCGGACGCTCGACGGTCGCCGGACGCTGCCGTCGACACGCGGAGAGTGACTAACGTGCATACGCTTCGAACGCTGTTTCGGACGATCGGTCACGAGATCCAGGCGCATCCAGTCGCGACGCTGCTGATCGCGGCCGTGTTACTGTTCACCGCCTTCGGTGGGGCCGCACAGATCACGAGCGTCACCGGCGACGCGGCGTTCACCGGCGAGAATCCCACGCTGGAGACGTTCGACGACGCGTTCGACCGCGGTTCGATTTCGGTGATGGTCCGCGGAGAGACCACCGATCCTGCGACGCTCAGCGCGATCGCCCGGTTCGACGACCGCATGTCGTCCGTCGAGGACGTCGCGTACGTCTCGAGTCCCGCCGACCGCGTCAGGGCGGAGTACGGCCGGATCCCCGACTCACAGGAGAAGATCGAGCGCGTCATCGGCACCCCGGACACCGTCTTCGTGCAGGTAGTGTTCGACCCCGGCCTCTCACAGGCGGAGACGCGGCCCATCTACACGGAAGCGCTGAACGCCGAAGAGTGGGCGCGCTTCCCGGTCGGCGTGGACGTGATCATCACGGGGTCGGCGGCGTTCTCCGCCCAGTTGTCGGAGCTGATCGGGCAGAGCACCAACCAGTTACTCGGCCTCGCCGTGGGGCTGATGATCGTCGCGCTCTTTTTCCTCTTTCGGGGGGTGCGGCTGCGTCTGCTCCCGATCGTCGCGGTGTTTACCGGCGTTCTCTACACGTTCGGTGCGATCGGCTACGCTGGGGTGCCGAACTCGACGCTGACGAGTTCGGTCTTCCCCATCCTGATCGGCCTCGGCATCGACTACTCCGTCCAGTTCCACGAGCGATACGAGGAGGAACTGGAGCGTCACGAGCCACGTGAAGCGCTGCCGAGAGCGCTGTCGGGCATCGGGCCGCCGGTGTTCATCGCCATGCTCGCCGCCGCCCTCGGCTTCGGGGCGACGTGGGTGTCGACGCTCGGGACGCCCGCGTTCGTCTGGTTCGCCCAGACGTCCATCTTCGGCGTGTTGCTCACCTTCCTCGCAGGGGTGCTGGTCTTACTCCCGATACTGACGCTGTACGCGCGGTATCGGGGGCCGGACGATGCGGACGAGAGCGACAGCCAGCAGTCGGACACGGACGAGACCGAGTCGGCGGACGGTCCCCGTGTGGACCCCGCCGAGCGGGAAGTCACCGATCCGACCGACTCCGAACGGGTCGGCGTCGTTGGCCGGACGCTCGGGCGGATGTCGCGGACGCTCGCGGCCAACCCCGGGATCGTGTTACTCGTCGCCCTGCTGTTGATGGGCGCCGGATTTCAGGCCGGACAGGGGCTGGATACGCTCGCCGACACCGAGGGGTTCGTCCCACAGGATCTGCCGGCGTACGTCGATCTCCAGCAGTTCCGCGCCCAGACCGGCGGCGGCGCGGCCGTCCAGTACGATGTCCTCGTCACCGGGAGTGATCTCACCAATCCCGCGGTGTTGCACTGGATGGAGCAGTTCGAGCAGGTGGCCGTCGGTGCGCCACTGATTCAGGGGGTGGACTCGCCCGCGACGCTCGTCGCCGAGCACAACGGCGGCGAGATACCCGAGACGCAGACGGGGGTCGAGCGCGTCCTCGCCGACGTGCCCGCACAGGAGCGCGCCAACTACTACAACGACGGTGTTGCCCACATTACCGTCATCGGCGCCCAGGACATGACGACCGGCGAGACGCTGTCGTTCATCTCGAACGTCAACGACGCCATCGCGTTCAGCAACCCGCCGCCGGGCGTCGACCCGACCCTCACCGGAACGGCGGCCATCACGCCTCCGTCGATCGTCGACCAGATCGAGAGCCGGAACGTGACGACGGGGCTCGGCGTCCTGTTCGTCTTCGGCCTGCTGTTGCTGTACTACCGGAACCTCGTGAAAGCCGTCGCGCCGCTGGTGCCGATGCTCTTCGTCATCGGCTGGCAGAACCTCTATATGGCGGCGCTCGACATCCCCGTCTCGCCGCTCGGCGCCTCGCTCGGCGCCATGACCGTCGGTATCGGCGCCGAATACACCATCATCGTGATGGAGCGATACTACGAGGAGAAAGCCCGGCCGGGCTCGAGCAAACTCGACGCCGTGGAGACGGCCGCCACCCGCGTCGGCAAGGCCATCTCCGTCTCGGGAATGACCACCGTCTTCGGCTTCTCGGCGCTCACGCTCTCGCCGTTCCCCATCCTCGGCGACTTCGGCTACCTGACCGTCGGCGTCATCTTCCTGACGCTGGTGGCCGCGCTGGCGACGCTGCCGCCGACGCTGATCCTCCTCGACACGACCGCCGAGCGCCTCCGATCACTGTTCGAGCGCTCGCGTGGGGGCGACGTGACGGCGCGGTGATGGGAACGACTAACTGACCCCGGGTCCAGACGGCAACTATGCCCACTGCACCCGCCGACTCGGCGTACGGAACCGCCCTCGTACCCACGGTCACCCCCTTTTCGAACGGCTCGGTCGATGTCGAGGCGGTCGCCGACCTCTGTGAGTTCGTGCTGGCGAACGGCGCCGACGGTCTCGTCCCCTGTGGAACCACCGGCGAGTTCGCGAGTCTCACTGAGGAAGAGTACGAGACGGTCGTCGCGGCGAGCGTCGACGCCGCCGACGGCGCGCCCGTCCTCCCCGGCGCCGCGGCGACGAGCGTCGCCGACACGCTCGACCGGATCGACATCGCGGCCGACTGCGGCGCCGACGCCGTGCTGATCGTCCTGCCGTACTTCCACGGCCAGAACGCCCCGGGCGGCAACGAGCGGTTCGTCCGCGCGGTGCTCGCCGAAACGTCGCTGCCGATCATCCTCTACAACATCCCCTCGTGTGTCGGGCAGTCCATCGACGCCGATCTGGTGGAAGCCGTCGCGGACCATCCCGACCTCGTCGGCATGAAAGACACCAGCGGCGATCTGACCCACCTCCTCGACATCATCCACCGGACGGACGACGACTTCCACCTGTTCCAGGGGTACGACAGCCAGCTCGTCCCCGCGATGTCGATGGGGGCGACCGGCGGCATCAACGCGCTGACCAACGTCTTCCCCGGCGTCGTCTCGGACGCAATCGATTCGGCGACGGGTGACGCGGACGACTTCGCCCACGCTCGTGATCTCCAGTTGGACCACCTCGGTCCCTTCTTCGGCGAGTGTCTGGAGTACGGGTTCGCTCCCGCGACCAAGACCGCGCTGGTCGCTCGCGGCGTGATCGACGACGACACGGTGCGACCGCCCTTGGTCCAACTCGGCGACGACGCGACGGCGTCCGTGTGCACGGCCGTCGACCGCGTCGTCGACGCCGTCGGGGAGTAGCCGCCACGAAACTTATCTCTCGGCGGCGATAACGGACTTCCGTGAGCCAGACGACGATCCGGATCGACCCGCACGTTCACTCGGACGCCTCCTACGACGGCCACGACCCCGTGGAGCTCCTGCTGGAGCAGGCGGCCGAGATCGGTCTCGACGGCGTCGTCATCACGGATCACGACGTGATCCACGAATCGGTTCGGGCGGCGGAACTCGCCCCCGAGTACGGCCTGCTCGGCATCCCCGGCGTCGAGGTGTCGACGGCCGTCGGCCACCTGCTGGCCATCGGCGTCCGGGAGATGCCACCCCGCCGCGCGCCGCTCGACGCGACGGTTGAGTGGGTGCGCGACCACGGCGGCCTCGCGGTCGTTCCCCACCCGTTCCAGCGGAGTCGCCACGGTGTCCCTCGCCGCCATCTCGCCGACTGCGACGCGATCGAGGTGTTCAACTCGTGGCTGTTCACCGGCTTTCGCAACCGGCGGGCGCGGCGCTTCGCCGCCGAGCACGACTACCCTGCTCTCGCCGCCAGCGACGCCCACTCCGTGCCCCACGTCGGGCGGGCGTATACGGAACTCGTCATGCCGGACGCCGACCGATCGGCGCTCGACGGCGAGGCGGTGCTCGACGCTGTCCGGAGTGGCGCGACGCGGATGCGCGGTCGACGCCAGCCGATCCCCGCGTCGGCCCGCCACTACGCGGTCGGTTCGATGCGAAAGAGCGGCTACTACGCCAAACTGGGGGCGCTCAAGGGGCACGCGGCGGCCAAAACCGGTGTCGTGCAGGGCGCTCGGCTGCTGTCCGACATCTCGTCGCGGTGACCGCCGGGGGACTGCCCGTTCGCTCAGTCCCTCCCCGCATCCACCACGTGCGAGGTCTCGGCGTACAGATTCGCTCGCTCGACGTACCGTTCTCCGGCGTCGGCCCACCCCGAGTCGGGCACCTCCTTGACCGGCTCGGCGGGCGTCCCCGCCACCAGCGTCTCGGGTGGAACCTCCGTCCCTTCGGTGACGACGCTCCCGGCGGCGACGATGGCCCGCTCTCCGACGGTGACGTCGTTGAGGACGACGGCGCCCATCCCCACGAGCGCTCGCTCCTCGACCGTCGCGCCGTGGACGATGGCCGCGTGGCCGACGGTGGCGTAGGGGCCGACGACGGCGTCCTCGTGACAGACCGCGTTGTCCTGGATGTTTCCGCCCTCCCGAACGACGATCGGATCGTCGCCGCGGAGCGTGGCGTTCGGCCACACCGAGGCGTCGCGCTCGAGGGTGACGTCGCCGACGACGACGGCCGCGTCGTCGACGTAGGCCTCCTCGTGAACGGTCGGTTCGACGCCATCGACGGCTCTGAGCACCATACCGCGTCGTCGGCCGCCGTGGTATAAAGAACACCGACCGCCGCGGGCGCGCGACGACACGCCCTTAAGGCTCACCCGCCTGTGGTCGGCATGAACGAGACCATCGATGTCGTCTGGGGGGACGGCGAGGCGGGCACGCCGCTGAGCGCCTTCGACGCGGCGCTCGCGGATGCGGGCATCCACAACTACAACCTCGTCACTTACTCGTCGATGATCCCGCCGGGCCGTCGCGTCGTCGAAGCGGAGCGTCTCGACGCGACGTACGGCGTCGGTGCGCCGGTCGGCACGGTGCTCGCGGAAAACGAGGCGACCCGGACCGACGAAACCATCGCCGCCGGTCTGGGCTGGATCCGCGCCGACGAGGGGGGCGTGATGATGGAGAGCAGCGCGGGGTCGGCGGCGGCGTGTCGCGCCGACTTGCGCGAGAAACTCGCCGACGCGAAACGGATCCGGGACTGGAACTGGGAGGGCGAGCCCGAACTGGTGGTCCACGAGTACACCGTCGACCGCACGGGCGCCGTCGTCGTCGGCGCGGTGTACGGGCCGTTGTCGTACGCTGACGGCGAGCTACGGTGATCACTCCAACGACTCAGCGTACTCGAAGTCGTCGGCCGTCGCCGCCGGACGTTCCCCGTCGAGTTCGATGTGCCACCCGTGGAGGACAGTTGGATCATCGAGTGCGGCGTCAAGCGTCGTTCGAATGTCGCCGACGGCGACCCCGTAGTAGTCCTCGGGGACCCCGTGGAGATACTGGAGCGCCGTCTCGAACAGCGAGCGCATCCCGTCGTCGTTCTCGAAGTCGAAGTGCTTGTACGCGCCGGCGGCGACCTGGACCATTCCGTGCAGGAAGGCGCTCTCGGTCGTGCCGGAGCCGTAGTTGTACCATTCGTCCTCGAAACAGTCGTGGGCTTCGTGGAACGCACCGGCGTTGTAGAGGCGGACGCCGTGGATCACCCCACGCCGGAGCGTACCGTGTTCCCACCCGTTCGATTCGGGACGCTGTGGATCCCACCCGGTCGGCGCGCCGGTCGGCGGCGGCGCCACGCTGTAGTCGTGGGTGTGATCGTCCATGGTGTTCGTACGGGGCCGACGGAAGTAACGTCTGTGGTGGGGCGCGCGGACGGAAACGCACTTTAACGCCCGCGACTAGTAGTTGGTAATGAGGATTCGAGAGTTCGGCGACGACCCCGAGGTGGCGGTCGTCGCGGCTATCCATGGCGACGAACCCTGTGGCCCGCGAGCGGTCGAGGCGATTCTCGCCGACCCACCTGCCTTCGAACGGCCGGTGAAGTTCATCGTCGCCAACGAGCGCGCCCTCGACCGGGGCGTGCGGTATCTGGACGACGACCTCAACCGGGCGTTCCCCGGCGACGAGGCGGCCGCGAGTCACGAACGCCGTCTCGCGAGCGAACTACTGGCCGAACTCGAGGGGTGTACGACGCTCGCGCTTCACTCCACGCAGTCGTACGCGCACCCGTTCGCGCTCGTCGATACGGTCGACCCCGAGACGGCCGACCTGTGTGCCGCGCTTCCCATCGACACCCTCGTCGAGACGGGTGACTACGCCGACGGCCGTCTCATCTCATACCCGCGGACGATCGAAGTGGAATGTGGCCGACAGTGGTCGGAGCAAGCCGCGGCGAACGCCGAACAGCTCGTCACGGCCTTCCTGCGCGCGACGGGCGTTCTCCCCGCGACGGCGGACAGCGCCCCCAACGACGACGTGCCGGTGTTCCGACTCACCGGCCGGGTGCCGAAAGCGCCCGCTTCGGAACACGAGGTGTTCGTCGAGAACTTCGAGCGCGTGCCGCCGGGCGTGCCGTTCGCGTCGGCCGACGGCGAGGACCACGTCGCCGACGATCCGTTCTATCCGATCCTGATGTCGGCGGAGGGTTACGAGACCGTGTTCGGGTACGCGGCCGAGCGTCGGGGCCGACTGGCCGACATCGGCGACGAGTCGGCGCGGGGTCAGTCCTCGGACGGCGCGAGTTCGACCAGCGTGAGATCCCGGTCGAGCATACAGTAGTCGTGGGGCGGATCGCCGATCACGTCCTCGATGCGGTATTCGGTGTCGAAGTCGGCGCCGTCGGGGACGCAGTAGGTGTGGCTCGGGCAGTCGGTGTAGGGACACGAGCCGGCTAGCTTCGCTTTGCTGCCGGCGTAGGCGGCCTTCGAGGGGACGTTCGCGGTGATGGACGTGGGTTCGACTTCGACGGCGCGGACGCCTTCGTCGTGGACCGCGCAGTCGAGCGTCTGGGCGTTCTCGCGAACGTCCGTGATCCGGTAGCGGGTTCCCGGCGAGAGGTCGAGACACTGCCCGCGGTACGGACAGCCCTCGCACGCGGTCGACTCGCCGCGGAAGACGAATTCGCGGCCCACCTCGGCGAGGCGCGTTCCGATGAGCGTGACCTCCGACATGGACGCCTGTTTTCCCCCCGCCCGGTTAAGCCTCGCGACCGACGAGTTCGTCGAGGCGGTCGAGGTAGGCCTCGCGGGGCACCTGATAGGCGGCGCGGTAGTCGATATCGCCCGTCGCGAACGCCCGCGCCAGGTCGAGCGCCGTCTCGACGGCCTTCTCGCGCGTCTCACAGGATTCGACCCGTGCGTCGACCTCCGGTTCGAGAAAGAGCGTAATCGTCCAGCCGTCGGCCTCGCGGGCGCTCGGCCGTCGCCCGGGTTTCCCGGGCGAGAGGTAGATGGTCGGCATGCAGGCCGCCGGAAACGCTGCCGTGTCGAACACGTCCGGGCGATAGGCCAGGATGGCCCGGCCCGCCGGCTCCTCGTGCCAGACCGTCCAGCCGTCGGGGAGCGATTCGAGACTCACGGGGCCACCTTCGGCCGCCGTCTATAGGAGCGTTTGGAATACGGTCGACGGGGATCATCCGGGATGACGAACGTTCCAGTCGACAGCCCCGTCGAACGCGTCCCATCACACCGGATCGGGCCGCTGATGCGAAACGCTCAGACGAACCGGCGTGTTGGGCGCCCAGCACCCCCCTCATACCGCTTTCACACCCCCGTCTATTCGCCGAAAATCGCGGGACGTTCGGCCGATGGCGGAACAAGACTTATCTGTCTCTACTCCTGACAGTGTTTATAGTCTCGGTTACCAGCGAACCGGGTCACCGTCAACCGGCCGCTCCCCGCCGCCCATCCGTCGTGTGTTGTCGCTTCCCGACGAGGCCGTCGCCGGGCGCGTACTGTGATACGTGTTCACAACCCACGGACTGCCGTGACGGTGCGGCTCGGGCCCGAGACACCGACGAGACAATGACGAAGGAAACCCTCGACGACCTCAGCCAGGACTACAAGGAATCGGTGCCGTCGGACCTCCGCGAAGCCAAACGCTTCGACTGGTATCTGGACGAGGTGTACGACGACCCGCGGATCGCTCGCAACGCCCACCAGCGCGTCGCCGACATGTTCGACTACTACGGGACGGCGTACGACGAAGACGCCGGCGTCGTGGAGTACCGCATGGCCTCGGAGGACCCGTTACACGACGGGGAGAACACCTTCTACGGCCGCGAAGTCCACGAATCGATCCACGAGTTCGTCAACAAGGTGAAAAGCGGCGCCCGGGGGCTCGGCCCGGAGAAACGCATCAAACTGTTGCTCGGGCCCGTCGGCTCCGGGAAGTCGCATTTCGACTGGATGGTGCGGCGGTATTTCGAGGACTATACGGCGAGCGATGACGGGCGGATGTACACGTTCCAGTGGGTGAACCTCGGTGACATCATCCGCGGACAGGATCCCAGCGACGACACCGTCGTCTCGCCGATGAACCAGGATCCCCTCGTGCTCCTCCCACAGGAACAGCGCGACCGAGTGCTGGAGCGATTGAACGAGACCCTCGACGCGCCCTACACCATTCGCAACGAGCAGTCGCTCGACCCCGCCAGCGAGTTCTACATGGATCGCCTGCTGGCGCAGTACGACGACGACCTGAAGGCCGTCCTCGACGAGCACATCGAGATCATCCGCCTCGTTGCCTCCGAGAACAAGCGCCAGTGCGTCGAGACGTTCGAGCCCAAAGACAAGAAAAATCAGGACGAGACCGAACTCACCGGCGATGTCAACTACTCCAAGATCGCCGTCTACGGCGAGTCCGACCCGCGTGCGTTCGACTACTCCGGCGCGTTCTGTAACGCCAATCGGGGGCTGTTCAGCGGCGAGGAACTCCTGAAACTCCAGCGGGAGTTCCTCTATGACTTCCTGCACGCCTCCCAGGAACAGACGATCAAGCCGAAAAACAACCCCCGTATCGACATCGACCAGGTGATCGTCGGCCGCACCAACATGCCCGAATACCGGGACAAGAAAGGCGACGAGAAGATGGAGGCGTTCAACGACCGCACCAAGCGCATCGACTTCCCGTACGTTCTGGAGTACAGCGAGGAGGCCGAAATCTACCGGAAAATGCTCCGGAACGCCGACGTGCCGGACATGCACATCGAACCCCACGCGATGGAGATGGCGGGCCTCTTCGGCGTCCTGACGCGCATCACCGACCCCGACGGCGAGAACGTCACGCTCGTCCAGAAGGCCAAGGCCTACAACGGCGAAATCGACGAGACCGACGATGTCGACGTGAAGAAGCTGCGCGAGGAAGGCGAGGAGGCCGCGGACGTCGCCGAGGGGATGGACGGCGTCTCCGCCCGGTTCATCGGCGACGAGATCGCGGAGGCCATCATGGACGCCACCCACCGCGGGCGGGAGTATCTCTCCCCGCTCTCGGTGTTCACCCACTTCGAGGAGAACCTCGAGAACCACGGCTCGATCCCCGAGTCGAACGTCGACCGCTACCACCGCTATCTCGAACTCGTCCGCGAGGAGTACAAGGAGCGCGCCATCGAGGACGTGCGCCACGCGCTCGCGTACGATGTCGACGAGATCCAGCGCCAGGGCGAGAAGTACATGGACCACGTGATGGCCTACATCGACGACGCCACCGTGACCGACGAACTCACCGGGCGCGAGCAGGAACCCGACGAGACGTTCCTGCGGTCCGTCGAGGAGAAGTTGGCGATTCCGAGCGACCGCAAGGACGACTTCCGCCAGGAGGTGTCGAACTGGGTGAGTCGGCGCGCCCGCGAGGGCGAGGGATTCGACCCGCAGGACAACGACCGCCTGCGCCGGGCGCTGGAGCGCAAACTCTGGGAGGACAAGAAACACAACATCAACTTCTCCGCGCTGGTGTCGGCGAACGAACTCGACGACGACGAGCGGAGCGCGTGGATCGATGCGCTCATCGAACAGGGCTACTCCCGCGAGGGTGCTACGGAGGTGCTGGAGTTCGCCGGCGCGGAGGTCGCAAAGAGTGAACTCGAGGGATAGGATGGGTCACGAGTACATCCGCGCGGGCGACGAGGCGCTCTCCGGAGCCTACGAGGAGCCGATGCGCCTCGCCGAGTACGTCGACCGGGCGCTCGCCCGCCCCTCCATCGCGTCGCACGCACCGAAATACCTGCTGGAAGCCATCGAATCGATGGGCACGCGAACGGTCGTCGAGGAGGGCGAGGAGCGCGAGCGCTACCGCTTCTTCGACGACCCTGCCAACGACGGCGAGCACGCCATTCTTGGCAACACCGCCGTGCTCAACGGCTTCGTCGACGACCTGCGGACCATCGCCGCCGACCGCGGCAAACGCGAGACGATCATCTGGTTCGACGGGCCGACGGCGACCGGCAAGTCCGAACTCAAGCGCTGTCTCATCAACGGGCTCCGGGAGTACTCCAAGACCGAGGCCGGACGGCGCTACACCGTCGAGTGGAACGTCGCCAGCGCCACCGAGGACCGCGGCCTGAGTTACGGCGGCGGGACCGACCGCGAGGACGACTGGTACGAGAGCCCCGTCCAGACACACCCGCTGTCGGTGTTCCCCGCAGAGGTGCGAGCGTCGATCCTGGCCGATCTCAACGAGGGGAACCACGTTCCGATCAGCGTCGACGCCGACCTCGATCCCTTCTCCCGCGAGGCGTACGAGCATCTGGAGGAGCGCTACCGCCGGGACGGGGGGACCGCCCTGTTTTCCTCCATCACCGACCCGCGCCACCTCCGGGTGAAAAACTACGTCGTCGACGTGGGGCGGGGAATCGGCGTCCTCCACTCCGAGGACGACGGGTCGCCGAAAGAGCGCCTCGTCGGGTCGTGGATGCCCGGGATGCTCCGCGAACTCGACTCCCGCGGGCGGAAGAACCCACAGGCGTTCTCCTACGACGGCGTCCTCTCGCAGGGCAACGGCCTGTTGACCGTCGTCGAGGACGCCGCCCAGCACGCGGATCTGCTCCGGAAACTCCTGAACGTCCCCGACGAGGGACGGGTCAAACTCGACAAGGGCATCGGGATGGACATCGACACGCAACTGCTCATCATCTCGAACCCCGACCTCGATGTCGAACTCGACAAGTACGCCGATCGCAACGGGCGCGACCCGCTGAAGGCGCTCAAGCGCCGTCTCGACAAACACGAGTTCGGCTACCTGACGACGCTCTCGTTGGAGGCGGAACTCGTCCGCCGGGAGTTGACCAGCGAAACCGCCGTCTGGGAGGCCGAGGGGTACGCCGATCTGGACGCGCGGGTACGGGAGGGCGTGACGCTCTCGGTGCGCGGGAGCGACGGCCGCGTCGTCGACCGGGAACTCGCGCCCCACTCCGTCGAGGCGGCGGCGCTGTACAGCGTCGTCACCCGCCTGGACGGCGAGGACTGCCCCGGTGACCGCACGCTCGTCGAGAAGGCGTTGCTGTTCGATCAGGGCTACCTGCAGGAGGGTGACGAGCGCATCGAGGCCGAATCGTTCGACTTCGACGGCGACGACGGCAGTCACGGCATCCCCGTCACGTACACGCGGGATATCGTCGCCGACCTGCTCCAGACCGACGCCGACCGCCAGCATCCCGACCTGCCGGTGGAACGAGTGATCATGCCCGACGACATCCTCGATGCGATGGCCGAGGGGCTGGACGACGCGCCCGTCTTCTCCCGCGCCGAGGCCGCGGAGTACGAAAACCGCCTCGCGGTCGTCAAGAGTCACGTCTTCGACCGGCAGGAGGCCGACGTTCTCGACGCCGTGCTCGCGGAGAAAGGCGTCGACGAGGAGACGGTCAACGAGTACGTCGAACACGTCTTCGCGTGGGCCAACGACGAGCAGGTGGCCACCG
The DNA here is from genome assembly GCF_023276355.1 of Haloplanus sp. XH21. Taxonomy (NCBI): domain Archaea; kingdom Methanobacteriati; phylum Methanobacteriota; class Halobacteria; order Halobacteriales; family Haloferacaceae; genus Haloplanus; species Haloplanus halobius. Next base: position 930,353 of record NZ_JALLPL010000001.1, read on the forward strand.
ACCGCGGCGCGGTCGATCCCGACCCCCTGTTGTTGAAGGTGTTCGAAACCGAGCATCTCGGCCGGTTCGACGAGGGTGCTTACGACGGCGCCACGCCGACCGCCCCCGTCGTGGCGTTCCGCAACGAGAAGGTCATCACCGCCATCAACCGCTACGCGTGGGAGAACCGCGACGAAGACTTCGCCATCGAGAACGTCGACGTCGCGGAGATTCCGGTCATCCGGGCGGTGCTCGACGCCCACGACTGGAGCGACGTACAGCGCCTCTTCGAGGAGTTCGATCCCACGCAGTGGGCGGATCCGCCATCGGGAACGGAGACCGCTCGGGTCAAAGACCGGACGCTCGCGGCCCTCCGCGAACGAGGGTACACGCCCGAATCGGCCGAGCTGACCAGCCGCAAGGTGATGCGGGAGGTGAGTTACCGATGGGACTGAGGGAGGATCTCGACCGCTTCCGCGAGGTGGGCGAAGAGCGCCGCGAGGACCTGGCGGCGTTCATCCAGCACGGTGACCTCGGCGGGAGCGACCCGGACAGCATCCGGATCCCGATCAAAGTCGTCGACCTGCCGGAGTTCGTCTACGACCCGCGGGAACAGGGAGGCGTCGGTCAGGGACAGGACGGAACGCCCGATGTCGGCGACCCGGTCGGTCAGCCCGAGCCAGCCGATGTCGACGCTGACGGCGACGAGGATGGGGACGAAGACGGCGACCCCGGCGACGAGCGCGGCGAGCACGAGTATTACGAGATGGACCCCGAGGAGTTCGCCCAGGAACTCGACGAGGAACTCGGTCTCGACCTGGAGCCCAAGGGGAAGGAAGTGGTCGAGGAGATGGAGGGCGATTTCACCGAACTCACCCGCGCCGGGCCGAACAGCACGCTCGACTTCGAGCGCCTGTTCAAGAAAGGCCTCAAGCGGAAACTGGCGATGGATTTCGACGAGTCGTTCGTCCGCGAGGCGATGCGCGTCGCCGGGGCCACGCCGGACGATGTCTTCCGGTGGTGCCGCGAGCAGAACGTCCTCGTCTCCCAGGCGTGGATCGACGACCAGTGGGACGAAATTCCCGCGGACGAACGCGACCGCTGGGAGAGTTTCGAGTCGATGGCCGAGCACGTCGACCGGACGACCACGCTCGACCGCATCCGAGAGGAGGGCCTCCGCGACGTGCCCTTCCGCCGCGAGGACGAACGCTACCGCCACCCCGAGGTCGTCGAGAAGACGGAGAAGAACGTGGTCGTGGTGAACATCCGCGACGTGTCCGGAAGCATGCGCGAGGGGAAACGCGAACTCGTGGAGCGGACCTTTACGCCGCTCGATTGGTATCTCACCGGCAAGTACGACCGCGCCGAGTTCGTCTACATCGCCCACGACGCGGAAGCGTGGGAGGTTGAGCGGGAGGACTTCTTCGGCATCCGTAGCGGCGGCGGGACGCGCATCTCGTCGGCGTACGAACTCGCCGCGGAGGTCCTTGCGGAACGCTACCCGTGGGCGGAGTGGAACCGCTACGTCTTCGCGGCGGGCGACAGCGAGAACTCCAGCAACGACACCCGGGAGCACGTCATCCCCCTGATGCGGGAGATCCCGGCGAACCTGCACGCGTACGTCGAGACGCAGCCGGGCGGGACGGCCATCAACGCCACCCACGCCGAAGAGGTGGAGAGCGCCTTCGACGACGGCGAGGATGTCGTCGTCGCCTACGTCGCCGACCCGTCGGACGTGACCGACGCCATCTACCACATCCTGAGCACGGAGGACGACGCATGAGAGACGACCGCATCGACGCCCGACGGGAAGCGAGTCGCCTCACCGAACCGGTCGAACAGGCCGCGGATCTGGCCCGACGGCTAGGACTCGACCCCTCCCCCGTCAACTACTGGGTCGTCGACCACGACGAGATGAACGAACTCATCGCCTACGGCGGGTTCCAGCACCGCTACCCCCACTGGCGGTGGGGGATGGCCTACGACCGCCAGCGCAAGCAGGATCAGTTCGGCATGGGCAAGGCCTTCGAAATCGTCAACAACGACAACCCTGCCCACGCCTTTCTCCAGGAGTCCAACTCGCTGGCCGACCAGAAGGCAGTCATCACGCACGTCGAAGCCCACGCCGACTTCTTCGCCAACAACGAGTGGTTCGGCCTGTTCGGCGACGGCCAGGGCGACGACCGGTCGGCGCTCGACGCCGCGGCCATGCTCGAACGCCATGCGGAGACCATCCGTGGCTACGCCGAGGACCCAGATATCGACCGCGAGGAAGTCGAGCGGTTCATCGACGCCGTCCTCTGTCTGGAGGACACTATCGACCAACACCGCGCGTTCGACCGCGCGGACGAACGCCGCGAGGGAGACGCCCCCGTTGACCTCGGTGACCGACTCGACGACCTCGACGTTTCCGAGGACGTTCGCCGCCACGCCTTCGACGAGGCGTGGCTGGACGACCTCTCGGACGCCGAGGAGGCGGCGGCCCGCCTCGACGAGCCGCACGCCGACGTGCTCGCCTTCCTCCGCGACCACGGCCAGCAGTACGACGACGAGTCCGGCAAGGCCGTCGCGTTCGAACCGTGGCAGACGGACGTGCTCGACATCCTCCGGCGGGAGGCGTACTACTTCGCGGGGCAGAAAATGACGAAGGTGATGAACGAGGGGTGGGCCTGTGTCGCACCGGAGACGCCCGTATTCACGGAGCGAGGGCTGATTCCGATGCGGGAGGTCGTCGTCGACGGGGCCGATGTCTCGGACGGCGACGGACGGCGACGGGTCTACGACACGAATGTCATCTCGGATCACGATACCGTCACGGTCGAAACCCGGCGCGGATTCGAGTTGACTGGCTCCGACAACCATCGGGTGCGACGACCCGACGGTTCGTGGGTCGAACTCGGCGACTTGGCTCCCGGCGACGAAATCGAGGTGTCCGGCGGAAACGGCCTCTGGCCGACCGAGTACGTCGACATCGACTGGGAACACCCCGAGACCACGACACTCGGCGACGTCGCGGACGTTGCTGGTGTCTCGCTGTCGACGGTGATTCGATACCGAAAGCTCGGAAGGGCTGAGAAAAGCGAAGCCATCGAACGAGCGCTGGAACAGTACGATGGCCCACCGCAGTCCGAAGCGGCGAGCAATCCGATTCGGGTGCCCGACGCGGTCACCGAGGATGTCGCTCGATTCCTCGGTTTGCTTGTCGGCGACGGCCACGTCTCGGCTGCCTCGAATCAGGTGGGATTCACTGCCGACGAGCGGGCGAAAGTCACGGAGTTCGCCGGGTTAGTCGAAGAACTGTTCGGCGTCCCGACGACAGTCAGCGAAGACGGGGCGCGCTGGCGGGCGTACGTCTACTCGGCGAACCTCGTCCGGTTGCTCACCGACGCCTTCGACGCGACGGTCGGTGCCGGTGACAAGGTGGTCCCCGAAGCCATCCAGCGCTCGCCGAAGGCCGTGGTTGCCGCATTCCTGCAGGGACTGTTCGATGCGGACGGCTACGCCGGTGACCACGGCGTGATTCTGAGTACGAAAAGTGACGCCATCGGCTCGACGGTGCAACTGCTCTTGACGAACTTCAATATCGTCTCTCGCCGTCGTGAACAGGCCGACGGCTGTCAGCACGTCCACCTGACCGGCGAGTCCGCACGGCGCTTCCACGAGGAAATCGGCTATAGCTACGCCGCCAAAGACGCTGCACTCCAGACGTATCTTGACGACCTCGAATGGTTCGAGACGGAACGGTGGGCCGACGAAGTCGTCTCAGTGACGTCTGGCACGGGAGAGGTGTACGACATCTCCGTCGAGGAGACGCATCGATACGCAGCCGGCGGATTCGTGAACCACAACTCGTACTGGGAATCGCGCATGATGAGCGACGAGGGCTTCGCCGAGGCCGACGAGTTCGTCACCTACGCCGACCACATGGCGCGCGTCCTCGGGTCGCCCGGACTCAACCCCTACAAACTCGGGAAGGAACTCTGGGAGCACGTCGAGAACGTGACCAACCGGCGGGAGGTGGCCGATCACCTCCTGCGGGTCGAGGGCGTCACCTGGCGCAACTTCCACGACGTGATCGATTTCGAGGACGTGGCGGACCTGCTGGCGCCCGATCCCGCCGTCGCGTCGATCAACCCCGAGTCGCTCGCCGACCTCGATCCGTCGGATCCGCGCATCGACGCCGAGGGACTCGAACGCGCGCGGGCGAGCGAGGTCGACATCGAGCGCTACCCCTGGAAGGTGCTGACGACGGCGGGCCTGGCCGAGCGTCACTTCTCGCTGTGCCGACCACAGAACCGCGGCTTCCTCCAGTCCATCCCTCGCTCCGAACTCGAACGGCTGGCGCGGTACATGTTCGACGACGCGAAATACGAGTCGGTGGCCGCCGCCATCGCGGACGTCGACTACGTCGCGGGCTGGGAGCGGATGCGCGAGGTTCGCGAGAGTCACAACGACGTGACCTTCATCGACGCCTTCCTCTCGCCGAAGTTCGTCTACGAGAACGACTACTTCACGTACGAGTTCTCGCAGGCGACGGGCGATTTCCGGGTCGCCTCCGACGACCCCGAGGACGTGAAGAAGAAACTCCTCCTCCAGCTCACCAACTTCGGGAAGCCCACTATCGCCGTCTACGACGGCAACTACGACAACCGGAACGAACTGCTCCTCGGCCACCAGTACAACGGCATCGGTCTCGACACCGACCAGGCAAAGCGCGTCCTCGAACGCACCTACGATCTGTGGGGTCGGCCGGTCAACCTGATGACCATCGTCAAAGAGTACGACGACCACGAACTCGAAATCGCCCGGCGGCGGAACCGCGAACCGACGCCAACCGAGGTCGGCAAGCGCATCCGATACGACGGCGAGGGGTTCGAGACCCACGACCTCGACCCGGACCTCGAAGCGCGCATTGCGGCCGACGATATCGACTACGACACCAGACCCGACGGGTGGTTGAGTTAGGGCGGCGCTCGCGGAGTGGTTTGAGAGACCTACTCGGTCAGGGGTGGCCCCGATTGCGAGACTCACTGCTGCTCGTCTCGCGTGGTTCAAACCCCCATCTGTGCGTGCTTTTACTCACTCCGCTCGTTCAAGAACCATGCTCGGTCAGGGATTTGAACCCTGGTCGTCGGCTCGAAAGGCCAACATGATTGGCCGGACTACACCAACCGAGCGTTCGGGTTTCCCCGTACTTCGGTGGATGGGATGGCTATTGATAAATCCGTCTCTTTCGGTCGCGAGAGCGTGGTACGGCGTCACGCAACGACCGCGAAGTCCGGCCGTGCCCCGGATCGCTCACTCCCGCACCGTGAACTGCGTCGACACTTCCGCCGAGGTGCGGTGCAGTTGGAGTTCGCCGATGGCTACCGTCGCCGTCAGGTCGCCCACCGGCCACTCGGCCGTCTCGAACGTCATCGCGTCCTCCCAGGTGTAGAGACCCGCCTCGTCGACTTGGCGGTCCATGTCCCGGAACTGTCGGGTGATCAGGTCACCGTCGTGGAGGATGTCGACGCCCTCCTTGAGATTGATCGTCCCTTCGGGCACCCGGAGGCGGTATCGGAAGGCGACGACCGCGGGCTGCCCGCGCCGGACGCTCTCGACCTGATTCGCCTGCAGATCGCCGGGTTCGCTCCACATAGAAACGAGCGCCGCGTCCAGTAACTGTGGCTGGTACTGGCGTTCCGGTGGCGTCCGCGTCGCCGTCGTTGTCGTCGGTGTCGCGGTACTCGTCGGCGTTTCCGTCCCGTCCGTGTCGGTCGGCGTGGCCGCTCCGTCCCCGCCTTCCCCACATCCAGCCATGCCCGAGAGGCCGGCGCCCACGACGGTCAGAAACGCGCGTCGATCCATGGTCGCCGTGAGTGAGTCAGCCTGATAAGGGTTTTCGGGCGGGGGATCGGCACGATGTCATCCGTGGATGCCGTACTACGTGCGGTGCTATACGGATGAACTCCTTCGGGAGCATCTCAAGTCCCTCGAAGAAGACGCGAACGTACTCGTCAAATATCTCGCGGACGACACGCTGGTTCGTCGCGAACCGGGCGACCAGTTCGGGTGCCCTACTCCGGCGGCGTGACTGTCATGTCGGTCGCGATCCACTCGTCGGTGTTGCCCGACCCAACCGTGTACGGTGGTGCGGAGATATCCGAAAGCGCGGACCGTCCCGTCGCTTCGCCCATCCCTCAGTGGAGCATATCGAGCAGGAAGATAGCGAGGAACCCGGCGAAAAAGAGCGTCGTCGACACCGGTGTCTCGGGGACCTCCCCGGCCTTCACGAGCAGTTCCTCGGTGACGAGATACAGCAGGGCCGCAGAGCCGAACGCGAGGATAAGCGCGATCGGGGCACCGGTCACGCCGTCCAGTGTAAGCACGCCACCGATCACCCCCGACACGAGCAGCAGTCCGAAGACCGCCGGGACCGCGAGTTTCCGGACGACGCCGAGGTCCCGTGGCAGCGCGACGACGCCAGCGACACCGAGAAAGAGCACCTCGATGGCCAGCGCCACGGCGATAATGATGCCAGTGTCGGGATTGTCGAGAAACGTCACTCCGATGAGGACCCCGTCGATGAGCATATCGATACTGACCGTGATGAGTAGCCCGGCCGCACCTGCGAACTGTCCGCCGATGTCGCGCTTCTCGATAGTTTTGCTCAACTGGTGAATGCTCAGCATCGTCGCGACCCCGATGGCGAACCCGAGAACGACGATCAGCGGCGCCCGTCCGTGAACGTCCGGTAGTAGCTCAGCGGCGACGGCGGCGGTAACGACCCCCGCTGCGAAATGTTGGATGTTGCTTTCCATCTGTGGATCCGGAGCGTGGTAAACGGCGATCACTCCGCCGACCAGGGCAGCGACGACCGCGAGCGCGGTGTACGACAACGCCTGAACCAGTACCATGGGGCTCCATCCTGCCTGAAGCGCAAAGAAGCTTGAGTGAGCGCTGGCTGGGATTGTGAACCACGGTCGTTCCGCTCCGCTCCACTCCCTGATTCAAATCCACAGGTGACGATTTTTCCCTCACCGCTCACTCGTCGCTTCGCTCCTCGTTCGTCGTGTTCGGCAAAAATGCGCTGGCTGGGATTGTGAACCAGAACCAGACGTGCTCGCTCCCTTCGGTCGCTGCGCGCGACTGGTAGGGTTCGAATCAGGGACGATTTCGCCTCGAAACGCGTCTCGCACCGCTCGTCGGTTTGCTTCGGCAAAAATGCGCTGGCTGGGATTTGAACCACGGTCGTTCTGCTCACTTCGTTCGCGCCACTCCCTGATTCAAATCCGCAGGAGACGATTTTCAGGATTCAGACGACTCGCTTCGCTCGTCGTTGTTGAATCCTGAAAATGCGCTGGCTGGGATTTGAACCCAGGTTGTGACCATGGCAAGCCCTGTCGGACAGACTAGCGGTTTTCCAGCAAATCTCTCCGGATTTCGCACCGAATCTGATTTGCTGAATTCAGGGATCGCCTCACCGTCCCGTGATTTCCGTTGTCAGCGTCCGTTTTCGCTACCTGAGTTATACTACAGCATTCTACATAAAACCGCCAGCTCATGGTTGCAGAGGTCATCGAGGCTGTACTACATTTGGAGCATTTCCAACCCGACTTCGCTCTCGCCTTCCTGATCGGCTTTCCGTCCTGCCCGCAACAGAGTCTCCAGGGCTTCTCGACAGTCACCGGATTTCTCAGCGACTGATTCTGCGATCTCCTCGATGACTTCGTCAGGGACGGTTCCTGGTCTGAAGGACTGTTTCACTCTCTGCTTCAGAATCTGTTCCAGCTGGACGGCACTGTATGGTTGGAACTGGAGTGTCTGGCAGTTCAACCGGCTCCGGCTTCGCGGGTCGAGTTGGAGTTTAGAGGGGTGCTGGTTGGAGACCATGACAACTCCTATCTTGTTTTCCGCTTCCTGATTCAGCATCTGGAGATCATAGATAACCTCTGTCCGCTCCTCCAGTTGGTCGAACTCATCGAGAGCGACAGCGACGTTCCGTTTCTTGTCCAGCCATTCCCGGATCTTGGAAAGAAGTTCGTCGACCGGCTTCCCTTTCCTCGGTGCAGGATATCCGAGTTCGATAAGCAACTGAGTGAGAAGGGATGAACGAGTATTGTACTGCCAGCAGTTGATGTAGACGGACCGAGCCGAGGTCTCCTTCTCTAAACGATTGAAAACGTGCTTGACACAGGTCGTTTTCCCGACCCCCGCCGGGCCATGAATCAAGAGGTTATCCGGCTTTTTCCTCCTTGCTAAAGGCTTGACTGCCTCGGCTATCCTCTGCACCTCAACGTCTCTCCCGACCGGCTGATCGGGATGATAGGTGCTGGTGAGATAGTTTTCGCTTCTGAGTACGCCCTTCGAACTATTCGACTTGTTGAACAGTATAATCCCCTCCCCCTCTATGGAGAACGTATATGATGTGGGTTTGATCCCGGCTTACCCACACCGTGTTTCGCTTGACCAATCTATTTCAGAATTAGGCAGCGAGATTTTTCAAGTGAAACCCGGTCAATCTCAGCCAGTGTAACCGTCCAACCCTATCCTGTATCTCTATGACCGTAATCGAAGACTCGACGCCCCTACAACAGAACCATCTACCCGACGAAATCATCGACAGAGAGAGTGAAAGAGAACAACTCCAAAAAGCGCCAACAGACCAGAACCTCCACATCCACGGCCCACGCGGAACCGGGAAAACCCACCTCATCAAAAAATACGTGGAGGATATAGACGGGAAGGCCTGCTACATCTCCTGCCTCGAACACGACACCCAGTACAAAATCCTGCAACAACTCGTCTCCCAACTCACCCACGACTCCATCCAGACAGGCCACCACACCTCAGAACTACAGCGCAAAATCGAAGAACACACCGACGTCCTCGACTTCACAGTAGTACTCGACGAACTCGACTTCCTGCTGCTGAACGACGGCGACGACCTACTATACTTCCTCTCACGCCTCAACAACCCGCCCAGAATCATCACCATCACCGCCAACACAGAAGACCTGAAACAACAGATAGAACCCCGCACATACAGCTCCCTCCACCCACGGCGAATCCAGTTCGAACCCTACACTGGACAGCAAATCTATGAAATACTCGCTGACAGAGCCTCAAAAACCCTGAAACCGAAGTCACTGCATCGAAACGCCGCAACCTACATCGCCTCCTCAACACAGAACGCGGAACTAGCCCTGACCTGGCTCAGAACAGCAGCCCAACACGCAGACGAAGCCGTAACCGAAGAACTCGTCCAAGAAATACGAGAAGACGCCTACAACCTCCACATCGAGAAACACCTAGAAAAACTCTCACAGCACCACCGAAACCTCTACCAAGCTATCCAAGAGCTCTCCAAAGAGAAAGGCCCGGTCGTCAACGCAGGAAGCATCTACCAGAGATACCAGAAAATCACCGAAGAGCGAGGCAGAGAACCACTTTCCAACCGGAGAACCAGCGACTACCTCAAACAGCTTGAAGAGCTGAATCTGATTAAAGCTGAATACCACTACGGCGGAGAGAAAGGGAAAACACGGGAAGTACGCTTAACAGACCAAGCCGACAATATCTGATCAAGCGATGGGCAGCAAAGGCGTAGAGACAGATGGAGTCATAGATTGGCTGACTATACACTACGCTAGATGGACTCACAGGAAGATACTCGATATCCAAGAGTACTCTGCTGAGGGCGTCGAGGACTCCATATATTGGTACAACTCGGATTCAAACAGAGGTGGACACTGCACACCCTTCAACACGATCTTAATGAATCAGAACCCTCTCGAAGAAGTCTCAAAAAAGGTCACAGATTATGTCTTCCTGCACGAATCCGGTCACGCAAACCAACATCCAATCTTACGGGTCATGCTATACGCAGCACTCTTCCCGACGATCATTATGGCAATCGCGGCCCCTTTCTTCGCTGTAGCACAAACAATATCCGTCTTTGTACTGACCGAATCACTCAGACTGACCGCGCTCAAAGGAGCAGCAAGCCTCATAGTCGTAGGCATTACCACCTCGGCATTTGGACTGGTTTCCTGGATCGATGAAGGATACGCAGAGCTATTCGCGTTAAACAGACTTGGAAAGGAAACATACCTGCAATCCCATCAAGAAATACGAGAACACGCAGATAGACCCATCTACAGGAAGATCATACACCGCGTCAGATATCCTTTCCCCTGTTTCATAGTATGGATCTCAGAGAATCTCAGATAGAGAACTGTCGATCTCATCAAGCTCTCTCTGTAACTCACGCCTCTCCTTCTCCAGCTCCTGCCTGTCACGCCAATGCCGACGTCTCTCCACTCTGAGCGACTCGTAAAATCCCTCAATTTTCTCTTTCAGTTTATCGACGGATTCCGGTCCGACCGAATTGTACTCCTCCTGTAACCGCTCCAGATACCAATCCAGCTTTGACTCTAACTCGCTACGATTCTCCTCAAATATTCGATCCCGCTCCTCCAACTGTTCTTCAATTCGCTCAAGCTCCTGTTCCAACCGCAGTTCCTGATGCCGCTGCGACTTCTCCAGAAACTCCTCCACGTCGAATCCAGTGTCCAAGTTCTCAGTTCCGTAGTCGAAGTATTCCACATGGAACTAATGGGTGACTACCTGGGTTACTGGTTATTCCTCGCCTCGGTTCCGAAGCCGCTGGAATTTCCTTGCCTTCCTCTGATACAGCTTCGGCAACTCCTTGATCTCCTCCTCGTTCCAGGACTCGACTTTGTCCAAGAGTTCCTCGGCTTCGAAGACTTCGCTTGACGCAATGCGGGTCATACCACAACAACGAGAGGAGGGAAAATATACCGGTGTCACCACACCGGACTTCTGAAGCTAACTCTCCAGTCGCTCCAACTTCTCCAGTACACCCTTCTCTTCCAGCTCTGTGAGACGCTCTAACACCTCTTGCTTCTCCTCTTTCTCCGCCTCTCCTTCCAAGCTGAGAGGCCGTCCACATTCCCGACACTCGCTGTAGTTCGGCTGGTTTGTGGTGCCGCAGAACGGGCATTCCTGCATCTGCTCTTCCTCGTCCTCCTCTGTTTCGAGATTGAACTCGTCCCGGATGGCCTGGTTGACATCGTCGTTGTTGAGATGGACGTAGACCTTGGCTCGGCCTGATCCGGGCACCCAGCCAGCGAACTTGTTCAACTGCTCGTACCCCATGAACGTCGCCACCTCCGTCAATCGAGTGTGCCGCAGGTTGTACGGCCTCCGCTTGTTCTCTGGGATACCGGCCTCCTCGCAGGCGTCTTTGAATCGGCGTCGATAGGCAGGATAGTTCATCTTATCCCGCTTGTCAGGTACGTAATCGCAGGAATCCCTGTGTCGATGGAATGAGTCGCCGCACTTCTTGCACTGTTGTTGCTGGAGCTTCACCCATAGTGGAGCTGAAGAATCGTCGATATCGCCGACCTCGCCTCCAAAGGGATGGTGAGCAAGCCACTCACGCAAGGTTCGCCCCGCTCGAACCAATTGATTGGTGCGGTCGGGCGTCCCCTTCAGCCCCTCAAGAAAGATGAAGTCGCCCTTGCCGTTAGCCGTGAAATCGCCTATACTACAGTTAAGAAGCTCTCCAGGCCTTGAAGCAGTCTCATAGAGCGCCATCGTGAACGCCCGATCCCTGACGTTGTTGAAGCCCCTGAGAAGAGCCTTCAGCTCCTGATCAGTGAACAGGTCGTCGCGAGAGACGTTTGAACCGCTTCGGTTGCCGTTGTGAACTGAGAAGAAATCTACTTTCTCGGGATGCTCTGTTCCGCCGTTCTCTACCTTGTAGAACTTCTTCAACGCGGCTCGAAACTTCGCCTTCGTCGACTCCGCGTAACTGCTTCTATTGACTTCGCCCAGCACCAACTTGAGCTCCTCTTCCGAGGCTCCACGTAGTTCGAAGTCCTCGGGGGCGAACTTTTGAAGCAGCGTCTTGAGACTGTAGACGTGTCGTTGCTGCTGACTGTCGCCAATTCCTTCTGCAGCACAATGATTGATGAAGTCGCGTATCGCCTCGAAGTTCTCCTGACTTACCTCTTCTTTGAGATTTTGAATGGTTCTGTTGACGTTGATGTACTCGGTTGTGCTCATAGATTAGATACCGTTCCGGAAACTGGAGGAGAACACGGTCAGCCCTGGCTTCTCTTGGCCGGAAGTCGCTGAGACACTCAAGCGAAGAAGGGTTTGATGGTCTTCCGAAGACCGTTACCAAGCGTACGGATCCCTCCCTCGAAAAATCTCAGCGCCTTTCTCTTGGCCATTCAGGACCTCAATTCGGATGCGGACCACCGAACCCTCAATAAGGTTCTCGGGTGGACCAGCTTATTATCCGTTCACTTCCCTCTTCTCTGCTCTCCTCCTTTCGTTTGGATTTTCAAGAGAAAATTGGTGTTTAGCTTTTTTATAATCTAGGTTGGTGTTTATCGCTACTACGGGCAAAGAATGAAATAACTCATCTGCGATTTTCTATCCAAGCCATGGGAATTGAGGTCCCTGAAGAGGGGGAGATTACGAACGGCGATCTCAACTACCGAGATCTCATCAAATATATCGACGACGGAAGTATTCATATCCCAGAGTTCCAGCGAGAATTCGTCTGGAATGAGCAGAAGATCCTGGACCTTCTCGACAGCATCTACAAGAACTACCCTATTGGCAGCCTGATTTTCTGGGTTACGAACGAGGACTTCACATACTCTGCACCAATTGGAGACGGCGAATCAAGCTCCTCCACCCTCAAATACCGATTCTTTGTAATCGACGGCCAGCAGAGGTTGAAAAGCCTCTACTATGCCGCAAAGAGCGAGGAACTGGAAATGCAGGGCGGGGAGAAGGAGATAGACGTCGTCTTCGACTTAGAAGAGGAGAAATTCATCCTAGAAGGGGATATCCGGGATCGAAAAAAGAGTATGTACTCTGTTCCCGGAGTCAAGTCCGACGACATGCTGATGCAGGTTCTTGAGGGCGTAGAAAATAACTCGCTTGATGATGTCCAAGAGAACCTTGACCTCGGAGATAGTCCTCTTGATGGATTCCTCAGCAGCTTAGTAGACATCAATATTCTTTCAGAGACGGAGGAGGACTACGAACTCACTCCGGATGGCGAACATGCGCTGGAGAACCGCGACTACCAATACGTTGCTAACATCCTCGTCAACCAGACCAAGTTCATCAAGGAAACACTCGAAATCATCCAAGAGAATCCTGGCATCACCCGAAACGGGGCTAAACCAGAGTTCCAAGAAATCTACGGTGGATCCTCCTCAACAGCTTACCACGAATTTGGGAAACGGTGCAAATGGCTTCGACCACTACAACTAATCAGAAAAGAAGACGGCGGATACTATATCACAGACTCAGGAGAGGCCATCCTCGACGATATACAGCAAACTGAGAAAGAGATCGAATCACGATTCATTCCCTTAGAGCAGATCCTCGTAGATCAATCAGATCTAGACTTCGAGTACCTCAGTAAGTTCTCAGAAGAGCGGCGAGAGAAACTTAACCACCTGAGAAAAGTCTTCCACGACTACGACTTCTCAATTATACTCGCCAACAAAGCTGACTGGGAGGCAGTCTGCGATATCTTCGAACGGATCAACACAAAGGGCCAGACTCTGACCGTCGTCGACCTAATGATCGCGAAGACGTGGAGCGGCCAAGAATTCAATCTACGCGACGAGCTGGCCAAATTCAAGGATGAAATCGGGGAAGACCTTCCAGACATAACTATCCTACAAGCAGTATCCCTCAACATCGCAGGACGCTGCCGTCGACAGGACATCCTCGGACTGGATAGCGAAGAGGTCAAAGAAGAGTGGGAAGACGTTATTGAATCAATCAAGAAATCCATCGACTTCCTCGATAACAACCTCAGCCTTCCAACCCTCGACCTGCTCCCATACCCTGCCCAGGTAGTGCCTCTAAGCCGATTCTTCTACCTGATGGGCAACAAGGAACCAAGCCAAGAACAGAAACAAAAGCTCATCCGCTGGTTCTGGAAATCCGCCATCTCCAACCGATTCGACTCTGCCGTCGCCAGCAAGTTAGAGGAAGACGGACAGTCGATGGAAGAGATAGTCAAAGAGGAACCTGTCGAGTTCAAGTATAGCTATATCCAGAGAACTGCCGAAGACATCATCGACCAAAACTACTCCCTGAGAAACGCATTTGTCAAAACCATAATCTGCCTATTCGCCAGTCAAAACCCGGCTAACCCCGTAAACAACGCTCCGGTCTCGCATGACAACTTCTCCAAATACAAACAGACGGAGATGCACCACATCTTCCCACGGAACTACCTCCGTACCCAGGGAGTGGAGGACGAGATGATCAACAGTATAGCGAACATCATGTTCCTCCCGGCAAACATCAACAAATCTTCTGACTTCAGCGACTCGCCGCAAGAATACCTGAACGAGATTGACAACCCGCAGCTCGAAGACGCGCTCGAAACACACCTCATCCCGAACCTAGACGAGTCCGGCTTGATGGAGAATAACTACGACCGATTCCTGAACTACAGAGCCCAACAAATACTGAACAAGCTAGAGGAAGTTACCGGCGAAGAAGATATTTCGGGAGGTGCTAGAGCTCTCTCACCGGAAACACCGTTCACTAACGAAATGAACATTCGGGAACTCGTCCGCAAATCAGACTCCTACCTCTACTGGTTTGACAAGTACTTCACCCGGAAAGGCCTGGAATACATCATCCAAGAGATCGACACAGACGATATCGACGAAGTCCGCATCCTCACCGGTACCCCACAAACCGACCACAACCTCAGAGCAGACTTCGAGAGATTCAAAGAAGAACTCGAAGAGAAAGGAATCAACGCCGAGATGCGGGTCATCTCAGGCGACACAGCAGCCGAAATACACGACCGATGGCTGATCTCGGAGAACCACGCCTACAACATCCCCTCAATCAACACCATTGGAAGAGGACAATACGCTGAGATCACCGAAGCAGCATCCCGACCACCATTCGAAGAGTGGTGGAACAAAGGCAACGACATACTAGAAGACTGGAACGAAGTACAGAGGATTATCAACTAACAACCATACTTTCCGATACGCCGAACTCCCCGAAACGCTCACTCGGTATCGATCTCTAACTCGTTGAACTGCCGAAACAGTCGAAACACCACGGAATCAGAATCCAATCCGTTCTCTTCCAGTCTCTGCTTCAGTCCGTCTCGAATCTCCTTGTTTCGGCAGGCGATCCAGACGATGAATCCGCGTTCGATGTGATCCTCTACGTGGCCGATTTCTCTTGGGTTATCGCCCATCGCTACTTCGACCACTAACTCTGTGTTTCCCATGTTGACGTAGACATCGGCATCGAACTTTTCGAGGAAGGCATCCCAACCCGCTTCTTCGAATGCATCCTTGATCCGATGCTGCCAGTACCGATGAACTACTCCGCCTCGACCCATATGTTTCACTTCCAGATTTAGGGACTCGGCGTAGTCCCGGCCTTTCTCCGTCAACTGAAGCAGCTTCCTCTGCTCCCCCACCCGGACGTTCCTCTCGACGACAAGGCCATGGTCGACCAAGTCGTTCTTCGCCTTGTTTCCCTTGTAACTGCTAGGGAACTCCTCATACCTCTCGGTCAGAGACTTGAACGGATTCTCGACGATATCTTCCAGTAACCGATCCGCGTCTTCTGAGACCTCGATCTC
The DNA here is from genome assembly GCF_023276355.1 of Haloplanus sp. XH21. NCBI lineage: Archaea > Methanobacteriati > Methanobacteriota > Halobacteria > Halobacteriales > Haloferacaceae > Haloplanus > Haloplanus halobius. Next base: position 946,002 of record NZ_JALLPL010000001.1, read on the forward strand.
TCCTTCCGGGTCGTCAGGGATTTCTCTTGGCTCTTGGTCGGAGAGGACGGCCTGTTCGAACTCAGGTGTCGCATCCCTCGGAGTTGAGTCGAGTTCGTCCCAGTTCTTCGCTTGCTGTTTTTCGAGCACTTCATCCGAAACCTGCTTCTCTATCTCGTAGTTCTTGAGCTTGACCGGGACTGGGTCACCGCTTCCGACCTGGACAATCGCCTCGCCAACTTCGAGGCCTTGGGCAAACTCCGCCTGCCTCTCCGAGAGATTCATCGCTTCCGAAACCGCTTGGAACTGCTTCCTCCCCGCCGTAGGCAGTAGCAGTTTGGTGTAGGTATTGGCCTTGATCGAATCAGTCAGCTTCGAAGCCTCCTGATCCGCAACCACCAAACCCTCCCCAAACTCCCGCATCTTCGCCGTCAACTCATCAACCTCCGGAATACCAGAAGCATCCTGCCGCTCCTTGTACACCGAGAAAACTCGCTTTCCCTCGTCGAGGAAGAAGACGTGGTTGAGCCCCTCGTCCCTGTGACTCTGCGCCAACCTGTACTCAAAGACGTACGCAAAGAGAATCTCCATCAGGAAGTTCTGAATGTCTCGGGAAAGACCGTCGAACTCGAAGACAACATCCCGCTGTAGAAGCTCTTGGATCGAATAACCTTGACTACAGTCAAAGACGGTTCCAGCGACAAGGTTCATCGCCTCCAAACGGTTGAGCAGTGTATCGCGGTAGTCTGACTGTTTCCTGACAAAGTTGACACCATCCGAGTTGATCAGCATCTCCAACTCGTGGAGACTGGGATACGGTTTTTCGACTCGGTCGAACAGATTGTACAATTGGTACAGCTCGACAATCTTCTTCACCAGATAGTTCTTCGAACCGCTGAGGAGAGCAGTAGCGTGGCCGAAGATCTCGGCGAAAACCTGGGCCCAGCGCCGGGGCGAAACACCCTCCGGCGGCTTCAACGGATTGAACCGGAGCTCCGACCACGGGAGTACCAAGATGTCGTCGACGTGCCGGTAGTCCTGCTTCAGATCGAACGCCCAGAACGGCTTCTCAATCTCCTCCATCAACGAGTAGAACAGCGTGGTCTTCCCCGAACCCGACTGCCCGACAGCGAGAAGATGCTTAGTGAGATCTTCCTGCGAAAGCTGGAAACGCTGATTCTGGAACGTCCTTCCCAGTTCGATATCTCCTACGTGTGATTGCCGGTCGAAAGGATACTCCCAGTGCCGAACCGACTTCCCCAGAACAATTTTCGAGGCAGTCTCTTGGAGGTGATGATTGTCGGAAATACCGGCGGCTAAGACCAGCTTCCGTACCTCTGGATCATCGAGGAGATCATTGCGTTTCGCTACGTTGAGTAGATTCTCGCCGTCAACACTCACTACGAAGACTAAACGAGGAATTCTCTTCTATACAAAGATAGGCACAGTTTCTTTTGAAATTCTACGCCGCTGCACCACCATAGAACGCTTCGGCCTGAGCTACGATTGGATCAACCAAATCTTCGTGCTGGTAGAGATTCAAGCCATTATCTCTCAAAACTGCCTTCACTTCGGTCTTAATTTCGGCACGAATCTTCTCACGGTTCGTCCAATCAACTTCGATACTATCCTTCAGATTCTGCTTTAGCTCCCGAGCGATATCTTTCAGCGTCTCTTCGTCGATATCCGTATCAGTATTCGCTGAAATCGCATCATAGAAGGCTAGCTCTTCATCACTCAAGTCCAACTGCTCTTGTCGGTCGTCCGTCTCCTGAATCTCCTCTGCATAACCCTTGAGCTCCTTGATGACCTCCTGAGTAGAAAGAAAGTCATTATTGTACTCCTCAATAGTCTCTTCCAACTCCTCTTCGAATGACTCGTACTTCGCTAAGTTACCCTTCTTCCGAGTTGATATCTCGTTACGGATCAACTGCTCCAGCATCTTCACCTGAAGATTCTCGAACTCCACCTCCTCAACGTCCGACATGAACTTCTCACCGAGAATCGGCTTCTCTTCTTCCCAAGTATCGAACCCCGAAAGCTCCACCAAGTCCTCTATTCCAACGCCTTCTGCAACGAGTTCTTTCATCGCAGAATCAAGCTCTTCGACATCTTCATCGCCTCCAGGATTTTCCATGCTCCTGATGCTGTCAAGAACACCCTCGAAGAACACCATATCCTGCCGTATCTCATTAGAGGCCGGATGAGGGGAAACCAGCGAAAAAGCCTTCCTCAACTCCTTCATCGCCTCCTTGAACTTCTGCTCTCGCTCCTCCGTAACCAACACATCGTTCTGCGCCTTGTGGACCAGGCGTTGCTGCTCCAGATTGTCGAGATGCGGCCAATCACTGTAATCGACGTGATCGAAGAAACTAGCGACCTTCTCGTGCTTCTGATGCATTACCTCAACCGCTTCCTCCAAGTCGAGCATCGCGGTTTCCTGAATCTCAGTCGTGTACTTATCCAAGGCCTGCTTGAGATTCTCCGCGATACCCATATAGTCGACAATCAGGCCGCCCGGCTTGTCTTTGTAGACCCGGTTAACTCGGCCGATAGCCTGTAGCAGATTGTGGTTTTTCATCGGCTTATCGATATACATCGTGTGAAGACACGGGACGTCGAAGCCGGTCAGCCACTTATCACAGACAACTGCCAGTTTGAGCGGATCGTCATCGTCCTTGAAACGACGCTTCAGCTCTTCGTTATCCTCCGGATCATCAAGGAAGTCCTCTGCACCAGAAATAACGACCTCAACTTCCGGAGCCTCAGGGATCTCCTCAATAGCCTCCTTGTAGTTGATAGCAGCTTGCCGGCTTATCGCGACGACCATCCCCTTTCCTTCGAGCTCCCGGTCGTTAAAGTGGTCAACAATATCCTCCGCAATCTGCCGTGTTCGCTCATCGCTATTCTCAATTATACGGCGGAGACTAGTCCACCGCTTAGTCATCTCTTCCCGCAAATCATCCGACTTCGACTCCATCAACTCCTCAAAATGCCTTCCTATCTCCGGATCATTAATCTGAAGCTTCGCCAAACGACTCTCATAGTAGATCGGGACAGTGGAACCGTCTTTCTGAGACTGGTCAATAGTATACTGGCTGATGTAGCCACCGAATGTGTTGGTCGTCGACCGATCTTCTTTCTCAATAGGCGTAGCAGTAAAGCCCAGATATGATGCATTCGGAAGAGCTCTCCTCACGTTCGCAGCTAACTCTTTGTACTGGGTACGGTGAGCTTCATCCGCGACCACAATCATGTTCTCGCGGTCATTCACCTCCGGATAGACCGCTTCCTCATCCGTCGTCTGGAACTTCTGAACCGTAGCAAAGACTATGCCTCCGGACTCCCGATCCAGCCGATCCCGGAGCTCAACTCTATTATCATCGTCTGCCCATTCCGCCGGCAAACCATGCTTCTTGAACTCCTTGAACAATTGCTCGTCCAGATCATTACGATCGGTTAGGAAAACGAGAGTCGGATTACGGGCTTCTTCCAGCTGCCGAACCTTATTCGCATAGAAAACCATAGAAAGCGACTTGCCCGAACCCTGCGTGTGCCAGACCACCCCGATCCGATTATCATCGGGATTCGGGACAGTTTCCTTACTACTCTCAACAGCTTT